>DATNPS010000266.1:0-46109 GCA_036703095.1 Crinalium sp. | reverse complement strand
AATCTGTGAACGATGCCAGTACTCAAGGACAATAAGCATGACCGATCATCCCGCCAGTATTCCCGTTGATCTAACTAGACCATCTCGCAACCGTGCCAATTGGCGACGTTACCTGAGCTTCAGCACCGATCATAAAGTCATTGGTATTCAATATCTGTTCACGACGTTTATCTTTTTTTTGATTGGCGGTCTGCTGGCGATGCTGATCCGGGCAGAGTTGATCACACCTGAACTCAATGTGGTGAGCCGTCCGGCCTACAACGGGCTGTTTACGCTACACGGCACGATCATGATCTTTCTGTGGATCATTCCTTGCTTAGCGGGATTAGCTAATTACCTGATTCCCTTGATGATCGGGGCGCGAGATATGGCGTTTCCGGTGCTGAATGCGATCGCCTTCTGGATTCTACCCCCTGCCGGAGTGTTGCTACTCTCCAGCTTTTTTATACCCAGCGGCACGGCTCAGGCGGGATGGTGGTCATATCCTCCGGTCAGCATTCAAAATCCATCGGGTCATCTGATCAACGGTGAGTTTATCTGGATTATCAGTCTGATTTTGATTGGCATCTCGTCCATCATGGGTGGCGTGAATTTTGTCACCACGATCATGTGGATGCGGGCACCGGGAATGACGTTTTTTCGGATGCCGATTCTGGTCTGGACGGTTTTAAGCGCTCAAATTCTCCAGCTATTTTGTCTGCCATCGCTAACAGGTGGATTGATTTTGCTGCTGTTTGACCTATCGTTGGGTACTACCTTCTTTGAACCAGCAGAAGCGAGCTATCAGGACGGTAGCCCACTGTTGTATCAACATCTGTTCTGGTTTTACTCCCATCCAGCCGTGTATGTGATGGCCCTACCTGCATTTGGCATTTTCTCGGAAATATTGCCCGCCTTTACGCGCAATCCTCTATTTGGCTATCGCACGGTTGCTCTGGCCTCTTTTGGCATTGCGATCATCAGCATTTTTGTCTGGGTGCATCATCTGTTTGCCAGCGGCACACCGGGCTGGATGCGGCTAACGTTTATGGTGTCGTCCATGCTGATTGCTGTGTTTACAGGGATCAAGGAATTTGCCTGGACGGCAACGGTTTGGCGCAGCAAACTGCATCTGGAGACGCCCATGCTATTTGCTCTGGGTGGAGTCGTCATGTTCCTGTTTGGCGGCATTACAGGCATTATGCTCAGCTCCGTTCCGTTTGATCTGCATGTCAACAATACGTATTTTGTGGTTGGACATTTTCACTACATCGTGTACAACACGATTACAATGGCGATTTTCGCCGCGCTGTATTTTTGGTTTCCCAAAATGACAGGTCGCATGTATGCGGAAGGGTGGGGAAAGATTCACTTCTGGCTCACCTTTATTGGGGCAAATCTCACTTTCTTTCCCATGCATCCGCTGGGCTTGCAGGGTATGGTGCGCCGCATTTCTTCCTATGATCCGCAATATCAAACGTGGAATATTGTAGCGAGTCTCGGTGCGTTTCTGTTAGGCATTTCGGTTTTGCCATTTATCGCGAATTTTGTCGGTTCCTGGCTGATGGGTCGGCCCGCCTCTAACAATCCCTGGCGCGCAACTGGATTGGAATGGACAACGACTTCTCCGCCTCCCGTTGAGAATTTTGAGGAGATTCCGGTTGTCTCATGTCCGCCCTATGCTTATGGCAACCCGGACGAGTGGGGAGGTTAACATGACGCCTTCATCTCATACGCGCTCATCTCACACACCAGATGAAAGTCCCGTCCGGTTCGATCGCGTCCACAGTAATCTACCCCGCTGGATGCGGCGATTTCTGCCGACAGGAGGGGGCGACGCGGACGATCATCACGGCAAAGCGCTGTTTGGATTCGTCGTGTTTCTGCTGTCTGAAAGCGCGGTGTTCATGAGTTTTTTCACGACTTACCTGGCGCTGCGTTTAACCACTGATAACTGGCTGCCTCCCGGAGTGCCGCCGCTGGAAATTGGTAAACCGGGCATCAATACTCTGGTTTTAGTTGCCAGCAGTGGTGTGATTTATCTGGCCGAGCGATCGCTCCATCATCGCAAGCTCAATCAATTTCGGCTCCTGTGGTTGCTTACGTCTGCAATGGGGACGTATTTCTTGATTGGACAGGCGATCGAATGGAATCATTTGTCGTTTGGCTTACAAACCGGATTATTTGGTGCAACCTTTTATCTGCTGACTGGCTTTCACGGATTGCACGTTCTCACCGGAATTTTGTTGCAGCTATTGATGTTGCTTCGTTCATTTCGATCGGGAAACTATGAAAACGGCTCTTTTGGAGTCACTGCAACATCACTTTTCTGGCATTTCGTGGATGTGATCTGGATTGTTTTATTTTCATTGCTGTATTTGTGGAGAGCTTGAACTATGGCAACTCCTGTTTATCAAACAGTTATTCTCGGGGGCGGATTTGCAGGGTTATTTACAGCCCTGCATCTCAGTCATCACCACTATCCCCGCTCGGTGATTTTAATTGATCAGCGCGATCGTTTTTGCTTTAAACCATTGCTGTATGAGTACTTTAGCGGCGAAATGGATGCCAATCAGGTTGTTCCTCGCTATGAGGAACTGCTGAACCGCAGCGGCGTGATTTTTGTGCAAGATGCGGTGCAAGAGATTGATTTGCATCAACGACAGGTTAGCCTGACGGGTGGCGATCGCTACACCTACAGCAATCTAGTTTTAGCGCTGGGCAGCATCACCGGATACTTTGGGGTAGAAGGTGCGGAACAACATGCGCTGCCGTTCCGGACGCAGGAGGACGCGATCGCTATCGATCGCCACATCCGCGATTGCTTGCAGCAAGCCGTTCAGCTTCAGGATATTGAACAGCGGCGTCAGCTTTTAACGACAGCCGTGATTGGGGCGGGGCCATCGGGTGTTGAGATGGCTGGGACTCTAGCCGATCTGCTGCCTCAATGGTACGAAGCACTGGGTGGCAATCCTCAAGAGGTGCGTGTGGCTTTGGTGAATCACGGGCCAGAAATCTTGGAGGGCGACATCAACAGCCAGTTGCGCGACATTGCTCAGAATGCGCTGCATCATCGAGCTACTGAGGTAGATCTGCTGATGGGAGCCAAGGTAACGGCCATTCGACCCAATCGGATTGAGTACAGCCGTAACGATCAGCCGCAAAGCCTTTCTGCCGGAACGATTATCTGGACCACGGGCACCAATACCCATCCCCTGATCAAGTCGCTTCCTATTCCTGATGAGAATCGCGACAAACACGGACGCATTAAGGTAACACCGACACTACAGCTACCAGACTTTCCAGAGGTGTTTGCAGGAGGTGACTGCGCCGTTGGACTACAAACGACGTCACCGAATGTGAGAGGGTATGAAGCACAGGAACACCAGTCCGATCAGCGCACGAGTGTAGAAGAACAGGAACCTCAACTCAAACCCCTACCACCCACCGCTCAAGTCGCGTATCAACAGGGATATGCGATCGCCTATAACCTCCGTGCAATGGCTCTGGGTTACGACCTGAAACCCGCCAGAGTGAACCTGCGCGGCACTCTGCTGAAATTAGGTTTGGATGAAAGTGTTGCCAATTTGTTTAATAAGGTTGAAATCACGGGTGAACTAGGCCATTTCATTCGGCAGGGCACCTATTTGGAACTCTTGCCGACTCCGATTCACGATTTCAAAGCAACCGCAGAATGGTTGAAAGACGAAATCTTTGAACGACAGGATGGTAGTGGCCATAGTCAAGCCGCTAAAGTGGCAGGCGTGGTGGGCGGAGCGATCGCCAGTGCGCTGATCGCTAAAAAGCTGCTCAACGCACTGAGCAACGAATCTTAAACTCTGATCAAACTATTGCGTATTTAACGATGAATACTCGGTTTCCTCTATTGGTTGTGGGTACCACGCTCGTGACATCTACAACGCTTAGATCTCCTACTCCCAATCCACAGCCTGATCCACTCATCGATACGGGTGGAGAAGTCACGGTTTATGTTGGCTCATTTATTTTAATTCTCGGCATTGCTGCGATCGTGGGTGTTTTCAGCCGCAGAGTAGAACACGCTTTATTTACTGCATTTGTCTTAAGCATCATTCCCATTGCAGTGTTTATTTTTTCTAAACATTAGACTTTATTGGAAAGATGGTTAATTAACGTGACTTCGATAGCGGCATTTCAGCCGCGCGACGCGCGGCTGAAATGCCGCAAAAGGATGTTCTGAGCGACGCGCAGGACACTATATAACGACCGTTGAGATGGTTAGGATAGGGGGTATGGGGGCCGCGCCCCCAGCCAGGGTTCCACCCCTCCGCCCCGTCCTAACCCGAATGAATACAGCTCTATTTTGTGCCTTCGTCGAATTCCTAAGAAAACGTGTTTTCTTTTTGTTTTCCCAAGGGGGGTAGTAGTGTACTGCACTACTACCCCCCTTGGAGACTCACGTTAACGTAATGACGTAGCACTATTCTATGTCGGGACTGTGACCATCATTCCGGCGTTACGCAAGCGGTCTGCCAGAACATCACCCAATCCGGTTGCGGGAGTCAGGATGCCTCCCCTCCCCTGCCCACCGGGTAGTTCATCAAACTGTAGTGCCAAACTCAGGGCAGATTCGCACACAAATTTAACCGTTGCTCGGTTACCAGGATCTCCCTGGTCTCGAATCAATCCTCGTACCTTGCGACCATCATTTGTGGTGCCCACCAGTTCGCAGGAGAACCAACCCTTGTTCATGGTCTGATCTGAAGGGCCACTACCGGGTTGGGGTAGGAACGGCTGGAGGAGCGATCGCATCTGACGCTGCTGCAAGACACCCATTAACAAAGACAGCCCTGCGGTCATACCTGTTGCCTGTAGCCACGCGAACGGTTCATCAAACTTGAGGTACTCCTGATAGGTGAACTGGGAGCCATACGCTTCCTGCCATTCTTCATAAAGAGCGCAACTACGGCGGACAATACGGGTATTGACGGCTCCCATAATAAAAGGTGCAACCCAGGTATTGAGATCTGAGGCAAAGATTGGAATGTCAGGATCACGGTTTCGAGCGATTTCAGAAGGGGTATGCGATGGATCAGGATTTAACAAGAAGGGATTGCTAAACGGCTCTGTTTCGCCTGAATCATAAAGATTGAACGCGGATGCTAATGTCCCTCCGTTCAAGCCTCCATACATCTGGAAATACGCATTCACCTGCTGGCAAGGTACGCCTAGCGCGTGTTGCATGTGACGAACCATCAGATAGGTACCGAGGTCAGACGGAACAGAATCAAAGCCACAACAGGGAATAATGCGAGTACCATCCGCGACGGCTTGATCATGATAGCGATCGATTAAGGTTTTGACCCAGAGAGTTTCTCCGGTAATGTCTACATAGTGAGCTTTAAACCGGATACAAGCATCTACCAGGCCATTGCTATATAGAGCAAACGGGCCTGCGGTGCTAAGCAGCACCCGTGTCTGGGAAACCATGGTATCGATCGCCTGCTGATCCTGGCTATCTGCTACCAGAATATCTACAGCGACACCAACCTGATTTCTAACGGCTTCCAGTTTCTGACGGTCGCGTCCGGCGATCGCCCAACGCAAGGGTTGAGAAGACATATGGCGGGCAAAGTATTGCACCGTCTGTTTCCCAACGAACCCACTGGCACCATAGAGAACAACATCATAGGGACGGTTAGACATAGAAGAAGCTCCCCTTTTGTATTTCACGACGCAGCAAATCTAAATTTTTTCAAAGAAAACCGGAATCGTGCCATCCACTCTTGAAAGTGAGAGGTTAGTATAGTGCTACGAAAACAAACTTGAGATAGATTGACATCAACAGATCCGTGGGCGATCGCCATCATAATCACCCTTAAGGATATTCAGTGAGTATTCATTCGGCCTGTCAGCTTCAAACGTCAGCCTCAATTTACAAGAATCAAAAAAAAATCCGGATTTTGGTGATTAGCGGTTGATGTGTGCTTAAACATATCTAGGGTGCGATTCATGGTTACATCCGTTAGCGACAGCGTTCCCGGTAAAGCTATTTGAAAAATATGCATACTCTTGGCTCATCGTCCTGATAACTAAATGAACATTATTTTGCGTTCAATGTCTGCCCCCATTCGCATCACTGTAAGGTAACGCTTTGTGGATACGATTAATCCGTCTGAAGTCCTAAATGGACTACTTTCTGCTGTCAATTCCCTGTTGCCTTCGATCGCTGATCCAACACTACAACCCATACTCCGACTGAATGCCGTGCAGCTGTTACCCACAGGATTGGGTGGTTTTATCGGCATGAATGATGATCCAAAAGGGGAAATTTGGGGGCAACGGCTCAATGCGGATGTGCTAATGACCGTAAAAGCGGCTAGCGCTAGTGAGTTAAACAATGCAGTAACGGCACACCTGAATGCGCTGTTGGGTCAAACCCGTCAAACGCTGCTGGAGCACGGCATTCTGCGTTTAACGCTGGCCGATCTTGGGGGAGGGGCGATCGCTCCGGGTGCCGCTGAACAAGTTTTAACGTTTCGCATTTTCTACGAGTTTGTGAAGAAACCTACGGAAGACGAAGGAGTCATTCAAGAGATTCCGATCAGCGTCAACGTGGGTTAATCGCTGTGGTTTGCAATTGATCCGTCGTTTGCAAGTCTGAACACTACAAAGTCAAGACACTACAAAGGAGACATTCTCAATGGCAGAAGATACCTTTACAGAATTTATCGTTCCTGGAACGTTTATCCGGGTGCAGTCTGAAGGTTTGATCAGCGTCGGCGGTATCTCTGCCGGAAATATTGGCATTGTTGGCACGGCTGCCCAGGGAACGGAGCAAACCCATTTGCTGTCAGACTATGCGGGTGCGTTAGGTAAATTGGGCAACTACGATGCCTATAGTGCAGGTACGTTGAACCTGGCTCGTGCTGTTGAATTGCTGTACAAAAACGGTGCCAGAACTGTTTTTGCGCGAGCGCTGGCGGCAGGAGCCGACAAAGCGGATTTCACCGCCGCGTTTAATGAACTGGTGAAAGAAGATATCAACATTGTCGTGGCACCTGAACTCTCAACCACAGATGCTAAGGAAGTTTTGGGTGCTCTAGTCGCATCAGCAGAAGCCAATGGTCGAGATTTGATCGCGGTGATTGGTTCCGATGCCACTACAACAGATAACATCAAAGCCCAGGTTGTGAAAAACGGGCGAATTGTGATGACAACACCTGGCGTTGTGGCGTTTGATGCGATCGCCAAAACTGATGTTGCGCTCAGCGGAACATACTCAGCCGCCGCCGTAGCCGGATTGATTAGCAGCCTCGCACCTCAAGCGAGTCCTACCAATAAAGTATTGCCGGGAGTCGTAAAACTGGCAAATCGCTTTACCTACGGTGAAGTGAAGGATCTGCTGCAAAGTCGGTTCTTGGTTCTGGAAGATCGGCAGGGCATCCGCGTGGTGCGTGGCTTAACGACAGATGATGCCGCGTATAAGCAAATTACAACACGCCGGATTGTGGATTATGCCAAAGCGGGCATTCGGCAAGCCTGTGATCCGTTTATCGGTCGTCTCAACAATCAGCGAGTCCGCAAGGCCATGCAGGGCACGATTGACGGATTTCTCACAACGATGGTGCAGGACGAAGCGCTGACGGGATACACCCTGAACGTATCGGCAACTCGCGCTGATGAAATTGCGGGACGGGCGATCGTCAATGCCGTTTTGCAACCCACCTTCTCAATCGATTTTGTAGCCGTCACGCTGGTTTTACAGTAACCGCGAATGGCGTTTAGACATTAAACTATCCGCAGGAGAAACCAATGCCAAATACGAGTGTATTCACTGGGGCCGACGCGTCTATCGCGCTAGCTGGCACCACCCCAGGAACAGAAGGCGAGAAAGCCAAGGGAATCGTAGACGCCTATGGACTAGGAACGGTGGGGCGAGCGCAGAATGTGAAAGTGAATGTGCTATCTACCGTGAGACCCTTCCACGAGATCGGCCAGCGCTACGCGACAGAGTTGCGTCCCGGTAACGTTGCTATCAACGGTACGATTGGTCGAGCCTTCATTAACGGAGCCATGCTCAAACTGCTGTTGGGCGATGCTGCCGATAGCCGTCCCTCTGGCAGTTGGGTACAGCCTTCGTTCAACATTACCCTGCTGGTGGAAAACCCGGCTCAGCCCGATGTGCGCAGCACCGTTACCATTCACGACGCTAAGTTTGACAACTGGGCGTATAGCCTGCCCGAAGATGATTTTGTGCTGGAGTCACTCAGTTTTCAAGCACTCTACATTACCGTTAAGGATGAACCGTAATGCTGTCTGCTGAAGAGTTACTGGCAGGCAGTACGCTAACCTTTGAGGTTGAGATTCCGGCCAGGGTACTAAATCCGATTCAGAATGGTCATGGGGCGATCGCCTCCCAAACCGTGCGATTGCGTCCGCTGGCTGTTCGAGACTTACAGCTAATCTCGCGTGCGGCGAAAGAAAGTGATTCGCTGATGGCAACCTTGATGGTGCAGCGTGCCCTGGTGGAACCTGAAATGAGCGTGGCGCAAGTCTCGACGCTGCATGTAGGTCTGGTGCAGTTTTTGCTGGAGCAGGTGAATCAAATTAGCGGCATCACCGCCAATGCAGAGCAACTGTCTGCCTCGATGGAAGCTCCGCTGGCGAAAGCGGCTTTCATCCTCGCCAAAGAGTTTGGCTGGACACCGCAGCAGATGAATGAACTGACGCTAGGGCAGATTTTGCTGCATTTGCAAATGCTGAAACAGGGTGTTGGGGGTTAGGAGTTGCGCGTTAGGGTGACTCGTTACCAAGCTTCAGCTTGGTAATACCAACCTGGAAGCTCCAGCTTCTTGCCAAGCGAATTGTAGGGTGGGCCGTGCCCATCTGTATGCCAATATCTACAGCCAGGAATTTAGGTGGGCCGTACCCACCCTACTAGAAGGGGATAGGAGCATGGTCAACGACGATCCATCCAATCAAGATCAGCAGCCAACGTGGCACTATAGCGTTCGCGCATTTCGTTGGGTGGCGGATACATTGACGAATCCGCTAGCTCAACTGGTTGCTGATTTTTCAGAAGCGGAGAACTTGCCTGATCTGACGCCAGCGCTGCCAATGGTCGATTTCTCGCCCTTTCAAGCGCTGTCTGATGCTCCCGATCGCCCTCCATCCGATGCTGTAGAGTCTAGCGATCGCCCCTCTCGTCTCGCCTTCCCTAAACGGCCCAACCGTTTAGAACAGCCACCGTCTAGACCATCGGTTGAGTCATCGGTTGAGCCAACTGGAGTGCGATCGCCCCAATTTCCCATTCAGTCACCCGATCACCGTTCGCCATCCAATTCATCTGCGCCTTTGCTAGACTCTAACGCTGACGGACGATCGCCTCTTTTCTCGTTTAAGCAACGACATTCAGTCTCTCAGCCTCCGGGTGCCAATGTGGGGAGCGATCGCACTCAACAACCGACCACAGAACTGTCACAATCATTCCGTAAATCTGAGAATACCGAACGATTTAATACGGTATCTGCATCGTCAGATTTATCTGGAGAATCCATGCCATCTGGTTCTCCTTTGAAACAATCTATCGACTTGCTAAATACATTGACAGATGATTTATTGACAACTTCTGCAAACTCATCTAAAGCGTTGCAAAATGGTGAAATCAGCGATCGCTCTACTCAATCAAATTCACCTGGATTAGCGTCGCAAGTACAGCAAAATTCTTTGGCGTTAGACGGGACGCGATCGCCAAATTTACAGCCTCATTCATCTGGCTTAGATCCTTCAATTAGCAATCGTGAAACAGATCATAAGGTTGAAGCGATCGTTCCCCTGAAATCTCTCACAACAGATCTGTTAGCCTCTTCAAAAGAATCTTTGAAATCACCATCAGATAACCTACTCACTACAGCTAAAACCACCGAAACAGTAGGTTGGGTTGAGCCTCTGCGAAACCCAACACCACCATCAATCAGAGATACTTCTTTATCTCAACCCACCGTACTACCCCTAACCGATGCAGAACAGCTCGTCGCATTGGTCAATGACGCGCTAATCGAACAAGCGCAACGACATGGAGTGGATTTGTCATGAACGTGAAGCCCGTTTTAGGCGATTGGGAAATCCCTCGGATTGAATCAATCCGCAGTTTGGAAAATCGACAGTTTGTGGAACTTGCCATTCCGGGAAAAGTTGGCAGTTTGTTTCAGGATATGAATACGGCTCCGACGCGAATTGCGATCGCCGGAAGTCTGTATGGTGATGAAATTCGCAATGATTTTTTGGAGCAACTGCGCGGTAAGTTTCGCGACGGCGAGCCTGTCACCTTTGTCGCGGATATCGTCACGGCAACTGATATCCAGTACGTCATCATTGACACGCTCCAGTTTCAGGAAAACGGCGTTAGACCTGACGAAACGGATTATCTGATTGTGTTGCGCGAAAGTCCGCCACCCCCGCCACCCCCCGATCCGCTTGGTGGACTAGACACTAGCCTGTTGGATCAGGCAGGAGACTTTATGGATGCGGTGACAGGCGCGTTAGATGCGATTACGTCTCTCTCGATTCCTAATTTTGGTGATCCCACGGTACCGCTGCAAGGAGCACTGAGCGGCGTTGAATCGGCGGTAAACAAACTGGGCGACGCGGCTGGCAGTTTGACGGATTTGTTTGGTGGAGGGAGTTAGGCGATGGCAACTCTGCTAGAGCAGTTGAACATCAGCCTGGACAGCAGCGATCTGAGTTCGCAGATTGAGTCTCAGGTTGGCAATCTCACGGGAGTCGTGACCACTGTAACTGGGTTAATCAACAACCCACCGGATAGTCTGGGCGATCTGACTCAGAACCTCAATGCTCTGCCCTTGCCCGATCTCAATGTGGGCAGTGACTTCACGGGCACATTAAGCTCGCTGAGTCAGGCATTACCAACTGATTTGTCATCCATTACGGGCGGACTGACGGGTACGCTGCAACAGCTTCAAAACACGATTGGTACAGATCTGACGGGTGCGTTAGGAGATGCCCTGCGCGCTGTTCTGGCGATCTACAATCTGACTCAAATTGACTTTAGCTGTTTGGGTTCAGCCGATTCCGGTTCATCGGGCAGTGGTTCCGGTGGAAGTGGCACTCCGGGTGGTTCAGGTAGCCCTGCCGTTCCCGGCAGTCAGGTAACGGCTCTCACCAGCAGTCTGGATCAGGTGAATGGGGCGATCGCCCTTCTTCCCTCCCCACTCACGGTTGAGAGTTTTCTGATCTGGCTGAACGATATCCTGAACAATCCGCAGCGATCGGTTTTGTTGCCCCTCAACATTCCGGTTCTGGATGATTTGCACGATCCGTTAGCCACACTCGTCAGTTGGCAAACGATGGATGAGGCGGCCATTCAGGCTAGCCTGGTGCAAACCGTAGAGTTAACCACGACATTTGTTTCAAGCGGCATTGATGACGTGCTGAATCCGCTCGATACAGCGCTGGTTGCTCTGGCGGCACAGGTTCCCTTTCCAATCTTGACGCAAGTTTTGACGGATTTGACAAGTGGATTGACGACGCTCAAAACTGCCGTCAACAGCGGTAATCTGAGCGGCACAGATGCCACAATCGCCTCTCTAAATAGCTTGCTAGATCAGTATGATGCGGTGCGATCGCCCCTCCAGACGAACGTTTTAGCACAGCTACCCGACCTGAATCAGCGTCTTGCCCATCTCCCAACCGATTTGCGGCATCAGATGGAGCATGTGCTATCGGTGTTGCGTCCGAATGGGCCGATCAGTGCGTTGAAATCACTCAGCACTGCCGCAACCAGCGCGAATGAAGCCGTCTTAACCGAGATGAATCGCTGGTTGGGTGGCCTGGTGGGCTGGCTGGAAGATTTGGTTGACATGCTGGATTTATCGGCTATTCAGGAACCCCTAAAAGCTGTGGCCGACGGGGCACGCGCGACGGTAGATGGTTTAGATAACGCGATGGTGAATGTCACCCTCCAGGTGCAAAATCTGTTTGGTGAAGTGCAATCGCTGTTAGGGGGCGCAAATCCGGGAGCGATCGCCACTCAAATTGAGGACAGCATCCAGGCGTTTCAGTCGGAACTGCTGAATCAACTGGCAGCGTTGTTCAATCCGGTGCGGGATGCTGTGCATCAGGTCGTGGATGCCCTCAGCGGTGCGGTGGATAGTTTTAATCCGCAGGCCGTGATCGGAACACTTACTGATGCACTACAAGCGATTAACAGTGTGCTGGGTTCACCGGAAGTGGTGAATGCGATCGCCGCGATCCGCAGCGCGATGGAAGCGATTACGCAAGAGTTGCAAGCCCTCTCGTTTGCTGCCGTGATCGACGAAGTGCTTCAGGGTATTCAAGACGTGATCGGCATCCTGCAAGGGTTGGATAGTTCGCTGTTAGGGGGAGCGATGCAGGGCGCATTGCAGGCCGCCTTATCCGTCTTGCCGGACGATCTGAGCACGATTACCGATCCGATCATTGATCAATTTGGACAATTTTTGGACGAAGGCCCAGTTCCCGTGTTGGAGTCGGTTAAAGATCAGCCCAAACAGTTGATTGACAAGGTGAAAGAGTTTGAACCTACCAAACTGATTGGCACTGAGCTAACGCAGCCATATCACGATCTGGTGACGCAGATGGACGGATTTAAGCCGAGCAGCCTGCTGGAACCCGTGCAAACGGAACTGAGTAAACTCAAAGATCGCTTAAAGGAGAACGTCAGCCCAGCTCAACTTCTGGAACCGCTAGAACCGCTCTTTAACGAACTGCTGCAAGCGTTTGATCAACTTAAACCAGAGGAGTTAATTGCGCCTCTACAGGCCACGATCGATCAGGTGATCGACAGTATTGTGAATGCCCTGCCGATCGATGAAACCTTTGATCAAATCGATGCGGCTCTGAAGCAAGTCGCGGCAGTGGCGGGATTTGGCGACAAACTGAACACGGTGCTGCAAAGCGCGACTGATTTGCTGAATGGCTTTGCTGACCCCACTACTCAACTCAATACCTGGCTCAGCCCGATCTTCGGCAAGCTTAATGGCCTCACCGATCTCACTACTCTGCAATCGACGTTAGATAATTTGAGTGCGGCTCTGGATAAGACGAAAGCACAGGCCGTGGGCGATCGCGTCAACACGCTCCTCTCCCTAGTTTTGACCGACCTCAACACCCTGAATCCGCAGTCTCGCTTAACGACTCTGGTACAGGCATATCGGGGAATTACATCACAAGCGCTCGCGGCACTTCCGGCATCTCCGCAGAAAACGGCACTGACAAACCTGCTGGCTCGCTGCAATCCGCTACAGCCTGCTTTTAATGCACCGTTTCAAACGTTGGCCACCTGGCAGCAAGCCTTGACTCAAACTCAAACCCAACTCACTAGCGCATTAACTGATTGGGATACTCGCTTTCATACGAGCGATGGCATTCTGGCTGATTTACGTCGGTCTAGTCTGACTCCGACAGAGTTAGTTCAGTCGGTTCAACAGGCATTAGAAGCACAGTTGTTGGAACCGCTAGTCAAGCTGTTTGGGTTAGTGCATCCGGTGCAGCAAATTCTGGACGTTTTTCTGGGACGACTGCAACATCTGGTGAATCAAGTTAAAGCGAAGTTACTTGATTTACTCTTGGGGCCAAATTCGCTCACAGGTATTAAGGATGCGCTGCAACAACTGGTGCAAAAACTTCAGAATTTTGATTTGAGTTTTCTCAGCGATAGTTTGAAAGATACGTTTGCTCAAATTCGCAGTCAGCTCGACGCTCTGAATCCGGCTCACTTAAAAGATGCTCTGGAGTCAGCATTTGACGCTCTGTTGCAAACGCTTGATCTAAACCAAATCCTGCCCGCTGCTGATGTCGCAGCTTTGGATGCTGACTATGCGGCTGTCGTGGACAAACTGAAAGCGCTCGATCCACAAAAACTGGTGACAGATGTTTTACAGCCGGAATTTGAGCAAACCATTTTGCCGCTCCTCCAAAGCTTAGATTTCGCAGACCTGATTACAGCTCTGATCGAACGACTGCACAATCTGGACGACGAGCTAAAAGCGGGAATCGCGCAGCTTAACGATGCGTTCGTCTCCATGCGGCAAACTGTCTCGTCGGTTGGCGGCGGTGGTGGCGTTTCACTATGACCTTTTGTGTGTCACGGAGTGTTCTATGACCCTCGGCTCAGTTCTATTACAACCTCAGCGCATCCAGCGGGCGATCGGCAAAACGGCTGATGAGTCGCTGGTCGAAGATGTGTTGAGCCTGTTTACCCGACTGGTCGCCGATCAGAGTCAGGGTGGACAACTCTTAACGGTGATGGAGCAAGCCCTGCAAGGAACGGCTGCTCGATTTAGCGATCGCCCCCAAACTGCCTTCAACCATGCTCGCCAACGGCTTACAGCATGGCTACAACCCCTGATCGGTCAGTTGATTAATCTGGGAAAATCGATTGGTTCAGTCGATGAACCAGGGGATGTTGTTCCGCTGCTCAAATCGCTGCTGACCGATCTCACGCATCTGGTGCAAAACCTGACGCTCGATCAGTTGCGACATCACCTCAGCGAATTTCTCGACATTATCGAAACTGATCTGGGATTAACCAATCATTTTCTGGAAGATCAGATCTGGCTGCTGTTTGATGATTTGATTCAGCGCTTGCAGCAGATGCCGCCCGGAATCTCTGCCACAGAACGAGAAAACCGATTGAATCTGGCGTCTATTCTGCAACGACTGAAACAGCGGCTCCAATCTGAATTTCACCTGCCTGACTTTAATGCCGACACGCTGGCTCTGGCGATTCAAGATTGGCTGGAACGCTGGGGTATTCAGTTCGTGGCGGGACGAGTCAACTGTATTGGCACCGGACTAACGAAAGCATTTGAAGGAGTCAGTGCGTTACTGGATTTGATTCCGGTGAGCAACTTTGGTGCGGGCAGCGTGGGCGCGGCGGCGGCCAGTGCACCGAGCGAAACCTACTGTTGGTACGCCAGTTGGCTATTGGGCGATGATGTCAAAATCAATGCCGCTCGCACGCGCATCACGAAAGGCGATGACGAACTGCTGACGGGAACCAATCTGGATTGGCCGCAACTGCCGATCTTTAAGGCCAGCAGTCCGCAACACTACAGCTTCAAAAATCTGACGCCTGACGAAATTGAAGGCTGGGCACGGCATACCGCCTGGATTGCTGATTTTGGCGAAGTTGCTCTGCATTTGACCTCCCTGGAAGCCGGAGATTTCCTCTCAAACTCTCTCAATGCTGCTACGTTGAGCGTTTATGCCATCTATAGGTTAGCGAGCGAAAAACCTGTACCCTCTGGCTTGAATTTCCTGTTCCGACTGCTGGCAACGCTGGGCGGATCGTTTGAGCAAATGCACACCCACGCCAGCGCGTTGAACTGGTTCACCTTCTGGCTGACACTCATCGGCACCGATACATTTGAAGCGTATCTGTATTATTCAATCATTGGTGGTGCTCGTGATGCGTTGCTGTCGGCGTTAACGCTGATCAACTACGATGGCGACTTTTATGCTCCTCCATCGGGGAACGATAATCGTCCAGAGAATCGCAAAACGGTCGGTGGCTTAGTTAGCACGGTCACTGGATTAATCACCAGCCAGATTTTTATTCGGGTGATTCCGCGTGAGGAGTTTAGCTTGCCGTTTGTATCGGGTGGTCAGGCCGCTAAGATGTTCCTGCTCTGGCATGTGCTGGGCGGACTTACCACCGGACTTTTAGGCGGATTTGTGGGAACGGCGATCGCCCAGTTTGCGTTTGCTCAAGGACAAGACTTATCGGTGCTGGTGTCACCCTTCACCGAAAGCATGTTCTTCAAGTCTGTAATTCAGGTATGGATTAGCTTCTGGCCATCCTTCTTTATGGGGAAAGATGGCGATACGGATGATGGTAAGTACAATCCCAACGGCGATGCCTTTGCCGGATATCCGGCTCACACCACATCGCCCTATAACTTGCCCTACGAGTCTGGAAAGCTGGTACAGTGCGGTCAGGGAAATCAGGGCTTGTGGAGCCATCACAGGTTTTACAACCAGGTGTATGCCTACGATTTTGCGCTGGATCAGGATGTCGAAATTCTGGCGACTCGTCCCGGCACTGTGATCGATTGGTTTGACCAGCGCGACGATGACACCACCGCTGATTGGAACTTCATCATCATTCGTCATGATGTCGATGATGCAGGAAATCCCATTCCTCCCAACAGCGATCACGACAAAGGCGCAGGTGGAATCGCAACCCGCACCTACGCTGTTTACGGTCACGGTCGCAAAAATAGCATTCGTGAAGCCTTTAGCAGTCGGGGAATTGCTGACGGCAGCATCACGGGCAGCAAAGTCAAAAAAGGCCAGCTCATCATGCGGTCTGGCGATACAGGCATGAGCTTCTACAATCACCTGCACATGGACGTGCGACCGGGGCCGGATTCCGGCAATGTCACCTATGCCAATCTAGCGGGTGCAGGCACATTACCCTTCGTCTTCAAAGAAGTCACCCACCTGTTCGGCCAGGATGGCGTTCCCCGCTCATTCCAGTACTACACCTCCGAAAATCCCAAAGTGAATTAAGCCAGTGAATTAAGCTAAGGGGGCTTGGGGGCTTTGCCCTCAGCCAAAGGTAGAACCCCTACACCCCGTTCAACATCCAATCATCAAGGTTCTCTATGGTCGGTCTTCTTTTCCCTAGCAATGATGCCACTCCTGCCGTCCGGCGACCTGTATTTGAGGTCAGCTTTGGTGGGGGCAGCAGTGATTCAGCGATCGGGGGATTGGCCTCTGCGGCGAGCAGTGCGTTGGGTGTGGATCTGGGCGGCAGTTCCGATCCCTGGAAAGAGAGTGTGGTGGCGATCGCCCTCTCCTCCACTCTTGCCCCCGGGGTCGATGTCGCAGAGATTTATTTATCTGCTAATGATCAGGCTCCGACGGTTGCACTTGGCGATACAGGAACTATTTCACTCGGTTATGGAGACGGTTCGGCGGAACTCGTGTTTACCGGACAGATCGAACAAATCCGTCACGGCATTGACGGCATGACGCGCCTGACCGTTACCAATGCCGCCGCTCAACTTGCCAAACAGCGTATTAACCAGAGCTATGAGCAGCAAACCGCTGGCGATATTATTCGCGATTTAACCAGCACCGCCAGTGTGGACACCGACAGCATCGAAGACGGTATCACCTTCCCCTTTTACATCCTGGACGATCGCCGCACCGCTTATCACCACATCGCCAACCTGGCTCAAAAAAGCGGCTACTTGGCCTACATCACGCCTGAAAACAAACTCAATTTCACCCCCTTCAATGCTGGCCAGCCCGTCCAAACCTTTACCTATGGAACCGATGTCTTGTCCCTCACCGTAACGGAATCCACACCCGGAATCAGCCGCGTCATAACCATCGGAGAAGGAGCCGCTGGTAGCCAAGGACAATCGGCCTGGAACTGGCTCATTAAAGATCCCAGTGCAGTTCAAGGCAGCTCAGGCGACGGTGATCCCAACCGAGAACTCCCCGACGCCTCACTGCGCAGCCAGGATGCCGCCCAACAAGCTGCCGATGGAAAGGCGATCGCCTCCATTCAACTCACCCTTACCGGATCGCTACTCGTCCCCGGTGCTCCGCTGGTGGTCGTCGGCAGCGCGATCGAAGTGACCGACGCCCCACAGGATGTTCTGAACGGTTTATTTCTCGTCCGCACCATCCGCCACCGCTTCTCGAAACGGGATGGCTTTACCACCCAAATCGGTTTCAGCAAAGCCGGAGACAGCAGTTCGGGCGGGTTAGGCAGTCTGGGAGGATTGTTATGACGATCAATTTATTTGAAACCATTCAGCGTATTGTCCAGGACGAACTCGGTCGCGTTCGCACGGCGGAACTGGCGATCGTGCAGGAGCAGCACCCGCACGCCAGCGACTCAGATCAGGACAACTACGCCTGTACGGTGAAGCTGCGCAATTCGGGACTGGTGCTGAAACAGGTGCCCGTCGCCACATCGCGGATTGGTAGCGTCAGCATTCCAGCCGTGGGGGAACTGGTGCTGGTGCAGTTTATTGGAGGCGACATTAACGCGCCTGTGATCACCAGTCGGTTTTACAACGACGAGGATCGGCCTCCGGTGAATGACGATAATCAGGCGATTATGCACCTGCCGCTGGGGGCAGGCGATAGCGATGCCGTTCATATTGAATTGCACAGTGGCGATCGCCGCGAGATCGTGATCAAGCTGGGCAGCGGCATTGCCATCAACATTCACGATGATGACCCGGTGGTCAAGCTGGAGGTCGATGGCGGCAAGGCAACCTTGCAAATTGACCGGGACGGGGCTGTCACCTTAAAGAGTCAGGGCAATTTGAAAATTCAGGGCGACAGTGACATCACGCTGGAGGCGCAGGGGCAGCTCAACCTGAAGGGCGGCACGGTCAATATCAAGGGCAATCCGATGGTCAACATCAACTAGTGTTGCAAAATTTAGTTTTTGCAACACTAGGGGGGCAAAGCCCCCCACCCCTTTCAAAACGTTTGTTTTGCTGTACTGAGGAGACGACGATGGGACAACCCGCTGCCAAACAAGGGGATCAGGTTATGGCAACCGACACCCACATCATTATGATTCCGTCTCCGGGTGGCCCGGTGCCGACGCCGCTGCCGCATCCGTTTACCGGAATGCTGGACAACGCGCTGAGTAACGATGTCAACATCGAAGGCAAACCTGCTGCGGTGCAGGGCAGTACCGCCACTAATACCCCGTCTCATATTCCGCAGGGCGGGCCGTTTCAGAAGCCGCCTGCCAACAAAGCGACGATCCTGCTGGGCAGCGGCACGGTAATGATTAACGGCAAACCCGCTGCCCGGAACGGTGACAAGGCTACGACCTGCAACGATCCGGCAGACCTGCCTGTAGGTACGGTGGTCGCGGTAAGCAACGTCATGATTGGAGGATGATATGGGAGGCGATCGCCAACTTCTGACCGATATTCGTTTGCAATTGCAGCATTCAGAACTGCGTCCTGTGTACGTCGTGGCGACGGATCAGCGGCGAATTTCGGCAGATATTAATGTGCTGACGGACATCGGCAAAATTAGCGGGTCAGACAATCTGGTGCAGGCCGTGATCCTGCGTTTGCTGACGCCACAGGGCGAACTGACGGAACTGGCCCACCCCAATTACGGGTCTCGCCTGCACGAACTGATCGGTCAGCAAAACACCCCGACGACCCGCAATCTAATGAAGCTATTCATCCTGCAAAGCTTGAAGCAGGAACCCCGGATTGAAAAAGTCGAAGAAGTCGCGGTGACGCCTATAGACGGCAGTCGTACCCGTGAAGATGTGCGGCATCGCGTCAATGTGTTGATTCGGGTGAAGCCGATTGGCGAAACCAGCAGTGTTACGATTGGCCCCTTTGTATTGGAGTTAGGGCAATGAGCTTTAGACGGCGCACCTTTCCAGAAGTTCTCGATAATCTACTCACCGATGTGACGCAGGGCGTTGCGGCAGAGTCGCATCCCTTCCCGCCAGTCAATGCCACTGCTCCGCCCTACCAGCATGACTTACAGCAGCCTCCAATAGCCGAAATTATTTCGGTGTATGGCAGTCGCGATGGCGAACCGCATCTGTTTCGCAAAGATGTGGATTATCAGTTAGTTTCGCAGAAAACGCTGGTGTGGAAGGATGGAGCCGAGTTGCCCGATCCCGGTACACTGGTCAACATTAACTACTACCCCACATCAGCAAAGCCCGTCCTCACCGATATTCAAACCGGAAGCGTGGTACGAACGCTGGCTGAATCCGTAGCGCTGGAGATGGCCCGCCTCTACGCGCAACTAGAGGTGATTTACGACTCCGGCTTTATCGATACCGCGACCGGACGCGCGTTGGATAACGTGGTCGCACTCCTGGGTGTCGAGCGAATTCGAGGTGGACGCGCGACAGGGGATGTAGAATTTACGCGATCGCCCGCCAGCACTGGCACGATCGATATCCCTGCCGGAACGCGCATTATCACCGCAGATGGCAGCATCGAGTATGAAACAACTGCATCCGTGACGATGGGATTGAATCAGAACACGATTCGCGTTGTCGCTCGTGACCTGGAAGCCAACCCGATTTTGTCTGCCGATTCGCTCACGGTGCTCCCCATCCCGATCGCCGGAATTGCCAGCGTCACCAATCCCGCACCAACCGCGATCGCCACTCAGGACGAAACCGATACCGAACTCCGCGCCCGTGCCAAGAACTTCCTGCATGGCAGCGAACGAGCCACATTGGGAGCGATTAAACAGGCGATCGCCCTCCAGGGCATCAAAGCCGATGTGGTCGAAGTTGCGCCCGGTTATATTGACGTAACGCCCCAGGTGGCGGCGCTCACTCCGGAACAGAAACAGCGGCTCGAAAAGGCGATTTACGATGCGCGTCCGGCAGGAATTGTGGTGACGGTGAAGTCGCCCCAGCCACCCAAAACGATCAACCTGGAACTGCGGCTGACCACAGCAAACGGCTTACTGGAACAGGACATCCGCGCCGTTCAGCGAGAGCTGCGCGACCAGCTCACCGATTATTTTGCCCGTCTCCCCGTTACCGAAAACGGCAGTATTAACCGAATTGTGGGCTTAGCCTTGAGCAATCCCAAAATTCAAGATATTCGTCTGATCAGCGCGACCCTAGAGGGTACAGACAGCGTGTTAGACCTGGATTCCGGGGAATTAACGCTGAAAGGCATTCCAACCGTGCTGGGCGATTTGCACATGGCCAATCCTGCGTTGCCGACCCAACTGAGCGTGGTCGTCACCTATCCCAGTGGACAGCCCATTCCTAACCAGGCAACCCTCCAAGCTGCGATCGGCGAGACGGTGAATTACCTCAATACGCTGAACGCCAGTGAGCTACCCGCTACCCCTTCAACCGTGGAACAGGCGAAGCGGGTGCTGTCCTACGGCAAACTCGTGATTCCGCTGCCGTTGCCCAATCAGGTCGTCGTTTCGTTGGCTGACTATGATGAGGCGATCGCTTCTGGCACGGCTCCCACCCTCCCGACTGAAACCACGATTCAGCCGTATCAGGTGAAGTTTGTTCTGACGCTCGATAGCGGACTGAGCCACATCCTGTCCACTGCCGCAGATACCTATTCCCTGACGCCCTTTGAGCGCCTATCGCTTACCACCGTCACCGTACAGGAGGCCAGCAATGGCTAGATTTCAGCAAATTCGCGATCGCCTCCCCAGTCTCTACCGTCCGGAAGCGGGTGATCCCAGCCTGCTCACGGCGTATCTGAAGGCGATCGGTGCGGTATTGGAGCAGATCAGCGACGATACCAACACGGTGTTGCAGTCGCACTGGTTTGCCTATGCCGATCGAGCTCTATACAGCCCCTTTTTCCTACGGAGTCGCCAGCTTCAAAAGCTGCCCTTCCCGAAACCCAACGATCCCAGCCTGCAAACCTTTCCCTACATTCACGATCTGGCCTATCTGGCAGGAGTATTGCCCCTGCCGCCCTGGCAGGAGCCAGCCGCCCAGCGGGAATTGGTGGAAGCCTACCGTCAGCGCATCAGCCGCACCGTCGCCCTTTACCGCGATGGATTGGGAACGGCTTCGGCGTTACGCCGCATGATTGAAGCGCAATTGCCTGTTGATCTATCGCTGCCACCTGTCCAGCAAGATTTACCCTTCTGGCTAGAAGAATTTGCGCCGTTAACATCGCGATCGCTCACCGTGCAAATGCCCGGTTCTCCCACCGATCTGGTTGGCCCCTTGATGCGCTGGAGCATGACCAACAGCGGGTTAGCAGATGCGGTACCAACGATTTACATTCAGGGCGTTGAACCGCAAGCAGATTTAATTGATGCGACTCAAACGCCACTGATCGAACTGTATCAACAGGGCGATCGCCCCGTTCGTCTGGGCATTGCCTATCAAGACACCATCCCGCCCAACCAAACGCTTCGCCTCAGCCCCACCTATACGTCCTGGATTAGTTTGGACGACCATCTTCAGCAGTCCCTCTTCTCGTCCACCGACCCAACGGCTCCCGGTCCCTGGCAGATGATGGAAGATGCGCCACTGGGAGAGGCGATCGCGTTTGTGCAATCTCAGGACAACATGCTGTGGGTTGCCATCAATGCGGATGGGGCAGGTTCAGTCTGGCGCTACGACGGTCGCACCTGGACGGAAATTCAGTCCTCCCTACCGCCCGTGAATGGCCTGGCCGTTTGGGAACACACCCTTCTAATTGGCACCAATACAGGCTTGCTGTCGATGCGGCTCTATCCCGATGCGCTGTTAGAGGAAACGTTTGACACAACACCTGTCACCGCGTTAGACGGTCGAACCATCTTTGCTTTGTTCGAAACGGCGGATCATCACTGGTGGATTGGTACAGACCAAGGGGCGGCTCAACTGGTCGTTCCTGAGGGGGAGGCGATCGCCAATGCCACTCTCGAACCCTCTCCGCTGCAAGCCACTCCCATTTACACGATTCACGAAGACGCCAGCGGCACGATTTACTTTGGCGGCGAACTGGGACTCTTCCAGCATCAGCCCGGATTGAATGATTGGTACTGGTACAGCGGTGAAAGCCGCACCGAGGATGCTCTGGATTGGCAAAAACTAGGAGATACCTTACCTGCCGCTAATCAGGTTTTCCTGCCGCCCGTTCGCAGCATTCAACGAAGTGCAGATACCTCACTGTGGCTGGGCACCGATCAGGGAATTGCCCGCTATACGGCTCGTAGCGTTCGCGGATCAACCTATGAAACGATCCTGGAAGCCTTCCCCGACCTGACATCAGGGCCAGTCTCCAGCATTCAGGTAGATGAACGGGGATTGGTGTGGTTTGCTGGAGATCGCGGCTTACTCCGATATGACGGGCGAGACCTCTGGCAGTATCAAACCGATCGCTGGGTGCCATTGGGACGAGCCGATATGCTGTACGGCGACACGCCAACCGCCAGAGACGCATGGCGCTTTAACCGCACCACCACCCAGTGGCAGCAGTTCAGCGTTCAATCTTCGACCTGGCTAACTCCGGCGATCGCCCTCCGCACCACAGAAGAACCTGCTGTTCACCAAATCTTCTGGATGTCTCGTGTAGATATCAGCCTGGGCACTTGGGACGGTACTACCTTCACGCCTGAAACAATGGCCGATTCCAACCTGCTGCAAATGCGCTTCAAACCGAACGAACAGCGGATCGTTAATGGTGGCATTCCGGCCATCCCTCGTTTACCCATTGGCTCATCGACCTGGCGCTATCTGTCGATGGAACCCGGCGAAATGGGATTCGGGAGCGATCGCCCCCTCTGGACGATGGAAGGCAGGCTGATTCCACCCCCCATTGATCTCCCTGCGCCACCACCCGGTCGCTATGATATCAGTACCCCGCTACCCGCCAGTGATTTTGACGAAGCCGTTTTTGCCTTCAATCCAGCTGCCAAAGTCTGGTTTACCTGGACCGCTAAACAACCCTTTACCATCCTGGCTCGCCTCAAGTCGCAATCGAACACACCTCCTCTCGACCCGCTCATCCTGAACCGCGTCCAGCAAGGAATGCAGCAAGTTCGTCCCGCCGGAATTCTGACAGCCCTGGCGGTAGAAGAGGAAATTCAGTAGAGGAGTCAGGAGTCAGGAGTCAGGAGTCAGGAGTCAGGAGGAATATAAAAATTCTGATACCGTAAAGGCGAATTTAGTAAGGGTTTGGCATTGCCAAATCGCTACAGCCTTCTCACACCTTCGATTCAGATCGGTATAACTAACGAAACCCAGCCCTACAAACGAAACCTGCTCTTAGCAACAGCTAAAGCGATCGCAATTCCCTTCATATAACAGCTCTAATGTTTCTCTTTAGATAACTTTCTCTTCTCAATTCACCATCTAACATTCGCATTTCATTCTGACTCCTGACTCCTGGCTCCTGACTTCTCGCTTCTGTCTCCTGCTTTCTGTTTACCAACTATTCACTCTTCCTTCCTTCACAGAGGTAACAACTATGGGACAACTTGTTGATCAACTCGGAAACAAAACGGCAGGACAACTGATCAAGTCCCAGGATTGGAATGCGTTAGTGACAGCCGTAGAGAATGTTGAAACTACTCTGACGCAAAGAGTTGACACACTAGAGACAACTGTTAGTCAACAGTTCTCAGATATCAATACGAAACTCAATCAACTGACGAGTGATTTCAACACCTTCCGCACGGCTATCCAACCGTTGCTGACGCGCTACTTGCGTGTCACCATGACCACCCCAAAGCAAAATTTTGCGATCGGGGAATTAGCCGAAATCACGGCTCGCGTGACTGACCTGGACGGCAATTTGCCTACCACTCCGGCCTGGATTGACTTTGTAGCGGCATGGGGGCAACTGAAACCTGCCTCTGGATTTGTCAGCGTGGGTGGAGCAGGCGATCGCACCATCTCTGTCCAAACCAATGCACAGGGCATCGCGAAAGTATTACTGCGGTCGGAACATGCCGATGCGTTTAGCGACGAAGACGAAAATGAAGTTGCGGCGGCGTTAACCACGCGTCTGCAAGTGAATAACCGCAGCATTTCGGAAGTCCTGCTGAATGCCAGTACGCCAATGGAAGCGGAGGTTAAAGGAGCCTTCCAGGTGTTGAGCAAAGAGTACGATCGCCGGGATGCCGTCAGCGTTCGCAGCTATGCCGATGTCTATTACCTCAAGAATGCGTCTTCTGTAACGGGCAAGCTCGCACCAGGCCAAATCGATCGGTTCCGCACCCGCTGGCGTGACTATCGCGCGACAGTCATGGCGTTTGCCAAAAGCGATAGTGATCCCACCACAGCGGATCAGAGCAGCGGCGTATGCTCGCTGCAAGTTACCTTCCGCGACTGGATTAGTCCCTGGATCGTGCTCGATTACATTGACGATGTAGCTGTTGGAAATCTGGCCGATCGCTTTGTCGATCAATTCCAACCCAAGATCACGAAAGACTATCGTAAATCCGTTGATCTGATACGTAAGGAGGTTGGCGATCTGGTGCGCGATCGCGGCCTGATTGGCAAGCTGCAATACTATCAAGGGATCAACAAAGCCATGGATCGCGTTACAAGCGATCAAACTTTCTTGAGTACGCTAACGGAATCGGTGCAAAATGCTGTCAATATTCAGCAAACACTGGAAGCTACGCAGGCTGCTACGCTCGGAACCTTTGGAGATGCGATCGCCTTCAATGTTTTCACAGATGCAGCCGTGCGAGCTGATACCAATGTGGCTGGAGTCAACGCCGATATTGCTGGATTGCAGCAACAGGTTGGACAGGTTCAACAAAAAGTGTTGACGTATGACAACCAGTTCACCACACTGCAAGCCAGTTTGAGTACGCTAAATGGGTTTGTGAATACTAATATTGCTGAATTGAAGGGCAGCTTTACCACACTGCAACAACTGTCAGATCAGCGGTTCACTACACTCAATGGCGACCTAACCACGGTCAAAACTAACTTTGGTGTGCTCAACGATCGCACGAATACCTTGCTCACGCAGGGCACTCAGTTTCGTCAGGAAATCGATGGCGTTAAAGTGCAAGTACAGCGGTTCCAGAATGTTGATCCAACCAAGATCGTGACGCGAGATACGGTCAGGGGCGAAGTGAATAATGCGCTGGTTGATAACAATCTGCTGAAGAACATCACGTTCGGACGACCGGGATAAGGAAACGTAGAAACGTAGGTTGGGTTGAGCAATGCGAAACCCAACTGAGCAAAACTCAAGTGGGCCAGGGATGTTGGGTTTCGTGCCTCAACCCAACCTACGCAACCAACGACACACAAATCCATTGCTATAGCGAACGCTCAGGAGGGTATGTTGATTGCCTCAAATTCCCAACTGCTACAAGACGTGCAGTCGTTACGTGACACGGTAGCGACGCTAAAATCGCTGCTGGATGCTCAACATCGAGTTGTTTTGCAACCCGCTATATCTAATTCCTTTCTGGGACAAGCGATCGCCCTTACCGCCACCGTCACCGAACTGCAAGGCCAAACGCCGAGGGTAAATTTGCCCGTTACGTTTTCGGCCACCTGGGGTCGATTGATTGCGTCAAATGGCTTCGTTCTGGAGCAAGGCAGCAGCGTCACGGCTTACACCGATCTGGACGGGAAGGCCACCGTTACGCTGGTTCCCCCGACTTCGGAACTGCTGCTGGAGTGGCAACAGGAGACGATGGAAACGCTGCTGCGATCGCTCGATCCTGACGCAACCACACCTGAAAAAGTGGTAGAAGGATTGCGCGACATGGTGCATCAATACCTGTGGGAAGTGAATACGCCCTTTCGACAAGCGATCGACATTTACTTTCGAGAATTTCGCAACCGTTGGACGGATTTAATTAATGAACAGGATGCCCTGCAAGATTGGACATACTGGGATTCTACAGTGATGGCCTGTGCTCAGGATGGCGCTAGTTCTGCGGTGCAGGGAATGGCGATCGCCACCCTCCAGTTCAAAGACTGGATACGACCCTGGCTTCAGGTTTACCTGGACACCTTGCAGTCTGATAACACGCTCACCAATGACTTTAAGGTAGTTAAAGATCAAACGACTGGCATTGGCACCTTCTTGGAAACCGTTTACAGTCGTGTTCACGAATTTATCACCGATCAGCCTGGAGCAGTAGGTGAATATATTGGGCGTAAGGTGGCTGAAACGTCCGTGCAAAACTTCCTCAGCACCGGATTGGAAGACTTACCCGCGACAACCCAGTTTTCCTGGACGCCAGCGCTGCAAATTGCTTCTCAGGCGATCGCCAACACGGGCGTTAGCGGATTGGTGGGACTCGCCCAAACGCGAACGGATTTACGGCAGGAGATCACTACTAAAATTGGTCAGATTGATACAGCCGGACTGGCGGATCTAGCAGGGCGGGTCGGGACGCTCGAAACCACAACTGCCGCAACCAGCGACAGCCTGGGCAGATTATCGGGGCGATTCGGAACGCTCGAAATTGGTTTTACGACCGTCAATACGTCTGTAGGGCAACTCTCTGGACGACTCGGAACGCTCGAAACCAGCGTCATTTCTACCAACGACAATGTGGGTAAATTCTCTGGCCGACTCGGAACGTTAGAAACGAGCGTTGCCACCGTCAATGATTCGCTAGGCAGGATGACCGGACGCCTAGGAACGCTGGAGACTGGAGTGGCGTCACTCAATGATTCTGTTAGCAGGGTCTCTGGCCGGCTTGGGACACTGGAAACTGGACTTGCTTCGGTTAACGACACCGTTGGCAAGTTTTCTGGCCGAGTTGGAACGCTGGAGACCGGATTCGCCTCAGTCAACGAATCGGTGGGCAAATTCTCTGAACGAGTTGGAACATTGGAAACCAGATTCACCTCAGTCAATGATGCGGTAGGTAAGGTTTCTGGCCGAGTCGGAACACTCGAAACAAATGTCACCAGCATCAACGATTCAATCGGGAAAGTTTCGGGTCGAATTGGCACGCTCGAAACTGGATTTGCTTCAGTCAATGACACAGTGGGTAGATTCTCGAACCGGATTGGCACGCTCGAAACGAATGTCACCAGCATCAATGATTCAATCGGGAAGGTATCGGGTCGAGTTGGAACCTTGGAAACGAATGTCACCAGTATCAGCGATTCAATCGGCAAGGTGTCTGGTCGAGTTGGCACGCTCGAAACCGGACTGACTTCAGCAAGCGATTCAGTAGGTAAACTCACAGGTCGAGTCGGAACGTTGGAAACAGGGTTCACGACACTCAATACCAGCGTGAGTACGCTGAGCACCAGTCTGACGACAATGACAACTCAGGTGAAAACGCTGGAGAATAGCGTCACTACCATCAGTAGCAATATTGGCGCATTGACTAGCCGAGTCGGAACCGTTGAAACCGGATTGATTGCTGTGAATAAAAATGTGGGTACTCTGGGCGATCGCGTCAGCACCGTCGAAACCAATGTCACCACCGTCAGTCGCAATGTGGGTACTCTGGGCGATCGCATGACCACCGTTGAAACCAACGTCACCAACGTTAATCGCTCAATCGGAACCTTTGGCGATCGCATTGGACGCTTAGAAACCAACGTCACGCGAATTGATGGAACAGTCGGTACCGTATCCGGTCGCGTTGGCAGTTTAGAAACCAACTTCACTCAGATCAACACCAGGCTGGGCGGCATCACAACCCAGATCGGCACTCTGGAAGGCAACTTCACTCAGATCAATACCAACGTGGGAACGATCAATACGCGTGTAAACGGACTGGAAACCAACACTACGCAAATTAACACCAACCTCGGTTCTCTCACCGGACGGTTAGGCACTCTGGAAACCGGAGTAGGCCGATTTGCGCGGGTATCCGTCGATCGCATTAACAGCCTGGACAGCTCTGTGAGCCAGGTCGGTAACAACGTCCTCGCCCTCCGTGCCGATATGGCGAACCGCCCCTAGACAGTGGTGTCTTGAAGACACCCACTGCCCAAACTTCCGTAAAGCTCCTGGCTCCTGACTCCTGACTCCTGACTCCTGACTCCTGACTCCTGACTCCTGACTCCTACCTATGCTTCCCACTGCGATCGCCCCTCAAGCTCGAAAACCATCCGTTAACGTCCAGCAGGTTGCCGCCTCCGCGTGGGTCGTGGCATCTCCAGTGGGTGATGTACCACGACAGGTATTTCGGAAAAACGTGTCGCTGTCCCTCAAAACGGGTGGTCAAGCAGACCAGCTCATTCTGGATAGCGAAACCACCGTACAGGGTGTCTTCCAACCTTACGAGTACGATGCCCTTCATCCCGGAAATGCGTTAGCCTCAGCGACGTTGGCCTCAACCGCAGGGGCTATTGTCGTAGAACTGGACACCCCCCGTCACATTCGTCGGATTACGCTGACATCGGGAACGGTTACAGGTTCCGGCTACTCGCTGGAGTTGTATCGTCTGGATGAGGAGGTGTTATCGGAAAATCCAACGGCGATCGCACCCCTGCAAAACCGTACCGCGACCATTCCTACCGAATTTATCGACAGCCGTTTTGCCATTCGTCTTATCCAAACTCCGGATACGGCTATTCCGCTAACTGTCAGCAGCATCGCCTCTATTGTGGTACACAGCTATCCGACTGGGCCTCGCGTTGGGTTTGCTCCGCTACCGTTGTCAGGTAAACCGTTGACCCCCATCTTTTTCTGGCAGCAACCGGGCGAATTTCGCGACGATACACCCACAAAGGATGCAGGAACCGCCTTTGTTCAGGCATTGCAGCGCTATCTGACGGGCCTGACGGTTCCCCTGCCCGAAACGATTGATCTGACGTTAATTGTTGAATCCGACGCTCCGTGCCGATTCCAACTCAATCAGCTTAATCTCGCCTATCATCTGGTTCAGTCATCCTTTCCAGCAACGGACGCCACAGCGTCGCCTCCCGAAAAACAGGTATTACGCTTTCCGGGCGATCGCATCAGCACCCAGTCTCTTCCTCTATCTCTTCCGAAAAACGCCACTATCACGAAGGCGACGGTCAAAATTGCAGAGAGTTTTCGCCGCGATCGCCCCCAGGCTCCGCTCATCTCTGCGACAAGTCCATCTTCAGAAGGCATTCCTGTTCTAAATCCGATTCTGCCTCAAACAACGGGAATTCAGGTGGATAGCCAGCACTGGGTAGCCCAACAGTTTACCCCAACTGAACCGTTACAGATGAGCGGTGTGGCATTGGGTGTAATGGCGATCGCTGACCAAACTCAACTGCTGCTAGAACTGCAACCGGACTATCAGGGGCACCCCTCTGGAAAAACGGTGGCAACAGCAACATTAAACCTGTCTCAGGTTGGTCAATCGACTTGGATTACCAGCTTATTCACCGAACCAGTTGTGGTTCAAACGCAGCCCCACTGGCTGTTAGTCAAAACCACTCAGGGAAATGCAATCTGGCTCACAAACGTTAATTCATCAGACACTCATCTACTCAAACGGTTTACGGCTGCTGCATCCTTCACGGACGGTAATGGGTTGAATGGTGTGAGCGCTATCTATCAAATTTTGCGTCCCAACAGTTCTACCAGTTCAAACGGTAACGGTTCCGAGAATCCGCAAGCCTCTGGTACCACACTACTCATCGGTGCTTATCCCGTGACGCCTGATTCAGAGAATACTGGCGATCGCTCTCCCTCTGACACATACACCTTTGATTTCACTGCCGCTCTCAATCAGTACTTACAGGAACACGCACTCAATTCATCTGCGGCTGAGGTTTCCCTTTCCTTTGTGGCGGCGATCGCGGGCAGCATTACCGTTTATCCTCCCCGAATAGAGTATGTTGTAGCGTAGTGCTATCACTGGAACTGCCGCTCAACGAGGAGACATCCGATGCCGCTGATGATTTTGCAAATTGATTTTGTCGATCAGCGTCCCTGGGAAGGCGATCGCGTCGAGAAACTATCGGGGTTAGCCCACATCATCGCCGAAGCGCCGGGATTAATTGGCAAGATCTGGACGGAAAATCCTGATACCAAAGAAGCGGGAGGCGTCTATCTCTTTAAGGATGAAGCGTCGATGAATGCGTATCTCGATGTTCATACGGCGCGGTTAAAAGGATTTGGCATTGAGCAGATCAATGTGAAAACATTTCAAGTGAATGAACCGCTCACCCAGATTACGTTTCCCTCTCTTCAACTTTCGTAATCAGTTGATCCGCCAGTTCGATCGCCACTGAGATCAACTCCTGCTCTTGTTGACCGTGCGCTCTTTCTTCGCTCATACTGGCATAGATATGAGGGTTGCTCAGCAGGCCAGTGAGTAACTGTGCTGCGATTTGTTTCGTTTGTTCAATTTTTGCGTCCATAGGAAACTCCAACTATAGCACTACACAATTACGTAGGACAGAGAGGGGGCGGGGGCTGCGCCCTCAACCAAGAGTTCTACCCCTGCACCCCGTCCTAATCTTTGTCGATACTGCCATTAAAACTGAGGAGGGCGTGGGCAATATAGTTCTATTCTCGCAAATTTCATTCTTGTATTGACATTTGAACACTCTATGAAGCTGATCAAATCTCTGGCCGCAGGTCTGTTCTTAATCACAGGTGTTCCTCTCCTGATTGGCATGATGGTTCTTTATATAGCTAATCCGTCGGCTTCTCAAAAAGATAAAGAAGGGGCGATCGCTGCTATGGTGCTGTTTGGATTGCCGCCTACAGGATTAGGAGCATGGCTAGTTTGGAGCTTGAATCAGCAAAAAAAGCAAGAGGCGAAAGCACATGAATATGAAAAGGAACAGCTTTTCTTAGACGTATTGCAGGCTAACAATGGCTCCATCACAGCGATTCGGTTTGCCTCTGAAGCGAATATTCCGGTTGCAGACGCGAAGCAATATCTCGATCGCAAGGCTCAAGAACTGAATGCCATCGTAGACATCACCGAGCAGGGTGGTATGGTTTATCGGTTTCCGATTTAGATAGGATTGAAAACCCACAGGGGTTTAGGGGCTTCGCCCCCAGCCAGGGGTTCCACCCCTGCACCCCGTTCTACGTAAACATCACCGAGCAGGGCGGCATGGTTTATCGGTTTCCGATTTAGATAGGATTGTATAGCTGTAGTCATGTCCGTTAGGACATTGAAAACCCACAGGGGTTTGGGGGCTTCGCCCCCAGCCAGGGGTTCCCCCCCTGCACTCCAGCTATAAGTATCGTTGCCGCCACATCGGTAGCCTTCGCAATATGACAACATTCCGTGCTTTAGTCGTCTCAGAATCACCCGATGGAACCTATCATCTGCACCTTGCAGAACGAGCGATCGCTGACCTTTCAGACGGGGATGTGTTGATTCGGGTTCACTACTCGTCTCTCAATTACAAAGATGCCCTCTCCGCGACGGGCAACAAAGGCGTGACCCGTCACTACCCGCATACGCCAGGGGTTGATGCGGCTGGGGTGGTGGAGTCCAGTCAAAGCGAGGCGTTTCAGGTCGGAGACGAGGTGCTCGTGACTGGATTTGATCTGGGCATGAACACGGCAGGTGGCTTTGGCGAATATATCCGGGTGCCGCATTCATGGGTGATCCCTTGCCCAGCGCCACTGTCGCTCTTTGAGAGTATGGCCTATGGAACGGCAGGGTTGACGGCAGCTCTCTGTATTCACAAGCTTCAACATAATGGCATCACTCCAGATCGGGGAAGCATCATTGTCACAGGTGCTACGGGTGGTGTTGGCAGTTTAGCGATCGCCCTGTTAGCCAAACTCGGCTATCGTGTGCTGGCTGTCACGGGCAAACCGGATTCCAGGCAGTATTTATTGGATCTGGGTGCGGCGGATATTCTGAGCCGTGATACGGTGAATGACACCAGCGGTAAGCCGTTGCTCAAAGGCCAATATGCCGGGGCGATTGATACAGTCGGCGGTACTATTTTGGCCACCGTTCTGAAAAGTTTGAGCTACGGAGGGGCTGTTGCGGCCTGTGGGTTGGTAAATTCTTCGGAGTTAGTCACAACGGTGTATCCGTTTATCTTGCGAGGGGTGAGTTTGTTGGGGGTAGATTCGGCGGAGTGCGATCGCAGCCTCCGGCTAGAACTCTGGCATAAACTCGCAACCGAGTGGAAGTTAGATTGTCTCACGTCTCTCACGACCGAAATTTCGCTTTCAGATGTGCCCGAAACCATCCAAACCATGCTGTCAGGCAGAATTACGGGACGGATTGTGGTGAATGTGGGCGATCGCTCACTCTAAGCGCGGAAACACCAGCTTAAACAGATTGCCAGTGAATTGACCCGTTTCAACGGTTCCTTTCAATTGTCGGACGAGTGCTTTGACCAGACGAATGCCAAGTGAGTTTGAGCTGCTAATCTCTTCGTCTGGCAAACCAATGCCATTATCCCAAATCGTCAAAACATACTGATCCTGGGGATTAATCGTAAAGCGAATGCCAACTTCCCCAATCCGATCATCGGGAAACGCATGTTTTAGCGAATTCGTAATTAACTCATTCACAATTAAACTGCAAGGAAGCGCCATATCTAGGTTTAATTCGATCGCAGCAGCATCAATGTTGAACTGAACATGTTTAGCGCAAGAACCATGTGCCGCAAAAATATGAGTGACAAGCTGTTGAAGATAGGATGAAAAGTTAATTTTGGCTAGATTCGGTGATTGATAAAGATGTTCGTGTAAAAGGGCGATCGTCTCGACTCGATTTTGAGTATTTTGAAATAATGCGAGAATTTGAGGATCTTCAATAGAGCGGGTTTGTAGACTTAAAAGACTGGAGATAATTTGCAAATTATTTTTAACTCGATGATGAATTTCCTTCAGTAAAATCTCTTTCTCCTGTAAGGAATTTCTTAGTTGTTCTTCTACTTGCTTTCGATCCGTGATGTCAAATTCTACACCGTGCACACTGCTCGGCTCACCATTTTCATCATATGAAACTTTCCCGACACTATAAATCCAGCACACTTTGCCATCTGGATGCATCGATCTAAATTCAGCCTTAAATTTTCCCGTTTGCAACGCTTCTTCATCGGCTTGTCTGACTAACTCGCGATCCTCTGGATGCACCCAATCAAAAAAAGCATCAAACGGATGTTTATAGCTCGGAAATGGAATGATGTCTTCCTCAAACGTGCCTGATTCAAGCCCATACAGGTTATATCCCTGTGTCGATAACGTTGTTTCTTGAGTTAAAATGCTATAGCTCCACACCGCTATGCCATCTGCTTCTGACGCAATATTCAGCCATTCTTTTAGAATAGAAAGCTGCGATTTTGTTTGCTCGTGTGATTTCTTTTCGTATTCCAACTCCGACTTGTAGTGCTGGAGTTGCCGCGTTAATTCAGCATTTTGCGATTGCAATGCTGTAATTTGATCGGATTCATCGGATTCAGATGAGGAGTTGGTGGGAAAATCAGAAGTAGCCATAAGATCAACCGAGCTGATGCGATGATGTAGAACCATTTAAAAAATAAGACAATTTCAACCCTGACCTGTTATTAATGATAAGTTTGAAGATGTGCTAAACGCCAAAAGCTATAAAAAAGTATGATATGGAACATAGTCTTCCCCTCCAAACGCAAACCAAATACTTAGATCGCACTGATCTCTCTGCCCAGGCTGCCAACTTTGATAGTATTCCTATCATTGACATGGATGGCTTATTTTCTGAGCATCTGAGCGATCGCCAGCAGGTTGCGAAGGCATTGGGTGATGCGTGCCGAAATGTTGGCTTTTTCTACATCATCAACCATCGCGTCTCATCGGCTCAAATTGCCGAGGCATATCGGGTTGCTAAAGCGTTTTTTAGTCTGCCTTTGCAAGATAAACTCCGCTATCATCTGTCGCAGTCTGAGCATCATCGTGGCTATTTTGGTGTAGGCGATTTAAGGGCAGATTTGCATGAACAAGAATCTTTTGATGTTCTGGAAGGATATGAAATCGGACTTGAGTTAACGGATGATGACCGTGCTCATTTGTCTAATTCCATCGTGTACGGCCCAAACGTTTGGTCAACTCAACCGCCTGACTTTAAGACCGTTCTCTGCACTTACTTTGATACGATGCTGTCGCTGGGGCGATCGCTCTTTAGGGGGTTTGCGCTGGCGCTAGACCTGCCAGAGAACTACTTTGATGACAAAATTACGAGGCCGATGGCTCAGCTTTCGTTGATGCATTATCCGCCTCAGCAACTGCCGCTTAATCCAAAGCAGATTGGAGTCGGTGCCCATACGGATTACGAATGTTTCGCCATTTTGAACCAGGATGCAGCAGGACTGCAAGCGCAAAATAATCTGGGACAGTGGATTGAAGTGCCGCCAATCCCCGGTTCATTTGTCGTCAATATTGGTGACAGCATGGCCCGGTGGACGAATGATCTATTTGCTGCAACGATTCATCGCGTCATTAATGTAACTGGAACATCTCGATTTTCCATTCCTTTCTTTTTTGGCCCCAATCACGACGCAATGCTCGCCTGCCTTGAGTCCTGTCACGGTGCTGAACGGCCTCCTAAATATGCTCCGATTCAGGCAGGTGAATGGACGGCAGCGAACCTGTCTGCTGTTTACACATATATTAATCCATCACAGAAAGATGCAACACATCTGATCTCCTCTCCTTAAATCATGACTATTAATCCCATGTTTAAGCTGTCAAAATCCATCATTGCGATCGCACTCACAATGATGGTTTGGATTGTAGCTTGTTCTCCTCGCACAACTCCATCATCATCATCTGCTCCTTTAAATGTGATTACAGGCATCTGGCCTGGGTTTGCAGGTGATTATGTTGCATTAGAAAAAGGATTCTTTAAAGAAGAGGGACTGACGATTAAAGAAACCACGATTCCTGAACTAAGTGCTGCTATTACAGCATTTATGGCAAAACAGGGAGACATCTTTTGGTCTACAGCGGCAGATGCGATTCAGATGAGTAACCAAGATCCATCTATTCGCGTTTTCTTCCTGGTGGATTACTCAAATGGAGGCGACGGAATTCTAGGTCGCAATATTAATGGGCCGGAAGATTTAAAGGGTAAAGTCGTTGCGCGAGAAGATGTCTTGTTCTCACACCTGCTGTTGACGGCCTATTTACAGTCCGTGGGGTTAACGGAGAAGGACATCGTTCCCAAAAGTATCACGATGGATGAAGCTGCTGCTGCGTTTACCGCCAAGCGGGTAGATGTAGCCGTTACGACAGCACCCTGGATGATTACAGCGGCACAGCAAAGTGATGGAAAAATTATTTTCAGTACCAAAGATACAAACATACTTGCAGATGTACTGATTACGCGGCAGAGCGTTTTAGATAGCCGCAAAGCTGAACTCCAGGCGTATTTGCGAGCGGTGGATCGAGCCGTAAAACTGGTCGAGGCAGGTGATGCAGATGCCCTTAAGATTGTTGCTGACAAGATCGGTGTGGAGTTAAAGGACGTCAAAGATCAGCTATCGTTGGTGAAGCTATTTGATATCGAAGGAAACAAAACGGTTGGATTTAATCCCAATGATCCCAACAATCTAAGTAAAAATCTGGAGTTCACTGCAAGAGTGGCTTACGAATCTAAAATTATTCCAAAACAGATAGATACAAGTGTGATTCATAATGCATCGATTGTGAATTCACTGTAGATATCGCATGTGACAGAATGCAGCGATGGTAGGGTGTGTTACACGAAGCCGTAACGCACCAGACTTCATAGGCAATTCGTTAGCGATAGAAACCCAACATCTCTCATTCAGTTGGGTTTCGCACTGCGAAACCCAACCTACGAGACTACCGCCGAGACGGTGATGTTACGCAATTCTAGGGATGCAATAAGTTGAGCACACTTTGCCAGAGTAGCCAGATATTCAGCATGGCAATGGCGATCGCAATTCCCCAGGCGATCAGTTTCAACCAGATGGGATTGACAAACTCACCCATTAAACGGCGATCGCTCGTAAACATCACCAGCGGAATCACGGCAAACGATAGCTGCAAGCTGAGAATGACCTGGCTAAAGATCAGCAGTTGCGTTACCACACCATCTCCAAACCAGGCGATCGCAATCAGCGCAGGCACGATCGCCAGTAGTCTGCTGATCAAACGACGTAGCCAGGGCGCAATTCGCAGATTAAAAAATCCTTCTAATACCACCTGTCCGGCCAGTGTGCCTGTCAGGGTAGAACTTTGGCCCGATGCCAGTAAGGCCAACGCAAACAAAAAGCCAGCCAAACCAACTCCCAGCAGCGGAGAGAGCAATTTGTAGGCATCTTGAATTTCTGTGATGCTCTGGTATCCGGACTGATGAAACGTTGCGGCTGAAACGATTAAGATAGCAGCATTGACAAAAAACGCGAGAGAAAGGGCGATCGTAGAATCGATCGTGCCCATCCGAATCGCTTCGTGCTTCTTTTCTGGGCTGCGTTGCCATGCGCGAGTCTGCACAATTGCCGAGTGCAGATATAGGTTATGTGGCATCACCGTGGCTCCCAGAATGCCCAACGCCACGTAAAACATAGCGGGCTGCTGAAGAATCTCGGCACTGGGAATGAGGGAATGAGCCATCTCTCCTAAATCGGGATGGGAGAAGATCATTTCTGCCACAAAACACAGTCCGACAGTAGAGACGAGCGTAATGATCAGCGCTTCAATATAGCGAAAGCCATATCGCTGGGCCATTAATAACACCAGCACATCCGCAGCGGTTAAACAAACGCCCCACAGCAGCGGAATATGAAAGAGCAGATTGAGGGCGATCGCACTTCCAATAACTTCAGCTAGATCACAGGCGGCGATCGCAATTTCACACAACGCCCACAAAAAAACGCGAATGCGAGGACTGAAATAATCTCGACAGGCTTGCGCTAAATCTCGTTCTGTTGCGACACCTAGACGCACACAGAGAGACTGCAACACGATCGCCATCAGGTTAGAGAGCAGCACAACGCTGAGCAGGGTATAGCCAAATCGCGATCCTCCGGCAATATCGGTGGCCCAGTTGCCGGGGTCCATATAGCCGACGGATACCAAATATCCCGGTCCCGCAAAGGCCAGCAGCTTTCGCCAAAAGCCTTTACCATTGGGGATCGGGATGCTGCGATAAACCTCTGGTAAACTGGGCTGCCCCACGCGATCAGCTAACTCCATAACAGCGACTCGTCATTTTCATATTTATTTCATATTTCGCCGTTTTGGGTCATCTGTCAATAGAGATATTTACGGGATGACCATCTGCTGGATTAGAGGCTTAGAGCATATGGCCCAACCGCACGTTCCAAAAGTAAAAATTAGATGCCTTTAAAGAGTCCACCTGTAACATTCATTGCGGTGCCACTGATCCAATCGCCAGATTCGCCCAGCAGATAGCTAACCGCATGAGCCACAGGTTCTGGGCCTACGATTCCGAGCGGAAATTGCTTCTGATATTCATCCTTAGCGGCTTGCGTCATGTTGATATCGGTGCCTGTGCCAATCATGCCGGGAAGGATGCAGTTGACTAAAATTCCGTAGGCTTCCAGTTGGGTGGCGAGGCTGCTGGTTAGCCCGATCAACCCTGCTTTCGCCGCAGAGTAAGCCGGAGTATGTTCCGGAAAAGCCTGTCGTGCTGAAATGGAGCTAATGGTCACAATCTTGCCGCGATGCTGTGCCATCATGTGTGGCAACACGGCTTGAATCATCCACCACTGGCCACTTAAGTTCACGTCGATGACTCTGCGCCATTCGTCTTCCGTGATCTCCCAGGCTAGTCCAGGTGGTGCATCCAGTCCTGCAATATTAACTAAGGAATCAATTCGACTAAAATCGTGCAGGATGGTCTGAATTGTCGTTTTGACTAATTCAGGATTTGCAATATCAACATCATATGATCTGGCCTCTACGCCTTGCTGTGTCAGGCTTTCTTGAACTGCCCGCACTTTATCACCCTGGATATCTGCTAACGCTAATTTGGCTCCCTGTTTGGCAAGATGACGCGCGACACATTCGCCAATGCCCTGAGCGGCTCCAGTTACAACAATGACTTGATTTGCAATGGATGGATTCATGCTGATTTGGTAGATTTCACGACACATCAACTACTGATACGGTAGGCAATGCCCACCCTACCTTATCAGCGCTACGCTGCACGCCTGTCGTTTGCTATACCGTATGCTGCGATCGCCTAACTTTATCAATCCAATTTCGATTTAGAGATAGCACCTGTGAATACGGCAGATCTGTTTCTAAGACTAAATCAAACACAAATGGATTAACCCAATTGGGAAACCAGCGGCGCAAGAAACGAGTTAACGTTAAGCGCAGAAAAAACTCAATCACCAATGCTTTTGTGCGCGGAAATGAATAGGTCGAAAGGTCTTGCAGGGCATGGGCATCGGGAATGCGCTGTTGCGAAAACGCAGGTAATACCTGACTCCAATCATCACCATATTGATCCAGCAAGTCGTTCAGGATGAGCACATCTTCCAATGACGCATTGCAGCCCTGCCCAATCGACGGAGACACCGCATGAGCCGCATCCCCCAGCAGCAAAATTTGATTGCCATGAAAGCGATCGCACGTCACGGTTAACACTTTAGCGATCGGACGGTTGAGAATGGCGTCTGCATCGTCCAGTGTCATCAATTGGCCAGCAATGGGAAATTTTGTTTGAAAGAAAGCGAGAATTTCTTCTTTCGTCGATAAGGATTCTAATGGATTAGCTTGAGCATTAAAAATTAGAGTTCCGCTCAGGCGATCGCCCGGTTGTGGCACCAGGATCATGCGAGTTTTATTATCGAGATTCCAGGTATGAATTTTATTGGGTTCTACCTCTAGCCCCAGTTCTGGATTACATCGATTGATCAATACAGATTTATATTCGTCTGAAATATAATGCTGTTCGCACTGCAATTGATGGGTGTTGACTAAATAATCGCGCACCTGCGATCGCGCTCCATCCGCACCCACTAGCACATCATAGTGAGTTGTAAACGGTTCTCCAGAGTCCGGTTGCAGCGTGACGGTTTTAGCGACACCATCAATATCCAGACAGGTGCAGTTGAAATGAATGTTTAGTCGATTGGCTACGTCTGGCGTTGTTAGCTGCTGAAGCAGAATGGTCACTAAGCGATTGCGATCGATGGACAAAACTGGAGTTTTGCGAGAGAGCCGTCGCGGTTTTCGATGGGTACGATAGACAACTGTTCCCTGACACATCGTGCTCTGGGCGGCGATCGCATCTTCCAATCCGGCGATCGCTCGGATGGCCTTTCTACCTCGTTCCTGTAGTGAAATGGGAAAGGTGCGATCGGCGGATACATTCGCTGCACGGGGATCGGAACGCCGTTCATAGATTTCAACGCGATAATCGTTGCGACGCACCAAATAGTGAGCCAGGAGTAATCCTGCTGGGCCTGCACCAATTATGACAATCGTTTGGGACATAGATTGTGGATCTCATATGACACAATAGAGCTTGGCAGCAATTCTCATTTTGAAACCAATGGCGGGTTTAGCGTGCCCGACGAGTGCGCCAAACCCGCCACCAACAGCATCTTGAGAATTGCTGAAAGCTTGGTGTAAATAGTGCGAACAAAATAGTTTTATGTGGCGAGTAATTATTCAATGCTCTGCTGAAAGCTGGCGTAACGATGCCACTAATTTTAAGGCAATTGTGGCGAAGTATCCTGTCACGATCCTGGCATCCAAAAAAATGAAAAGTGATGAGAGCCGGATCATGGAATATCAGCTTGAGAATGTGAGCGATGTGGAAGAATTGATAGAAGAGTGTACGACGCTAAATGGCTTTAGCGCTACGTTTGAAGCGTTATAAGTTACGTTTAATCAAATCCACAATGATATCAATCAGCTGATCCAGTTCTATCGGTTTTGCCACATGTTGTTGAAAGCCTGCTGCCAGGGCTTGTCTTCGTCCCACTTCTCCGGCATAGGCGGTAAGGGCGATCGCCGGAATTGGCTGTTCTCCATGTGTCGTTTCCCAGGTGCGAATCTGGCGTACAAAGGTGTAGCCATCCATCTCTGGCATTCCAATATCGCTCAACACTACGTCTGGCTTATTTTTTGTCAACAGATCTAACCCTTCACAGGCAGACGAAACAGCCGTTATGGTGGCTCCAGCTTGCTCCAGGCCAAATGTCAAAAACTCACGACTATCTTGCTCATCATCGACAATCAGGATGTGAATTCCTATGAGCGGCATAGTGAGGGCTGAGGGCTGAACGCTAAGTGCGGAGGATGCAAGATAGGGTTGCATGAGGGGCGATGAATTGGCATAGGATGGAGCCTTAGCTAACAGTGGCAACCGCACGGTGAACGTAGCTCCGAGTCCTTCTCCCTCACTTTCTGCCCAAATGCTTCCTCCATGTCCCTCAACCAAATGACGGGCGATCGCCAACCCTAACCCTAACCCACCAAATTTGCGCGTCGTCGTACTATCTGCCTGACGGAAGTAGTCGAACAGGTACGGTAAGAAGTTTGGATCAATGCCTTTACCCGTGTCGGTGACTTTAATTTGGGCATAGAGATGTGGTGAGGATGGGGAAGGTGAGGAAGGTGGGGAAGGTGGGGAAGGTGAGGAAGGTGAGGAAGGTGAGGAAGGGTAAAAATCTCCCCTATCTCCCCTATCTCCCCTATCTCCCCTATCTTCCTTGTCTCCTCTCTCTCTCCCCACTTCCTCCAACCGCACCTCCACTCGCCCTCCTTCGGGTGTGAACTTGACAGCATTGGACAAGAGATTCCAGATGATTTGCTGTAGACGGGCTGGATCGCCCAGTACCTCACCGACATCAGGATTGAGTTTGGTTTGAAGTTGAATATTCTTAGCCTCTACTGCCAAACGCACGGTTTCTAAAGCGGCTTCGATAGTAGGGATCAGGCTGACCGAAACCATGTTGAGGCTGAGTTTGGCTTGCAGGATGCGCGATACATCTAGCAAATCTTCGATCAGTTGGGCTTGTAGCGCTGCATTGCGTTCAATCGTTTGCAGTGCCTTTTGCACGGCAGGTTTGTCCAATTCGCGGGTTTGCAGCAGCCTGGCCCAGCCAAGAATAGGGTTGAGGGGCGATCGCAGTTCATGAGATAGCACAGCCAGAAAGTTATCTTTCATCCGATTCGCTTTTTCAGCGGCTTCTCGTGCCGCTTGCTCTTGCTGCAACATGCGATCGCGCTGTTGTTCCAATTGTTTTTGATCTTCAATATCCGTGGCGGTGCCAAACCACTTGATGATGTGACCTTGATGATCTTTCTGCGGCATGGCTTGATGTAAATGCCAGCGGTAGATGCCATCCGCTCGTCGCATTCGGCCTTCTGCCTGATAAGGTGTTCCATTTTGCTGCGCAGCGGCCCAATGCTGCGTGAGAATTGGTATGTCATCTGGATGAATAATGGCTTGCCATCCTTCCGTTTTGGCTTGAGCCAGCGTCAGTCCAGTAAAGTCAGACCAGCGTTGATTGACATCCAACAGCCTTCCTTCTGCATTAGCGATCCAGGCGAGTTGAGGGATCAACTCAGCCAGATACCGATAGCGTTCTTCACTTTGCCGTAAGGATTCTTCGACCCGTTTGCGTTCGGTAATATCCGCCAGCATGGCCAGCGCTCCCCGAAATTCTCCATATGGGGTCAGGATGGGAGCCGTTGAGACACTAACCCACAAAGGTGAACCATCTTGACGCCGATAACTCAAGTCAAACCGGGCGATCGCGTCCTGTTTGCGCTGCATCAAGTGCTTTTGAGCGATGGTGTGCGCCTCGGCATCCATAAACTCATACATAGAGCGTCCCTGCATGTCTGCCGCACTGTAACCTAGCATTTCGGTTAAACGCTGGTTCACATACTTAGTACACAGTTGGTCATCGAGTAACCAGATGCCTTCCCCCGCAATTTCAACAATCTGCCGATAGCGATCTTCACTGCTGCTGAGCGCTCTCAAGCTGCGATCGAGCCTTCGATTGGTGGTTCTTAATGCATCACATAGAATCGTAATAAATAGCCCTTCAGCGCTAAAGAGAGCCATTCGTACAACATCTGCCGCATCGAAGCTCCATGAATGCGTCGGCTCTATAAAAAAGTAGCAACTGAGCAGAACCGATAACCCTGTCGCAACCAGCCCAGCCAGCATTCCTTTGTACCAGGCGCTAAACATGACTGCGCCAAAAAACATCAGGAACGGTGTGCCAGCCATGGGAATCCACGGGTTCAGCAGCAGCATGATCAGCAGGGCAACCAAAACCGCAGCTCCTGCGATCGCAGATTCTTGAAGGTAATGGTTAAGCCTGGACATAGCACCAAATAAATAGAAAACCGCAAGAACAGAATACTGATTCAGAGGCCAGATGGCTTCATTGTATAGTTTGGGCGATCGCTCGTGCTGTTGTGAATTCGATGAACAAGCTTTGGAATTCATATGAATGCCCAATCGAATTAAAATAACGTGAATTCGATGAACGTTTTTTTGGGAGAGTGACGCGACGGGCCACTCTCCCAAAAAACGATTTTTCGTGCGCGTTGCGCGGTTGAAATGACACAAAGACGTACTCTGCGCGTTGCGCAGAGTACGTCTTTGCCCAATGTTTCTTGGTTAAGAACCCAATTTATGATGACAGTGAGCGGCTTTGCCGCTCACTGTCATCATAAATTGACGTGAATTCGACGAATGCGCAAAAAGGTGTCCCGCGCGACGCGCGGGACACCTTTTTGCGCCATTTCACCCGCCCGTTGGGCGGGTGAAATGGCGCTATCGAATTCACGTTAAATTGGGTTTTAGAGCGTTAATCGAGGAGTATTGCAGTTTTGCCCATTCGTCGAATTCACATCACGTTAAAATACCCTCCTGGTTAGGGCTACCAGGAGGGTAGTATTGAAAACGCTTTACTAACGGTTTGGATATCTTTAATTACAACGGCTCTCAACCATTTTCCTGAAATGGCACTGCCGAATCCACGTTAATCCAGAAGGCAGGAGTTTCACCCCCTGCCTTCTGGGTTGTATTTAAGCAGATAGGGTAGCTTGCTTCTTGAGCTTCCGCATGGCTTTCGCTTCGATCTGCCTGGCTCGCTCTCTGGAAAAACCAAACACTTCACCCACTTCTGCCAAACTTCTCTGCTTGCCGTCTTGCAGCCCATAGCGCAACACGATTAGCTCGCGCTCTTTGTCGTTTAGGCAGGTAAGAAACTGCTGGCACTGATCCCGGAGAACGATCGCCTCCATGTGCTGCTGCTGTTGCTCATCGGGGAGGAGGTCGCCCAAACGGGTTTCCTGCTCCTGGCCGATAGTGATATCCAACGAGAGACATTGCTGCTGCTGGCTTAGCAAGCTGCGCAACTCCGTCAGCGTTAGATCTAAGGCAGTCGCCAGTTCTTCAGAGGTGGGTTTGCGTCCAAGCTGCGCGATCAGTTTGCGGGTGGTTACTTTAACCTTGCTCAACTTTTCCTGCACATGAACCGGAAGCCGAATGGTTCGGGCGTCGGTTTGGAGTGCTCTGGTGATCCCCTGACGAATCCACCAATACGAATAGGTTGAGAACTTATAGCCCTTGGTGGGATCAAACTTTTCAACCGCTCGCTCTAGCCCCAAACTACCTTCCTGGATCAGATCTAACAGGTCTAGCCCCCGATTCTGATACTTTTTAGCCACCGTGACAACCAACCGCAGGTTAGCCTTAATCATTCGGGCTTTAGCGTGTTTGCCCCGTTGGATAACCGCCCGTTGCTCTGGCGTGGGATCTTGTACGTCTAAAAGGGGAATCATGGCCTGCACTAGGCGAGCCAGTTCCAACTCTTCACTTGCCGTTAGAAGAGGCGTTTTGCCGATAGCACGGAGATAATCACGAATAGGATCAACAGTCATAGGATAGGAAAAAACACACTGCCTGGGGTGATGCTACGTCAACCGTCGAGACGGTTAGGACAGGGTGTGTGTGGGCTGTGCCCCCAACCAGGGGTTCCCCCCTGCACCTTGTCCTAACTAACCCTTCGATTGCTTAGGAAATTTAAAAATTTAGCTCATCCAGAATAGCTTAGTTCTTGACACTAAGGATCTAAATTCATCAAAACAGCAGGGGCAGAATGCAAATTGGTGGCGGTACCCAGAGGCAAACTGCGTTTGGGTAGCCGCGGCGTTAGTCGCTAGGCAACGTCAGCCGCAAGATCCTCTTGTAGAAAAACAGCCGCACTGCGAGACGCTTCGAGAATAGTCAACAGCCCGCTACCTGGATGGACGGCTCCCCCAATCCAATACAGCCGATTAACGTCAGTGGAACGAATCGGCGGACGGAATGGCCCTAGCTGACCCCAGTTGTGGCTGAGGTTGAACACTGCTCCCAGATGCACCCGGTAATCGTCGCGCCAGGTGGTTGCGGTATAGCACCGTTCGGTCATGATGTGTGACTCAATCTGGTCATAGCCTAGCAGCGGCAGACGTTGAATAATCAGATTGCGATAGCTCTTTTGTTTAGTTTCCCAGTCAACTCCATACGACGTATTGGGAATGGGAACCAGCACAAATAGCGTGCTGTGTCCTGCGGGAGCGTTGCCGGGATCGGTGATGGTCGGGTTGCAGACGTAGAAGGGTGGATCGTCTTCATCCAGGGCAGAGTCATCGACCCACGGGCGATCGCGCCTGCGAATATGCTCTGACAGATAAATTTGGTGATGAGGCAGGTCATCATAGCGACGATTGATCCCCAGATACAGCATGAAGGTGGAACATGAAAACTTCATGCGGTCAAGCTGGCGATCGCTATAGCGACCTCGTGCTGATTCAGGCATCAGATGCTGCATGGCGTAGGCAAAGTCTGCGTTGACAACCACGGCATCGGTAGGAATGCGATCGCCTGTTTCTAGCTCAATTCCCCGTACCTGTTTCTGCTCAATCCAAATTTGCTTAACTGGAGAATTGAGGTGAATCGTGACGCCCAGATCTTCAGCCGCTTTGCCCATCGCTTGAGCCAGTGCCCGAAAGCCACCCATCGGATGCCATACCCCTTCGGCAAACTCCAAATAGGGAATCAGGCTGAACACGCTAGCCGCTACGGTCGGATGCATTCCCAGATATTTGGAGGGATAGCTGAGCGCATAGACCAGGCGATCGTCCTTAAAGAACTGCCAGAAGTGCTCGTATAAGCTCTCCCAGGGACGGAACGACAGCATCGCAGCCAGTTCGTTGGGACGCAAATAGCCCCACAGCGGACGAACTGGACTGCCCAAATAGGGTTTATAACCCGCTTCATACTTGCGGATGTGCTCGGCATACCATCGATCAAATGCCTGTGGTAAATCCGGTCGCATCGTCGCCAGTTGTGCCTTGAAGGCGTCTCGGTCAGAGGTTAGATTCAGTTGCGTATCATCCCAGAATCGCAGCCGCGTGTAGGGTTCCAGTCGCTTGAGCTGCATGTAATCGGAGAACCGTAGCCCCGCTTCGCGAAACAGATCCTCATACAAATGAGGTAATTGCAAAATAGTCGGCCCGGTATCAAATGCATAAGGGCCTACTTCAAACCCTCTCATGCGGCCACCGACGCGATCGCTCGCCTCAAAAATCTGCACCTGATAGCCCAATCCGGCTAACCGAATCGCGGTCGCCAAACCACCCGGGCCAGCACCCACAATGGCAATGTGTTTTGACATATACGCACTCCATACCGGACTCTTAGTTTAACGTGAATCGATCACCCGATTTTGGGTGCGCATCGGGCACGCAAAACCCGCGATTGGTGGTAGTGCAAGCTCATCTACGATG
>DATNPS010000262.1:0-4011 GCA_036703095.1 Crinalium sp. | reverse complement strand
CTGTCTCCGGTTCTTCTGCGCCCAACGCTAACGCAGGCAGCATATCGGTTCCCAAATCGATCGCCAAAATTTGCAGAATCACCAACGCTGGCGGAATCTTTAAAAACACCATCGCCAGGAAGGGAATAAATTCTGCCATGTTGGATGACAGGATGTAGGTGATAAACTTACGAATATTCTGATATACCGCTCGTCCCTGCTCGATCGCACTCACAATAGTGGCGAAGTTATCATCAATCAGTACAATATCAGCGGCTTCCCGCGCTACATCCGTGCCGCTCATCCCCATCGCAATGCCGATATGGGCAGCTCTCAAGGCTGGAGCATCATTCACACCATCACCCGTCACCGCTACGATATGACCCATTGCGATGTAAGCTTGAACCAGCCTTAACTTCTGTTCCGGCATCACACGCGCAAAGACTAACCCGGATTTTTTGTGCAAAATCTGACGCAGTTGGGCATCTGAGAGATGACCCATGTCTTCGCCCGTAACCACTCTGGCTTTACCATCCACTAAACCAATTTTACGGGCGATCGCTTCTGCGGTGAGTCCATAATCTCCTGTTACCATCGTTACTTGGATACCTGCTTGATGGCATTTGGCGATCGCATCCGCAACTTCTGCTCTGGGCGGGTCAATCATTGCCACTAACCCAATGAAAATCAGATTTTTCTCCAGTTCCTGGGCGTCTTGTGGCTGTTGCTCCTCTTTCTGCCGGGTGGCAACTCCCAAAACTCGATAACCTCGGCTGGCAAATGCATCATTAGCGGCAGTCACCTCTGCCCGTTCTGCTGCTGATAATTCTTTGATATGCCCATCTCTGAGAATCTGTTGACAGTGTTGCAGCACGTCCAACGGCGATCCCTTGGTAAAAATTAGATAGGGAGCCGTTAGGGTTTTGACATGGGACGATTGCCCTTCTAACTCAAACCCTAAACCAGAATCATCCGAACTTCTTTGTAGCACGACACTCATCATCCGTCGGCGCGAATCAAACGGAACTTCCTGCGTTCTCTTAAGCTGACGCTGTAGTTCTTCCAGATTCAGTCCGCTTTTGAGGGCAGCCACCAGGAGAGCGGCTTCAGTGGGATCGCCAATCTCCTGCCACTGACTGGAACCTGCTGGATGGTTCAAACGGGCATTGGAGCACAAAGCCGAACCCGCCAGCAGTAGCTTTACCTGTGATTCCATACGCCCAGAAGGAACTCGCACCTCTCCAGTTGGCTCATACCCTACCCCCGTGACTTCAATCTCAGTTGCAGGAATCCAAAGTTGGCGCACCGTCATCTCATTCTTGGTCAGTGTGCCGGTTTTGTCTGTACAAATGACCGTTGTGGCACTCAATGTCTCCACTGCCGAGAGGCGACGCACTAAAGCATTGCGCTTTGCCATGCGCTTGACACCAATTGCCAGAGCTAGGGTAACGGTGGGGAGCAGTCCTTCTGGGACAAACGCCACAATAATCCCGATCGCAAAAATGAAGCTTTCCTTGGGTCCCATGCCCACTAAAAGGTTGGTCAGCAGAAACACCAAAACACCCATACCGAGGGCGATTGCGGTGATTATATGCACCACCCGGTTGATTTGAACTTCCAGAGTGCTGGGTTCTCGCTTCACGGTTGCGGTTAGGTGGGCAACTTGACCAAACTCGGTATGAGTGCCTGTGGCGTACACGACAGCTAAACCACGCCCTGCGGAAACGGTAGAACCTGCAAAAATGAGATTACTGGCTTCCGAGGCACGCATCTTTTCAGTAGTGACAGGTTCGGCATTTCGGGCAACCGGAAGCGATTCTCCAGTCAGCACTGAGACATCGACATAACAAGACTGAGCTGAAACCAGTCTGGCATCGGCAGAAATGCGATCGCCTTCTTCCAACTCCATGACATCTCCCGGCACCATCTCCCTGACGGGAATCTCACATAGCGTCCCATCTCGATAGACTTTAGCTTGCGCTGGCAACATTTTATTGAGTGCGGCTAACGCTTGTTCAGCCTGGAATTCTTGCCAAAAACTAAAACCCGCATTAATCCAAATCACGGCCCAGATTGCCCAGCCGAGTTCAGGTGTACCGGAGATAAACGCCAGCGTACCCGCAACCCAGAGCAAAAGTGCCATGAAATGAGTCAACTGATCGGTGAAGCGGAGGAATAGCGATCGCCTTGCGGGTTCAGGTAGTTCATTAAACCCGTAATGCTTGATTCTGATTGCTGTCTCTGCTTCGGAAAGTCCCTGTGCGGAAGTTGACAGCGTTTCGTAGACTTGTTCAGTAGATAGCGTCCAGACAGGTGAGTGAGGTGCCATAGAGGATTAACAAGTTGTCTTGCCTCATAATGGGTTTGTAGTTGCACGGTTGACGAATGCGAACAAGATCGATTGGTAATTACAGAGTTGCCAGAAATAGTGAATCAAGCGATGCTTAATTCCTAAGACAAATACGCCAGTCATAGTCATGCGTATTCTTAATACCTCGAACTAAAGAAGAACCTTTGGCAACTTAACAATAAAGCTTGTCCCCTTGCCTTGTGCACTTTCAACTTCAATCGTCCCTTGATGCGCCTCAATAATACTCTTTGCTAAAAATAATCCTAATCCCCATCCTGTTTGATCCTCAGCAGAGGTGGTTCGACGAAATTGTTGAAACAGGATTGATTGAGCGTCTAGGGCAATCGGATCGCCTTCATTATGAATGGTGAGGCTGATCTGCGTTTCAGTTGGCTGGAGCGTGAGTGTAATCGGCGTGCTAGGAGCACCATATTTCACCGCGTTAATGGCTAAGTTTTCAATCACCCGTCGTATTTCTTTACGGCTGCAATCGCTCCTGCTCTCAGAATCACTGACCACAACAAATCGTTCTCCATAAGCGAAGCTCAAATCCTCCACTACCTCCTGAACTAGCCTGTCTAAATCGCATTCTTCACATTCAATCTTTAAGCCCTGCCCTGCCCTCAGGCGACTCGCATCGAGCAGATTTTGAATCATCGAATCCAGGCGATCGATCGCATTTATCATCCTCACTGCTACATCAACGTGGGTATCGCCTCGTTCCAGCCGACGCAGAGTCAGTTGAGTTCCCATTTTTAGCACATTGAGTGGACCTCTCAGGTCGTGAGTTAGCGTCACGATAAATAGCTCTTGAATATCTCGCAGTGTCTGGGAGAATTGAGTGGCCGCGTCATTAACAGCTTGCTCAATTGAGTCGATAATAATGTCTCGCTCCCGCACTCCTAAAAACGCTTCTTCCTCTAAAACTTGAAAGATTACTTGACGGAGGATGTGGTACTCAAAGATGAGTTGAGTCATGGAGTAGTCAGCATAGCCAGCCCGCTCGTGTCCATGCAGCTTGCCAATTCGAGTGCTTTCTACTTCGTCAGACGCGATTCGGGCAGATGTCCTGACAATCCTGTTTGAGAGTTCATCTACCAATCGGTTTAAGTACAGAGGTAGGGAATTTTGCAAGACAAGAGAGTCCTGATGCATGGATGCACCGACTTCATCTCGTGCCCGCTCCTCCCACATCCGCATGATTTTTGGAGCATGTTGCTTAAGACAGTCAGAAGCTTGGTTAGACATCGTTTTTGATTCTCTGCATGAGTGGCTATTGAAAGAAAGGACGTTGAACGGCGTAGGTTGGAGCAGATGTAAATGATGCGAATGTTGTAGACATACGATTCTCCTTAGTATCAAAACTGTTGAGAGCCTGCTCACTGGAAATTGGGGTCTGATGCTCTTACTTCCTGCTGCTCTAGTATTTCTTTTGGAAATAAACCAGCGCCGCGAGTATTGGAGGGCAAAAATACAGACTCCAAAATCAATGCTGTAATGGTTAAGCTTTTTCCTTTTAAGAGTTGGGTCAAATACCCAATTCACGATGGGAAGATTGATGGGGCAAACACGGACACAAACTTCGCAGGAAATGCATTTATCAAACTCAAAGTGAATTCGTCCCCGAAACCGCTCAGAGGGAATGAGTTTTTCATAAGGGTACTGCACGGTAATAGGTCGTC
>DATNPS010000258.1:0-4234 GCA_036703095.1 Crinalium sp. | reverse complement strand
CCCTCTTTAATCACTCTGGCAAGGAAAATTTAGAATAGGGATAGAGAGCTTAAGGATGTTTGAGGATTTATGCCTGCTTCGAGAGAGGCTCGACCCACGATTCGTTTTGTCGATGAATACTGCCAGTTGTATGAGGGTTTATTTCCAGAAGTGCGGAGCTTTGAAGCCTTCAAACTCCTTCACCTGGGCATGATCACTGAGATCAAGCGCAAGTCCTTGCCTGCCATTGCCAAAGCAGTGGGATTAGACAATCAACAATCGTTACATCACTTTTTAACCGAGTCTCCTTGGAGTGGCGAACAACTGCGTCAAAAGAGACTGGAGTTAATTCTCAAGGTACTCAATGGTAGGACATTGATTCTACTCATTGATGAGACGGGTGATTGCAAAAAGGGAACGAGTACTGATTACGTTAAACGCCAATATATCGGCAACGTTGGCAAGAAGGAGAACGGGATTGTTGCTGTCACCGCTTATGGTTTAGTAGATGGGATGATTCTTCCTTTGACCTTTGAGGTGTATAAGCCCAGAGAACGACTCAAGCAGGATGATGAGTACCAGAGCAAACCACAAATTGCCGCCCAGATGATTCGGCAATTGCAAGCGATGGGATTTCAGTTTGAACTGGTGTTAGCAGATAGTTTGTACGGTGAAGGCAAAGTCAATTTTGTCAATGTCCTCGATGAGTTGAAGTTGCCCTATATCCTCGCCATTCGGAGCAATCATGGACTGTGGTTGCCCCAAGAGGAGGACGTTTACCAAGAGCCTTGGCAGCAGTTCAAGCGCACCTTCAGCAATGGCACGACGGAAGTACGTTATATGGCAGAAGTGATTTATGGCAAGCGTCGTCATAAGCACTATTGGTTGCTCACAACAGACCCTCAAACCCTACCCAACAACTCGACTTCCTTTGTGATGGTCTGTGCCCCTGCGGTGAAGTTAATGGAAATTGGCAACCACTATGGCTTTAGAACCTGGATTGAGTATGGTCTCAAGCAAGCGAAAGATGCACTGGGTTGGGCGGACTTTCGCATGACAAGCTATGAGCAGATCGAGAAATGGTGGGAGTTGGTGATGAGTGCTTTTCTAATGGTCAGCCTGTTTGCCAATGCTTTTAATGATGCTTGTCCCCTCGCTCATCAGCAGTTTGCACAACATCCTTGGTGGAATAACCAGAGTGGTTGGAAGAATTTATTGAATAACCTGCAATTGATCATTCAACCGTTGATTTGTTTCAACTGGCTCCAGCAATGGTTGGATGTATTTCCCAATGCTGGACTAGAGAGTGGGTTTCAACGTTTGATGCAACAGATGAATCAATTCGTTTGTCCACGGGTTCACTGGCTCAACTTACAACTCATTTTTTCATCTGAGTAGAGTGATTAAAGAGGGTTACATACTAACTTCCTGTTAAGAAGCAAAAAACAGCTTTGTGAACTTGTACGAGGGAGGAGTGCAATTCTCATCGGGAGGCGTTCGCGTAGCGTCTCCAACGGAGAATCGGTTCGATTCCGGTCAGATCCACCTATGGTGTCTAAAGTCGAAGTGGTCGAGACGCTTGACTGTGAAGCAAGTCATTAGCAGGGTTCAAGTCCCGCTAGACACCCCTTATGGAAACTGCGGCTGAAGGTCAGCAACCTGCCTCGAAAACAGGCGTGCAGTAATACTGTAGAGGTTCAATTCCTCCAGTTTCCGCTCTTGGAAGGTGCGGCTGTGTGGACGGCAACTGGCCTGGAAGACCAGAGGATAGTGTAACGCTATCGAGGTTCGACTCCTCCTCCTTCCGTTGTTTTATCGATTAGCAAGAGGTGATAGCAATGGTACATATTCGAGTTGAAGGGCGATCGCTCGACATTCCAGAAACTCAACTGGGAATTACCACAGGCATGAGTGATGTCGTTGTCAAAGAGCAGGTTTCTAGACATTTGGATGTCAATACCAATCGCCTCTCTGCGTATGTGGTCGATCGCCGTCCAAGTGGTGATTTAATCATTCGCCCTGAAGCAGTTTACGGATAAATACTCTATTTCGCACCCTGACCTGTAAAGCTTACACACATCCGGCTATTAACCGGGAGGTTGTGGGTTCGAGTCCCACCAGGAGCTTGTTTTGCTCCTGTAGCTCAATGGTAGAGCACCAAGTGATCCTGCTTTGCTAACTTGTGCGGAATTTCAAACAATCGATCTTTTAACTAAAAATAGTTTCTACTCAATCACACAGGGAGGTGAGCCTAATGATGTTCGCTAGTACAACGAAAAAACTAACTTTGACACAACTGCAATTGAATTATCGGAAGTATGAGCGAACATCGTTTGAGTGAAATTGTGATTGAACGTCCTCGTAATGGAATGAGAATTAGCCTCAAAAAGCTGAAAGGCTTTAAGAAGCAATTAAATCAAATCACCGAGGAAGCAAGCCAAGATGGATTACTCAGTCCTTACTTAATCAAACCCAGAAATAAATCCAAGTATCTCTCTGATCATTTAGGTCCGCTACGTCGGTATTTGCGATCGCAAGTCGGCAAACCCTGGAATGAAATCTACAGCCAACTTTGTCGTCGATTAGACAGCAGCACTATGGCAGGGCAACACGTTCTGAGCCACGTTTGGGACTATGTTGAACGTCACGTAGAACTGATTGATGGCATCCCCTATAGCAAGCCTCATCGGCATCGGCGCATTCAGTTAAGTAGTCATTACAGGGATCAATTCTACGTGCATCCTGAAACGGGCATCCTTTGCGCGTGTAAGAAAAGCTCCCGAAAGTGGAAGCGAACTCAACTCTGCAAGGATGTAGTTGTATTGGACGAGTACCATCAGTATCACCTGCTCAATGAGATTTGGTATCTGATCACGTTTGAAGTGTTTCCCTCTGAATCCACAGACCTGGTCAGAGACGTTCTAGACGGTTTGATTGCTCGCAGCAGTGCGAGATGGGTCAAAGGTCAAAGAGTATACGCTGCCAGTAAACGACAGTGTAACAAAAAGGAAATTCGATTCATTATGAATCAGCTTTCCAAATCATGATTTTTCACTTCGTGCCCTCACTTAAAAAGCTTACATACTCGCCTAATGGTTAAGGCACTTGACTTGAGATCAAGCTACTACAGGTTCAAATCCTGTGTATGACGCAACCGCTTTTTTAACTTGCACGAAGTGATCTTTATCTAAAATTTGGCAGTTGTTGCCGCGCCCCGATCGCAGAAGCTTACATACCCCACCAAAACACAAACTGGTGCGTACATCGGGTTGTACGCTGCAAGCCTGCACCTTACTAGCAGGCAAAACTGAAGGGATAACACCCTTCAGCCAAGCTTCTGTAACTTGCGCGGTGACTCTTCACCGTGCGTGCAACATCTGCCTCCTCATCCACGACAACCAGAGGAGGTTCTCATGAACAACACCGAACGCGATTTGCGACTGGAAATGCTCAACAGCTTGCTCACTACACCTCACCGCAAGCTGGAGCAAGTGGCAGAAATCCACAAACTGATCGTTGAACTTGACCCCATCTTCTACGGACACTTGGCAGTCTGGTATCAGCGTAATGGCGATGTGCGCGACCACAAGGAAGTGTTTATTGCTCACCTGCTGACTAGCAATTTGACTGAACACCGCGATGCCGGATTCATCATGCTGCAAGAGTTTCCACCTTACCAGGTGGCTCGTGTGGTGGACTTCATGAAGCAGCACCGCAACAAGCTACCCCGTTCTGCCCGGACTGCTGTGCAACGGTATCTGAAGGTGCGGGAAAGCAACCCTGCTTTGTTCGATCGCGCCGCACTGCGGGGACGCAAGGCAATGAAGCACCTGTACGCTTCACTGCACATCAAGCCTGACGAGCGGGCAAATGCCATTCTGTTCCGTGACCAGCCTCCCGTTGGTTCGCTGGCAGAGGTGCGGTCGCAGCTTGCCAAGGCAGATAGTGCAGCAGAACAGGCACGGTTGATTGTCGAGTTTAAGTTGCCATATGCGATCGCCATCGGTGCGATCAAACAACTGACTCCAACAGTGCTGGTGGCATTAATCAACAGCATGACTCCCCAGGAAGTGATCAACACCCTCAAGTCGCTGAAGGCGAGAGGAGCAATGGATCACCCAGAGGTGAAGGCGTTGATTGATGGCAAGCTGGACGAGGCATCGAAGAGTGCGCGGGTTGCGGCATTCAAAGCACAGGTTGCAGCCGATGCAGCGGATCTCGATGACGATACTCTTGCCCGGTTGGAGAAGGTAAC
>DATNPS010000254.1:0-4131 GCA_036703095.1 Crinalium sp. | reverse complement strand
GCTCCATAGGTTCAGATGAGTAAACCAGGATTGCTTCCCCTGTAAGAATACTCGATGCATCTTGCAGTGGCGATCGCAATCTCCGTTTCATGGCATATTTTGAGCATAGGTCAAACGTCCTCCTATCTTCAAAACGATTGATGAAGCGAATTGGATGAGCGTGGAAGTTTTTGGGGGACGTCATTACGCCCGTCCTCTCATGACCATACTCACTTGAAAAGCCGTCCTAGAAGGACAGCGTTTTAGACCCAAATTACCGATCAACTCTAGGCGTCAGCCGGCATGGGCGTTGTTATGCATGTCAAAGGCCTATAAAAGCCAAGCTAGCTCAGGGTTTGATATTCTGATTGAGATTGAAAATGTTCTCAGGATCGTACCGCTTCTTGATCTGTACCAAGCGCTCATAGTTAGAGCCGTAAGCCGCTGCGACGCGATCGCCCTCCTCTTCAGTCATGAAGTTCACATAGGCACCAGCGGATGCATAAGGTGCAGAAGCTTGGAAAAACTCACGTGCCCACTTAATGCATATATCATCGTGTGCTACCTCATCCCATCGTCCATGTACGTTAAGCACAAACTTCGCATCTCGATGATAATACGCCGTGGCATCTGCCGAGACCCGGTTGGATGCCCCAGCAATAAATGCTATGAAGATTTCACACTGTGACGAGGGTAGCTTGCTTGCGAATTCTGCGATCGCATCAAGTACTCCATCACGTAACTCTGTGAAATTATGAGATTTCCAGTAGTTCCTCGCACCGCGCGTAAGCAAGGGGTCAAATGCTTGCTGCCATGCTACGTATGGTTGAACACCGATGTGTTCGCCATAGGCATCACCAAAACTACGTAAAGGTTCGATCAGTTTCTCACCCTCTGCAATATCACCTGCATAAAAGACAGCCAGCACGATTACCTCTTTGCCATGCACATTCTCAGGCAGAAAAGGCAGCGGCGGAGCTTTGCGAAGTACCACCCATACATTGAGTTCCTCAGGGGCTGATTCAGCAAATTTCCGATACTGTGTCAGCACCTGTTTAGCTTGGCTAAACGGAAAAACGATCAACCCAGCCAATATTTCAGGACCCACAGGATGGAGATCGAATTCAAACTCAGTGACTACACCAAAGTTACCGCCGCCACCTCGAATCGCCCAGAAAAGGTCAGCGTTTTCATTTTCGCTTGTTCGTATTTTATTCCCGTCCGCTGTGATCACTTCCGCAGAGACAAGATTGTCGATCGTCAGTCCGTACTTACGAGTCAACCAACCGAAACCGCCCCCCAAGGTAAGACCTGCTATACCAGTCGTTGAATTAATTCCCACTGGAGTCGCTAACCCATGCACCTGTGCTGCTTTATCAAAATCACCAAGCGTAGCACCTGGTTCGACATAGGCACGCCTGTTGTGAGCATCAATACGGACATTCTTCATAGTTGAAAGATCAATCATCACGCCGTTATCACACACAGCGTTCCCCGCGATGTTATGTCCAGCGCCTCTGATCGAGAGTTCAAGCCCATTCTCACGCGTAAACCTGATGATATGGGAAACGTCATTGGCATCTGCACACTGCACGATGACAGCAGGTCGCCGATCAATCATCGCATTCCAGATTTCGCGAACTTCGTCATAATTCGGATCATCAGGAAGCACCACATGACCCTTCACATTAGTCTTCAGCTTCTCAATCGGCTCATTCAGCAGTGTTGTCATGATCTTTCTCCATTTGCTGCGTCGTCGTGGGCCTGGTTAATCTATACTTATCGATCCAATCTGGATGAACAATGACTCAAGCTCTGAGATTTTTGACTGAAACTCCAGAGAGCCGCTCCGACTTACTCCCCTTACCCAGAGATACTCTCTCTGACATCCTTCGCATCATTCGGTTTTCAGGAGCGATCGATCTCCGAACCGAATTCTCGGCTCCCTGGATCATTGAAACCTTGCCGTGGTCGGATTTTGCTGGCGCAATCCAGCCTCATACGAAAAACATTGTTCCATTCCACATCATTGCCAAAGGAAACTGCTGGGTTCAAGCCAACGATGGCATTCGCAAGGCACTTTCCCAGGGTGACATTATTATTTTTCCCCACGGAGATTCCCACATCCTAGGCGATCGCCTGGATCAGAAGCCAGTGCTCGTGAATCAGTTATTGCCTGTGCCACCCTGGAATGAACCACCGATTTTGAAGTATGGCGGTGGGGGTGAAGTAACCCAATTAGTTTGTGGCTTCTTGCAGTGCGAAGAACCGCTGCTGCATCCATTCCTCAAAACCCTACCGAGTCTGATGCATATCCGAGGGTTTGCAGAATCTACCACACCGCTGTTAGAACTCGGTGTGCGCTACATTATCCAAGAAACAGCCTGCTTCCGACCAGGGAGCGCGTGTTTGCTGACACGGCTGGTTGAGCTAATGTTCATTGAGATTTTGCGGAACTCTATGCAGCATTTGCCAAACCAGCAAGTAGGATGGTTGTCTGCCCTGAATGACCCTATCATTGGTCAAGCACTGGAGTCGATTCATGCTGACCCTGCCCATCCTTGGACTGTCTCAGAGTTGGCAAACAAAATTGGTATTTCGCGTTCAGCTCTGGCTGCCCGGTTCACCCAATTCGTAGGACAGCCACCGATGAAATACTTGACCTACTGGCGACTGCAATTGGCATCTCGCCAGTTGCAGTATAGTGACGACAGCATCACCAAAATTGCAATTCAAACAGGTTATGAGTCAGAAGCTGCTGTTAATCGAGCCTTTAAGCGGCATATCGGTGTGCCTCCTGGGGTTTGGCGCGATCGGAAGGTCTAGTGATGAGCTTCCGATCACGCTCTCTGATTGCTAAGGCAACTAAAAAACTGCGATCGCGGCTGCAACTTGATCTGCCTGACCTACAGACCAACGTTCACCCAGCAATTTGTAGTTCATCCGGGGAAAGTAACCATAGCGTTGCTCCAGTTCGCCGCTCAATAGCGTCATCTGCTCAACCTTTACTTATACTTACCTACTAGTTGTCAAAAAAAGAACTACCCTTTGACCAATCGCATCATTGGATCGATTTTGTAGCGAATTTTTTATGAAGCGGCTCTGGGCAATCAGACCATCGTCTCTCTAACCTTCCCAGATTTAAAGCTGACGGCTGAACAGATGTTGAGGGCTGGTAGGTAAAATCGCCATGATTCGACTACTCTGAATGTAATCTCGATATATGTTAACAAGCGATCGCGTACCGAAATTGTCAAGGCAGACTTTGAACCCATCATTACCAAATCTTTGCCATCTTCAGCGCAAACATTGGCATCTCAGGTTCGCAACTGACAGACTCAGGATCGTCCAAAATCTCAGGTTCTTGATTAGGTCGATAAACATGAACTTGACGATTCTTGCGTTCGCGTAGCGTCTCGGAACGAGAATCGATTAACAACCCCAACCGCACCCCATTTGCCATATATTCCTCCATCTTTTCCTTCAGGCTCACCAACGTATCGCTGCTAGAACGTAATTCCACCACAAAATCAGGAACGATCGGTGCAAAGGATGCCTGCTTCTCTGGGGTTAAAGCATTCCAACGATCAGATAGAATCCAGGCGGCATCTGGCGCTCGAGTTGCACCATTGGGTAAGGTAAAGCCTGAACTCGAATCAAATGCTTCTCCGGTTGCGTCCGCTTCAGCCCAGACAAAAAGCTGCCCCAAGACTCTACCGTTACGGTTTCCAGTATCAGCAAATGCTGGAGGCATAACGATGATTTCTCCATTGGCATTCCGCTCAATTCGCAAGTCGGGATTCGTTCGGCAAAAATCATAGAACTGCCGATCGCTCATCTTCGACATTGTAGTCAGCGAAGAAAGATTGATCGCCAACGGCATCTGTTCGGATTTGACCAAAAGGCTAGTCATCAGCAATCTAGCTCTACCCGGAAAAGTCTTGACCTCAGTATAGCGAATCGCTTGCCAGAGAAAGTTTTGACACCCAGTGCGATCTCATACTAGACCTCTTGCGTAAATCCTAGAATGCCCCCTAAATCCCCCAATTTTGGGGGACTTAGAACTCATGTTCCCCCCAGAATTGGGGGGCTAGGGGGGCGAAATTTACTTTTGCAAGAGATCTAGTGAAAGGACTTTAAATCCAAAATGGA
>DATNPS010000251.1:0-10840 GCA_036703095.1 Crinalium sp. | reverse complement strand
GTTACGATATAACCCATCACGGTCATGGGAGCGACACCCAAGCATGGGCTTTACCAACAAAACGATTGTTCTGACGGGTGCATCGGCAGGAATTGGGCGATCGCTCGCGATTACCTTAGTTAAACAGGGTGCAAATTTGGTATTAGCGGCTCGCAATCAAGCTGCATTAGAAGACGTGGTTGCCGCCTGCGCCGGAGCGCAGGGAAAGGCGATCGCGGTTCCCACAGATGTGACTCAACCCGACGCGTGTCAGCATTTAATTGAAACGGCAGTAGCTACATTCGGGCAGATTGATAGTTTGGTGAATAATGCCGGAATTTCAATGCTGTCTCGTTTCGATCGCGTCACGGATCTATCCATCTTTGAACAGGTCATGCGGGTCAATTACCTCGGTGCTGTTTACTGTACGCATTTTGCATTGCCGTACCTGAAAACCAGCCAGGGATTGCTGGTGGCGATCTCTTCCCTGTCGGGCAAAACGGGGGTTCCAACGCGCAGCGGCTATGTGGCCAGCAAATATGCGATGCAGGGATTCTTTGATACGCTGCGGATTGAATTGCAGGAAACGGGTGTGGATGTGCTGGTTGTCTCACCGGGATTTGTGGCGACGGATATTCGCCAGCGGGCTTTAGGCGGCGATGGACAACCGTTGGGACAAAGCCCTCGCGATGAGAGTCAGGGCAATATGTCGGTAGATGAGTGCGTTCGGCAAATTGTTGGGGCGATGGAGCGACGCAAGCGGGAACACATTATGACGCTAAAGGGCAAAATCACGCCCTGGATGAAATTGATTATGCCGGGAGCGGTCGATCGGATAACTACCTACGTGGCACGCACGACAGCTCCAGAACTGTAACCGTCAGGTAAGTTCTTTGAGTAAGTCAGCATTCCCGCGCTGTTCAGTGATTTGGCAGACTCGCGGCCACAGGGAGTCGTCGTGTTGATACATCTTGAGGGCTGCGATCGCATCTTTGGCATCTCGGCTCATGCCATCTTCAATTAACGCCAGCAAAAAGTTTAGCGCTTCATCGTGCCGCAGCATGGCGATCGCCAACAGCGCACTTCGTCGTAGGGTGGGATCTTTGAGCTGCATCCACCAGTCTTTGAGGATGCCCATGGCTTCGGGAATGCGAGCTTCTCCTAAGGCTAGGGCAACGGCTTCGGGAAGTTCTAACGCTTCCTCTGGTTTTAGCGGTGGTTGCCGACCGTACAAAGTGTTCTGTACCAAATCTAGCGATTCCGCTGGGGCGAGTTTCAGCAACGCCAGCAAACATTCTGCCACCACTGCTGGCCGATCGCCCACTTTAATGCGCAGACGCAATAGAGGAATGCCCACTGAATTGTTGCTATAGGCGATCGCGCGTGCTGCCGCCATGCGTGCCTCGACGAGCGGATCGGCCAGCAAGTCAGCCAGTTCGACCATGACGTTGGCATAGTTCATCCTGACCAGTCCGAGCGCACAGGTGGCCCGCAGAGGCGCGGCTTTGTCCTCCTGACCTCCCCACACTGGCTCCATCTGCACATGGCGAATGCCCTTGAGAAACAGGCTTTCTGCACTGCACTCCAACCGATATAACGTTTCAGCGATCGCCGTTTTAGCGAGACAGCCCGGATCACTATCGGCAGGTTTAACCATCATTCGGTCAAAGGTGGTCACTAAATTTGGAATGAGTGACGTAATAGCAGAACTGCCGACCAGTTTGGCCGCCTGAGCGATCGCGACAGAATATTTGCTGTTTAAAGTTTGACGGAGGGTAGCGATCGCGTCTTCAGATATCGGATTACCCCGCAGTTGATTTAAGGTGTCAAGGATGTGCTCCAGCTTTTGAGATTTTGCCATACCGTTATTCTCCTCACGCCATCTCATTTTGAAAGCGATCGCGTTTTTGCGCGTTTTAAGAGTGCTGAGGACTGCCTTACCCAGGATAAAGGTTGTAAAACAGACCCTAGTGAGCTTGTACTACCCAATTTACATGAATGAGAAGTGCTAACGTATGACATTTCTCTAAGTTAGCGATCCAGATCTTTATCAAGGGCATCCTTACCTATAAGGGGGTAGACAACTCGCCTACCCATTGACCTTGCGCAGTTGGGTTATAACCGACCTGAGTGCTTCCATTCAGTCTTGGTTGAAATATCTGGCCTAACTGCCAACATCCACTCGCGTTCCCTGACTGTACATGTTATGAAAGACATTATTGATCGTGAGATCCTTCAAAACATTAGAGATATTGCGGGCGATCAGGCAGATGAATTGCTCGAAGAACTGATTCAAAACTACTTAGAAGATGCTCCTCAATCTCTTCAGCGAATTAGAGAAGCTCTCTCCGCAGATGACGCGGCTAAATTAGAAGCGGCTGCTCATGCACTGCGTTCCATTAGCCTAAATCTAGGTGCCGCCAGTTTGGCTGACGTGTGTCAGTCGTTAGAATTTATCGGTCGGGCTGGCAACACGGACGGGGCAGATCCTCTTGTGATTCAAGCTGAGTCCATTTATGAACAGGTGAAAGAAATTTTGCGGCAAGATTATTTGAAAAGCGAGTGATATAGCGCTACGCAATTACATTAGGACAAGGGGGAGTGGGGGCTTCGCCCCCAGCCAAGGGTTCCACCCCTGCACCCCGTCCTAATCTTGGTGAGTACTGCTATACCTATCACGATGAATGCAAAAAGTGCCCCGCATATCATGCGGGGCACTTTTTGTGTCATTTAAGCTACGCGTCGCGCGGCTCAGGTGGCGCAAGCGAACTCTTGAAAGGGGTGAAGGGGTGGAACCCCTTCTTGGGGGCGAAGCCCCCAACTTCCCATGTCGCAAAAGTTTTAGTATGCGCTGCGACGAGCGAAAGAATAGTAAATGAACAGGGCAATAATGGCACCCAGCACGGCTAGCAGAATACCGCCCAGTGTCAGACCTGTTGATGCAATAGCGAGCGTTCCAGTAGTCAACAAGCTGTAAACGCTTCCGCCTACGAAAGCACCGATGATACCCAACAGCATAGTGCCCAGGATACCGCCACCTTGGCGTCCGGGATAAATTGCTTTAGAAAGAGCGCCCGCGATCAAACCTAATACGATCCAAGCCAAAATATTCATGGTGTTATCTCCGTTTTCAAATGATAGGTTCTAAATCAGACTGATGATTAACTCAGTTGTGTGAATCAGCATGTGTGCTGTTGCTTATAGGTATAAGTTAACAATCTCTACCGATGCTGCGAGACCGTCTGAGGTGAGAACCTGATTCAGGCATAAGTTAGACTCATCGCGTCGAGGAATCTCTGCTCTTAAATAGAGAAGTTTGTCGCGAAAGTATGCTTATTTTTTATAACAATCGCTGCCTAGTGTTTGAGAAAGTAATGTGTAGAGGCGATCGCATCCCATTAAGTCGCTTCTATTCCTGAGAAATCGTCTACGTCAGAAGAAAGAGCCTGAAGGAGATTGGCACGTCGCGCACCAGTAATTCTCATTGTGAAACCCATGGCGGGTTTTGTGTGCCCGTCGGACGCATAAAATCCGCCATGGATAGGCGTGCCGCAACATCGGGCTATCGATTTGTACAGGTTTAAATCATATAGGGGTACCTGCCGTATTACACTAAAAATGCGAAATCTATTCAGACGCCGCAATGCCCCGAAAAATCGACTCGAAATGTTTGGCCTGTAGCCAACTGTCAAGACAGGAGGCGATTCAGCGGTATGGCGAAAAAGGAGACGGTTGTTTTGTACCTAACCGTTGCGATCGCCGCCGTTCTCACTATCGTCATCGTAAAGACAACAACGCCAGGCGACGGGGGCTATACGCAGAAGCTAAAACCGAATTCACGACAGCTACCTCTACCGTAGAAACGATTGCAGTTGCGCCACCGTTAGTGCCGATTGCCCTGGTCTATCTCTATCGTGACGCTCGCAAAGATGCTCACCTCCATGCGATCGCCGTTTCGGTGTGGCAGGGCAATCAAAAATTAGCAGAAGTTCCGCCCATGCACTGCATGGGGATGACCAATCGACAGGTAAACCAATACCTCAGGCAAATATTATCAACGCTGACAGAGAAATATAAAATTACAGAATTTGAGCCGGAAATTCGTCTGGAACCGCTGGAATGTCCCATTCGTCCCTGTCCGCTGAGGGAGTTGTGATGAAACTCCAAAAGCCAGCGAAAGAACCTGCTGAACAGCTAGAGCTAGATTTTAATGCAGTTCTTCAAACGGCTTCAGGTGATCCTGCCACCGCCGATTTAGAGACCATTTGGAATGAAGTTGAACCTATCTTAGAGAAACTTCCGGAACCCGAACGATTGCGATTAGCCGGAACAGCGATCGCTCAATTGGCCGAGATTCATCAGCAGCGAGCAGAGCACCTGTTAACCGACTGGGAAGAAAGCTATAACGATACTGGCCCTGTAATTTCCGACGATTTGCTGGCCGGGTTGGTACAGCAAACCATGTATTTAGATATTTCAGACTTAACGCGGAAACCCCATCGACGAGGACGTTCTAAAACAGCTAAATCGCCACATTCAACTGAATCAGTTGTAGGAGTTGTTGAAAAAGAAAAGATACTCGCGTTTGTCGATGCGCAGCAGGAGGAAGAAGAGAAACAAAAAGCCTTATCTGTTGCCCATGAAGAAGATATTTCAGCGTGGATAGAAGCGATCGCCACGTACTTAACAGCACAGCAGCACGACGTTCAGTTGCCCTATCTGTGTCGATCGCTGTATCACCGTCATTCAGACTTAAGTCTGATTAAAATCTGGTTAGCGTTGTTATTGGGAGGATTTTGCCTAGAGCAGCGCGGAGATTTTTATGATGGAGAAAGTATTTGGGTCAACAGTGAGTGTAGTAGTCTTTGAGAGTGTTCAGCGTTTCTCTAAAGCCCCGCAAACCACTCGTATCCTTGATCCTCCCAGAATCCTTTAAGGGGCGTGAGTTGATTGACTAACGTAATGCGTGTCACCCACTTGCTCTGCTTATACCCTAATTTGATTGGTGAGGCTAACCGCAGTGGTGCGCCATTCTCAGCCGATAGCGGTTGACCGTTCTTTTGGTAAGCCATTAGCGTTTGTGGATGTAGGGATGATGCAATATCCCAGCTTTCGTAATATCCATCTGCTGATTTGAAATAGGCATAGCGAACGTCAGATTTAGGCTGAGCCAACGCAATCAACTCACTTAAATGCACACCGCCCCACTGCACGATCGCCGCCCATCCTTCTACACACACATGCCGAATCACCATCGACGTCTGAGGTAATGCCTGAATATCAGCTATGCTGAGCTGCACAGGATGATTGACTTCACCGTCAATGATGAGCCGAAACGTAGCTGGATCGATCTGTGGCGTAACACCGAAGGTATTGATTAACAGCTTATCAGGTTCGATCGCATGGGTAGGAAATTCAGGAACAGGCTTTTGTGACAGCAACAGGGATTGAAGTTTCTGATTGAGAGGCTCAAATGTTTTGCCAACTGTATCGGATAACAAACTCGTTCCACATCCACTCAACAGCATTCCGATCGCAGAAACACCTGATAGTTGTAACAAGCGGCGACGAGATAAGGTGTGTTTAGGCAAAATCAAATTCATAAAAATAGTTTTTATTGATTATTAAGTAGATGGACGTAAATAAAAAACAGGGGAATGTCTCTCCGGGGTGTTCCCCTGTTCTTTATAAGTTCATTTAATGATGGCAGTTTACTTAGAAAAACATAGATTTAACAAGATGAACGCTACCGACTTTCAGTGCTAGTAGCGAATGAATGAATGTGAAACCAAGCACGATCGGAACTGTGATGAAGTGAACGGTTCGCAAGGTTTGCCAATCACCAAATAATCCGGATAGCCAATGAAGTTGAGCGGGTTTATACATGGCAAGACCGCTGGCGATCGCCAGTACTAAAACTGGAATAATCGCTGTGTAAATGAGCCGATGCCATGCATACTGTTTGCGCTTGGGATTCTCGCTCACCTGTATTGCTTTTAAATCTTGAGGACTGGCAAATCGACGTTTCCAGCGACGCGTAAGCAGGATGTAAATCCCATACAGCAGTAAATTCAGCGAGTAAATCCACATCACCGCAAAATGCCAGTTGCGTCCGCCCGCTAGCCAACCGCCCAACAAGACGACATCAGGAAATCGCCAACCACCGCGACCCCCAAATACAGGATTGGCATTGTAAATTTGCAATCCGCTTGTGATCAGCAGCAGCAGACTGATGATGTTAATCCAGTGAAATGCTTTTGCCAGCAGTGCTTCACGCTGTTTAACCAACCCTATAATTCTCATCGGTATAAGTTGGGAAATGTTTCTTGGAGGTGTTTTAGTTTTGGTAAATCGTAGAAGACTACATAGGGATAGTTGGGATTTTGATCAATAAAGTTTTGATGATAGGCTTCAGCAGCATAAAACGCTTTGAACGGTTCTAACTGGGTCACGATTGGATCGCGGAAGATATGCGTCTGGTTGAGCTGATCGATATAAGCCTGTGCGACCTGCTGTTGCTGGGCATTCGCGAAAAAGATAGCAGAACGGTATTGCGTGCCGATGTCGGGGCCTTGACGATTCAGTTCCGTGGGATCGTGGGCGATCGCAAAGTAGATTTTCAAGAGCTGTCCGTAGGAGATCTTCGACGGATCGTAGGTGATTTGAATCGATTCGGCATGTCCTGTTGATCCAGAGCCAACCTCTTCGTAATGGGCTGTTGCCGCACTCCCTCCAGAATAGCCGGATACGACGTTGGTGACACCCTTGAGATGCTCAAACACCGCTTCCATGCCCCAAAAACACCCTCCTGCAAAGACGGCAGTCTGTTCGCCTGAGTTGGGTGAGAGGGGTAAATCGGCTGTAGGGTCTGGAAACGGGGTTGTGGTGGAGGCCGAAATATCAGTGGCTTGCCCCTGGAGCATGGTGCGCGATGCCCCATATGCAACGGCGATCGCCGTCAATGCCACCGCAGACACACCCAGCAGTAGCCGACGAAATGGAATTATAGAATGAAATGGCATAAGGTTAAGGCGTCCTTCTGGAGCAATCTTGTTTGAGCATTTGTAGGCGATCGCTAGGAGCGGTGAAGCAGATCCCAAACGATACATGTTTCCTGTTGCTGCAATCATAGACTGTCGTCACTAAAAGACGTTGAGTGCTTCCTGAGAATTCCTTAAGATTCAGTGAGAAACTTCAAAGAATTCACTCAGAAAGTAATGTATGAATCCTCTCTTTCGACCGTGCACAGAAGCAGATTTTCCGACTGTCGCAAAATATATGCTGGCGCTTTATCAAGAAGATATGCCGGGAAAGCCGATGACCCTGGAGAAATGTCAGCGAACCTTTCAGGAGTTTACGTCGAAACCTGAAAAAGGACAGATTGTTGTCTTTGATATCGACAACACGATTGTCGGATATGCGATTCTGGTCTTCTTTTGGAGCAACGAATTTGGTGGGGATTTGGTTGATGTTGATGAACTGTTTGTTCAAAAAAACTATCGCCGTCGTGGCATTGGCCAGCTCTTTTTTCAGTGGTTGGAGAAAAGCTGGCACAATAAAGCGATCGCTTATTCACTACAGACCTCGCCTGACAATGAAGGAGCGATCGCTTTGTATCAGCGTATGGGATTTGCTATTTCTGACGCCGTTTACTTTATCAAAGAGCCTTGACTGAGTTACGACACACCTGCCATTTCCAGAGGCGCTTCGGCGGTATCAAATCCATCAGGATTCTGTTGATACTCTAGCAAAAGCATTTTATCGGGTTCGCTTAAGTCGGGATCAAAGTCGCTATTCATTTCGGTCAGCGTCGTATTGACGAGGGCTATCTGATCTTCTGCTTCTGCTAGAGCGTCCAGCATTTCAGGTTGCAACAGCAATTCCAAAACCTTGACCTGCTCATACTTTACCGAAATCGTCTGCAATTGTTCTTCCAAAGCCGCCTTTTCTAGTTTGAGTTGACTAACATCGGCTCTACTCGTCTTTAAGGCTTTCAGTAAGGGGATCACCTTACTTCGTAACGTCATGTGTTCGACGTCGAGCTTTTGAAATTTTTCGGCAAGCTCGATGTACGCATGGCAGAGGCGGGTATAACGTTCGGCAAGCTGGCTCATATCGAAACTCCTTGGGACGGGATATCAAACGGGAGGTGTATTAAGCGATCGCCTATTAACTCCAGACTTGAAATTGGTATTTCACCGAATGGCCACTTGTTATTCTAATGAGCAGATGATCTGCAAAAGTGTACTTTACATTACGTTAGAAAGGGGATCAGCCGTTGAATTGGTTTTCGATGTCTGTTAGAACATCAAAAAACAAGGATGTGTGGGAGCTTCGCTCCCAGCTAGGGGTTCCACCCCTGCACCCCGCTAATCGTTAGGACATCAAAAAATAAGTGGGTGTAGGAGCTTCGCCCTTAGCCAGGGTTTCCCATTCCTGCACCTTGTCCTAATCTAAACAACTGCGGCTATAGAATTGGGATCACGTCCAGATTTAGTGAGCGATCGCCCTTTCATGTCGCCTAATGTAGAGTTTGCTAAGCTTTGGGAACCCGGTATCTCAGGCGTTGAGCTGTTCAGCGCTCAACTGTTTCAGCATTCGTTTGGCAAACATTTTCATGAAACCTACACGATTGGCATGAATGATGGCGGTCAGGGTAGCTTTCTGTATCGAGGAGAAACCTGCTGCGCGTATTCAGGCAGTTTTAATTTGATCAATCCTGGAGAGGTCCACACGGGCGCGGCTGAATCCGAGAAGGGCTGGCAGTTTCGCGATATTTACATTAGCGTCGCGCAGGTGCAGCAAATTTTGAATCAGCTAGAGTGGCGCGATCGCGAACTTCCCTGTTTTGTGACGCCTGTGATTTGGGATGCAGCGTTGCAGCAGTTGTTTCATGCGTTATTTCAAGCGCTTAGTGTCCCCACATTCCAGCTAGAGCAAGAATCCCTGCTGTTAGAGTTTATGTCTCAACTGTTCCTGAGACATGCCGAACCCCGTTATGCGGTGCGATCGCTGAAATCAGAAACCAGAGCCGTCACGCGGGTTCGAGCGTATTTAGAAGCGCATTACACTGAAAATATATCTATGGATGAGCTGGCTCAATTGGCTGGACTCAGCCCCTATTACCTGATTCGCAGCTTTCATCAGCAGGTCGGATTGCCGCCCCATAGCTATCAGCGACATTGGCAACTCTTGCAGGCCAAACGATCGCTTCGAACCCCGATGTCTCTTTCTGAAGTGGCGATCGCCCACGGCTTTTATGATCAGAGTCACTTAAACCGTTACTTTAAGCGAGCTTTTGGGATCACGCCAGGGCAGTATCGCGAGAGCAATTCTGTCCAAGACAGGTAAGCGCATTCAATCGTAAACTGAGCGAGCATTTCGACTGGAAGACGCGCTCAACCTGTTCTCAGGATCTCAGACTAAACAGAACCGAATTTTTTGGAACAGGGCGCACGGCAGCGCCGTGCGCCCTGTTCCAAAAAATTCGGTTTTATCAATCCACATTCCTCAGTGTTTCATTATGAGTTTACTCAAAGATTTTTCGGCATCTGCGGCGATCGCAGGATTTGTTACCGTGCTGGTCGGTTTTACTAGCTCGGCGGTGATTGTGTTTCAGGCCGCCCAGGCATTAGGTGCATCCCCTACCGAGATCGGTTCCTGGATGTTTGCTCTAGGGTTGGGTATGGGATTGACCTGCATTATTCTCTCGTGGCGATATCAGATTCCGGTCGTGACGGCCTGGTCTACGCCAGGGGCGGCGATGCTGATTACCACAGCGGCGGGTGTACCGATGACGGAGGCGATTGGAGCCTTTCTGGTCTCAGGCGCACTGGTGACACTATGCGGATTCACCGGATGGTTTGAGCGAGTCATTAGTCGAATTCCCATGTCGATCGCGTCGGGGATGCTGGCTGGCGTGCTGCTGCGGTTTGGCATGGATGTGTTCGTTGCGATGAAAACGCAATTTGCGATGACGTTCGCCATGTTTTGCGTGTATCTCATCCTGCGTCGAACGATCCCGCGCTATGCGGTCGTGTCTGCCCTGGCACTGGGTATTTTGATCGCGGGTGCGCAGGGCTTATTGCATCTGGATACCGTGCGGTTGGAACTGGCTCAACCCGTTTTGATCCTGCCCCATTTTTCCATTGGTACGATTATCGGCGTTGCGCTGCCGCTGTTTGTCGTTACTATGGCCTCTCAAAATGTGCCCGGAGTTGCCATCATTCGGGCATCTGGCTATTCTGTCCCGATCTCTCCCGTGATTGGTTGGACGGGTATAACCACATTGGCCTTAGCCCCGTTTGGAGGGTTTGCCTTTAACCTGGCCGCCATTACTGCCGCTATTTGTATGGGTCGAGAAGCGCACGAAGATCCATCCCGTCGATATGTGGCGGCGATCGCAGCGGGCGTGTTTTACATGCTCGTCGGGCTGTTTGGCGGAACGGTTGGAGCGGTATTCGCAGCTTTCCCTAAAGAATTGGTGTTGGCGATCGCTGGACTGGCGTTATTGGGCACGATCGGCAACGGATTAGCCACCGCATTAATGCACGAAAAAGAACGTGAACCTGCCTTGATTACGTTTCTGGTGACGGCATCGGGTGTCTCACTGCTGGGGATCGGATCGGCGTTTTGGGGATTGGTTGCAGGAGGGATGGCGATCGCTATCCTGTCGAAGTCACGTTAGTTTATGCAGTAATTCTCATTATGCAAATCGGTAGCCGTGCAAGCTCGCCTACCGATTGTGGGTTGGGCACGCTAAACCCACAATCGGTTTCAAAATGAGAATTGCTGTAGTTTTGTCTACCGGGGGTGCAGCGGAATTTCGATCACAAACTTTGCGCCCTGTCCTGGAGAAGAG
>DATNPS010000247.1:0-41729 GCA_036703095.1 Crinalium sp. | reverse complement strand
GCGATCGCTTCCGCTAAATCCGCTTCCACGAGTCTGACTAGTTGGGGCAAATCGGCCAGAGAGGGCTGTCGGATAAAGCGGCAAAAGGGAATTTGCTGAACCAGTCTGCTGCATTGATGAAAATGAGCCACTGCAAAATCTGGAGTGGTGAGCAAATGGGCGGAGCGAGTATGTCGCACGAGTTCCGCAAAGGCATCCTGAGGCTGCAATCGCACAATATCGTGATGTGTTCCTTTCGCTAGCACATAGATTCGAGTGAGTGGAACTGGGGTTTGCTGAAACCCCTGGCTGAAGGTATAGGAAAGCTTTGGAGCATTGGCGTGTAGCGGTGGCAGGCGATCGGCATCATGCCCCAACGACGTAGCGGCTTCGGGCCACAGCTTAAATTGGGGGAAGGCCGGGATCACAATCGGCTGTTCACAATCGGTTTGAATGGGCATCACGTCATCGGTCAATACGTCGTAGCCCTGAGTATGAAAAGTCGCTGCCAGCGTGGATTTTCCCCAACCGGAACCTCCCATGAAGGCGATCGCCTGGTTGCGAATGGCCACGCTGCTAGCGTGCAGCACCAACAATCCCCGTTGCCGCAGAATGACCGACATGGCGGGGCCTAAAATGCTGGGATGCAGAGTGTTTACATCAACATGCGGATCTGGATCAAGGGTGATCGTGCGTCCATGCTCAATTAAAAACGTGCCAACGTCAGCCAACTTACCAAAAATGCGATCGCGATAGTCCAACGATTCGTCTGCCAACTCATCCAACGTACCCAGTCGGATCACAACATCTGCCGAACCTTCTGCTGGAGGGAGTTCTGGCAGGGGAATATCGGAATGAAGGCGTAATTGATAAGCGGTGTACGTGTACATGGGGGCAACAACAGAAATGGAGTGGGGGCAATCTGCAAAAGCAGTCAAGCAACAAAAGCAGTCAAACAATAAAAAGCAGTCAAACAACCCGGCAGAGCACGCTTTGAGAGAGGGACGTTACCCAGACCCATAGACTGTTTTCGTGGGTTAGTGAGGATGAAGCACTCTCCGCATCAAATCATCTGGAAACTTGGAATGGGTAACGCCTCATAGAACACCGATGTTATGGATTAGGATGAGCTGTTATAGCAATCGAAGGGTTGATTAGGACGGGGTGCAGGGGGGAACCCCTGGCTGGGGGCGAAGCCCCTACACCCCCTTGCCCTAACTATCTCAACGGTTGCTATAGCTAGACATCAGCTAATGGCGGCTCACCTTACTTCTTGCCAAATTCCAGGTCGGAAGAACCATCGGTAAAGCCAACGTTTACAGTTTGACCAGCGAAGATGAAAAAGTCTTGTGCTGAAGAACGACCGATTACCTGAGTCAGATCTTCAACACTACCGTGAACAGTCAGTTGGGGTGCGGTATAAACCTTCTTCATGGTTTAGTCTCCTATTTTAGTTGTGTGTTTTGGTTGCGGTAGGTGACACACCTGACCCGGACTTACGGTCTTAGTTGGTCATACTGAATTGCAGCACCAACGATATAACCTGCCAAGCTTGCTGATTGGACTTACGGCGTCACCTGACTGTGACCCAGCCAGAGTGTTAAAACAACAGCCCGCCAAACAATAGCGACATCTGATTCGGAAGGATTGTCTGTCGATGTGATGCGATGATATGCCGTTTGTGCAACATCAGGATTGATGTATTGGTGTACGGTGTCCAGTCGATTGAAAATGACATCATCCAGCAAATTGCGATCGAGGTTCAGGAGTCCGTGCAAGAAATTTGGAGTTAGGTTGGCTTTGCCACCGCGCCACTGAATGGTTTCTGGCAGTATATTTGCCAATGCGCGTCGCATAATCATCCGGCTCCAACCCTGACGTAGCTTTTGATCAGACGGTAGTGACAGACAAAACTCGATCAGGCGTTTATCCATAAAGGGATGACGAACTTCTAGAGAACAGGCCGCTGCATATCGATCCACTTGTTCTAACGTGAATGCAAATACACCTGATGTGAGCGTTCGCCAGTGAAACTCTTTTACGGTTAAAGACGATTCTGGAAGATGATTCAGTTCCTGAATGCGTTTTTCCAGATTAGTACGTTGAGCAAAATTACTATTAATTAAGGATGTAGAGTCGTGAGTGAATAAATTTTTTGGTTGAGATACATTCGATCGACGTTTGAACACCTTAGGACGCACCGATCGCAATCCGTACCGCAGCCATAACCGTTTGCGAGACAGTCCGAAATAACGATGAATTTGCTGAATGGCGATCGCTAGCTCTCTCCAACGCCATTGTTTCGCTAAATCCGCTAACTGAGGTAGCCCATATCCTTGTAGCAAAACCTGAATGGGCGTGTCAAAGTGTTGTGAAACACCTTCAGCTTCGTCCCGAAAGGTTTTCCAATCGCCCTGTTGGGCCAACTCTTTCAGTCGGGTGATGCCATGACAAACGGTGCTATCGCCGTCAAATCCACCCAGCAGCACGCGCATCCCGGCTTGCTGTGCAACACGATGTAATCCCCAAACTAAAAAATGGCTTGGCCCTGTAAAACTTTCATCTTCGTAATTCCAAATCTGCTCTAAATCGGACAGCGGCCCGACCTGATCGGCGTGGACGTAGTGAGGAATGATATCTCCCTGTTCGAGCACCGTGTTGATAAAGGGCCGCTCATCGCACTCCGTTACGGTGTCAAAAATGCTGGAAAATGTGTGCAGCGGTAGCCGATCTTCCTGCTTTAGCAAGTTTCGAGCGACACAGGTAACCGCAGACGAATCTAGCCCGCCGCTAAGCTGTGATCCCAGCGGTAAGGCTGTGCGCAGACGACACCGAACGGCTTCAGTAAAAATCTGACGAAATGCTTCAGCATAGGCTTCGTCTGACTCTAAGTGCAGTTCTGTTCCAGGATTGAGTGACCAATAGGGCCAGCGATCGATTCCAGAAGCACTAACGATCATGCTATGAGCTGGGGGTAGTCGCCAGATATCACGATAGGTTGTGATCGATTTGTCTTCCAGCATTAAAGCCAGATAGTCGGCAATCCTGACTTCGTTTAACTGACAGGGAACCTGCGGTACGCTCAGTAATGCCTTAATTTCAGAGGCAAACAGAAATTGTTGCTCAATCTGACAGTAGTAGAATGGTTTAACGCCAAAGTGATCTCTAGAGCAAAATAGCGATTGAATACGAGTGTCCCAAATGACAAATGTAAAATCTCCTAACAGATATTCTGAACAAGAGGTTCCCCACTTCTGGTAAGCTGCCAGAATGACTTGTGAATCTGTAATTTTTTCGGAAGGACGATCGCCTAATTCTAAAACTGGAATTAGTTCATCTCGATTATCAATTCGAGCATCTGCTGTAATGAAAATTGAACTATCCGAACTGCTTTCAGGCTGCGCTTCCAGTAGCGATTCAGGCGTTGTCCACAGTAAACAATGACCCAAACCGACGGAATCTTGAATCCAGAGATTTGAGCCATCCGGGCCACGATGGGCGATCGCGTCGGTCATGCGCTGTACATCGGCCCGATCCACCGTTTGTCCATCGAGATGATAAATTCCTGTAATGCCGCTCATAAACTGATCCCTTCAAGTGAAGGTAGTGGGATAAAGCGTGAAAGATCACTGAGATGTCCGATCACAACCCGCCCCTGATATTCGATCCAGGCATGAGCCTCTAAACGATTTTCCTGTCCTTTCGCGACGCCAATCTTGAAGTTAGGAGAATATCCGAATTGAGTGAATAAAATCTTTGCGACTAGCGCACGCGCTAAACATTTTGCACCACCGGGGCTATGGTGCGTTGCGGTGTTGATAAGCCAAACGAGTTTGCCGATACTGGGCCGCTGTCTGTTGGGACGGATTGATAAATGCTGCTCGCTATACGCAATCAGCTTTAATAACCTTTGAAATGGTAGAAGCCAAAGCCCCAGCCGGATAACGTTTAGCAACACAAGTGTTTTCAGCAAAAGGTAGCGATTGCTAACTTTGGCGTACAGAGATTTAAACAGTCGCTTCATTCCTGATCTCAATCAAACCTGAGGTTGCAAGTTCTTCTAACAATGCTTTGATATCGCGATCGCACGTATCAACATCGATCTCGTATTCTTCTAAAATAGAACTCCGAATTTCATCAACTGTTTTTGGCTCTTGAATTAACGTCCAAACTCTTGCTCCGACTGGATTGAGACCGTAATAGGTGCCCGATTTGAGGTTTAGGATAACGATCTCTTCAGCAAGCTCAGAGGAGACTTGCTCTTTGGTCGCTACGACAAGAGAAGATTCTGAAATCGTGCTGTTCAAATGCGTCATTTTAGTGTGCCTTCAAAACTTAGAAACCAGCTCTGATAAAGCCTCAGAGTCAATTATTTCACATCGTTGACGTATCTCTGTGACTTTTATTTAGTGATCCATATTTAGATCGGTTTCTGTCAGCACTCTGCGCGTAAGCGTATCGCTTAGCGAATCTTTACCCTATCTTTAGTAACCCTGAAAGTTTGTTTTTGCCGATACAAAAAAAGTATTTATATCAGCTTTGAACCACGAACTACAAACTGCTTTTCTTCTACTATTAGGTACTATTTGGTAGAGCGACATCCGGATATGAAATCAATATTTATTTGCATTTCACGCCAGATTGTGCCTGTGTGAAGGTAGAGTAAAGATAAGCTCGGAGTGATGAAGGATTTATTCTGTCAAGAGAGAGATGGCGGAATTTCTATCCTATATTCCTCTGAGACTAATAAAACCCTCAATAAGTTTCCATGTTGTGACTGGGTAGATATCTATGATTAGGTAGATATTTGAAAAATATGCATCTGCTCTTGATCTGGTTAGCCTCGTTTCCAGTCGGAAGCTTGGGAACGAATTCGGAAAGCTCCACCTTATAGCCCCATAGAACTGTTGAGATAGCATTCTTGTTGGAATTTCCCCCAAAGTCCGCTGGAAGCAGGAGCTTCCCAAAGCCACATTGTCTAAGCTCCTGCTTGGCAACGAGTGTAAACGCTCAATTCAACCTGCATAAAACTAACTTTCAACGTTATATAGACAAAATTTTGCGCTGCAAAATGTTCTTTGAAGAACATTTTGCAGCGCGAGATGAGCTGAAACTACACTAATGGGATGAGCGGTTAGGATGCTGCAAAAACAGATTTCAGCGAATCATCTGCGGCTTTCACCGTTTGTTCTCGATAGAGGATTAGCTTTTCTTTGATTAAATCAGCCTCGGCTGCGATCGCAGGTAATGCATTCGCTAGATCTGCTCCCTGCTCGATATTTAGGATCAGGTGTTTCAATCCGGCATCTAACAAGATGCCAACCACTTTCCGATTTTTTTCGACATCCACAACGGCAACGGGAAGTGAACCACAGATCAAGCCAAACATCAGCGCATGTAAGCGATTGCTAAACACCATTGAGGCTCGTGAGTAGAGTTCATACATAGTGCGGCTATCAATCTTTTGATCGACCAACACCACCTTGTAGCGATCGCCATAACGCTGCTGCAATTCTTTGCAGAAATAATAATCGCTATCAACTTGATAAGACAGCACTAATGTTTTGCCCCATTGACCACAGGTCGTTTGAGCGATCACATCCAGTGCGTCATACATCTCATCGCCATAGGTTTCCATCGTGATCCCCGTTTGCGCTTTCTTGCGAAAACTGAAGATGACATACTCGCCTTCAATGGTGATAGGTGTGTCTGACGGATCAATATCTGCTTTGGGGTGTGGGGCTAACAGCCATGCTAGATCGGGGAAATATCGTACTTTGTTGATCCCCATCTGATGCGCATAGCGTTCAGACAAGCTATCTCGGACGGAATAGAAGTACATCATTTTGGAATTCCAGATTTCGGCCAATTCTCGTGCCTTTGAGAAAGGGCCAATGGATACTCCAAATCGGCAAATTCGGCCTCCAACTAGCCGCAGAAGCGCGAAGTAAATCAGCGCTCCCAGAATTTTGGGCTTCACCCATTTTTCACGACTGGAGGCATGGCCCGGTGGAATGATCAGATAGGTGTTGAGTTGGCGTTGGAATAGCGCACGGAAGCTGCATAGCCACGCTAGCAGCAATGCATTCATCCCGTAAAAGCTGGCCCGTTCGTCAGCACTTAAGCCTAATTCCTGACAATACCAATCGGGCACACCTCGATCATCAATGATCAGCTTGCCATGATGCCGCAACCGTTCGATCAGCGTTTTGTTGATGATCAGATCCCCAAGATTGGTGTACTGGGTTTGGGCAATGTAGAAAATTAGATTACTCGAACGGCGTCCGGCAGGAGCAGCAGATTCGAGTTGCATGAAGACGCTGTTCATAGGGAACTCCTGTCTCTAAGTTGGTTTGGCCGAAGTTATAGCCGTAGCCACGTGGGTTAGGACGGGGTGCAGGGGGAAATCCCTGCCTGGGGCGCAGCCCCCATACCCCCTCGGATTTTCGATGTCTTAACTGGTGTAGCGATAGCTATAACGGCGGTGGTGGGGCGTGAACGTGCTATGAAACTTTGGCGTTGATAGTAGATGATCCGGTAAAACGTTGCTTCAGAATGCGGTAGAAAAACAAAGGATTGCCGACGACGTAGCGTTCCCACAGTCGATGGGGTTCTGTCACCAGGCGGGTGAGCCACTCCAGGCCGCGATCGGTCATCCAGCGGGGGCCACGATAGACCGAACCTGTGTAGAAGTCTAAACAGGCTCCTAACGGCAAAAATACACGAGCGTCAATGCGATCGAGATTGTCTAAAATCCAGCGTTCTTGTAAGGGCATTCCAAACCCGACATACAGCACATCTGGCTTAAAGTCATTGATGGCTTGAATCACCTGCTCATTTTCATCACCCGATTTCTCGAAATAGCCATGATGACCCTGAACGCGTAATTTGGGGGCGATCGCCTTCAGTTTCTCAATGGCGGTATCGACAACACCGGGTTGACCTGCCAGCAGGAACAGAGATACATCTTGCTCCTGACACGCCAAAGCCAGATTCTCAATGTAATCAGGACAGGTCATGCGATGAATCGATTGCACATCATATCCCAACAGTTGTGCGCCTAATAGAACGCCAAATCCATCGCAGAATACGAGATCACAGCGATTGATAAAGTTGCGATACCAGGCTTGCTCATAGGCCAGGTTCATCGCTTTGACGTTGACATTGCCAACGATCGTCTTTTTGTCAATTTTGCCTGTTTCAACAATATAGTCGATTAGCTGACACACTCTGACCTTATGAAATTTGGTGTCGAGTAAAACAATTTCTTCGATGTTGTTCAGAGTTACAGCTTCAATGCACATCTCAATATCCTTGAACGAAGTTTCGATAAGCGTGAATGTAGCAATCGAGGGGTTGGTTAGGACGGGGTGCAGGGGGGGAACCCCTAGCTGGGGGCGTGGGGGCGAAGCCCCTTGTCTTAACCGTTTCGACGGTTGCTATAGATGAGAATTTGGAGATGCACTTGAATGAAAGTTGAGATTGGGAAAGAGGGTAGAATGTAGGAGCAAGAATGAGGAGTCAGGAGTCAGGAGTCAGAAGACTTGAGCGATATTAAGTTTAGAAATGGTCAAGTTGTTCTAAAATCTGTGAAACGTTGACCTTGAAATTCCTGTGAAACTGAGTCTCGTTGCTACACCAGTAGCGATGAGTATGACCAAGTGATTTAGACATGTAGAAGTAGAAAGGATTAATCACAGGAGTTGGGCTTAACTCTAAAACATTAATGTTTTGCGAAAACAAAATGTGGCTTAATCCGGCCCCATGCGCACCGATGACGGTTTTAGCGTCGTAGAAGAGGGCGATCGCCTCTGAAATTGGCATTCCATCCAGGCTAATTTTTTCAAATCCCAGAGGAACCAGCGCTGCAACCAGCTCATCCTCATTCAAAATATGGCGTCCCTTTGAGGTTGAAGCGGACTGCTTTCTAGAAATTAAAATACGCCGATTCTGTTTAGAAGGTCGTTGGGGTAAACACTCAGAATGCAGCTTGTTTAGATAAACAGATGGCAAATAACCAGACCACGCTTGAGACAGAAACGAGGGAAAAATTAATTTCTCGATGTAATAGAGGTGGTGTCTGGAAACAGCTTGGATCTTGACGTTTGAAGGAATCAGTTTCGGGATGAAAAACGTTTCGACATCGCTTAACCCTTCTGAACAGAGCAGCTTAATCTCGTCCAGTTCCGCATATTCAGGCTGGTTAAGTAGAAAGCATCGAGGAATATTATGGACGAGGGTGTGTGCCCAGGTGCGCCGATTGCGAAACAGGCTACAGTAACCAGGAATTGTGTCGATCTTGCTGTTGCGAAGCAACTGTTGGAAATCCAGATGAAACCGCTCAGTCGGTATGGACGCGTGTAAACATGACTCGGTGATCACCTGTCTTGACGGGGTAAGAATAATTTCTTGCTGGGCAGGCCAGTACAGAACGTTTTCCAGAACTGTCGTGTAGCTTGCAGGAGACGTATAGGTTTCTTGCTGCGGCGTCTTCAAGATGGATCGGAAGCGCGGTAAATCCCGTACCTCTGGTGTCGCAATCGTTTCCGATGGAATCACCTGATGCGTTTTCAGGGTGTCGCCATACAGCTCATCCAGCGTTCTAAATTTTACAAACAGGCCCGATGGCACGTCGTGAATTAGCTTTTGTAGCTTACTTTTAGCCATAGCGGTTTTGTCAGGAGTCAGGGGGCAGGGGCCAGGAGGGACAAGGGGGATGGGGAAGATAGGGGAGCTAGGGGAGAATGTGTTCTAGCTGTTCGGCCATTAGTTTGACCCGTGCAGCCCAACTGTGATGCGCTAAGATTTCGGCTCGGCCTTGTTGACCCATTTGATGGAGGCGATCGCGCATCATATAAGCTTGGGTGAGCGATCGCTTCAGGTCATCCTTGTTGCCGGGATCAAACAAAAATCCAGTTTCGCCTTCGCGCAGTACGCGTCGTGCATCATCAAAGGCGGAGGCTAGCACGGGTTTCGCCATTGCCAGATATTCATACAGCTTTAGCGGCGAGTGATACATCTTGCCGACCTGCATTTTGATATTGCCGATGTATCCCACGTCAAACCCCGCGATGTAGTGGGGCACATCTTGCCAGGGCACCTGACCGACAAATTTGACGCTGTGATCAATACCACGCTGACTGGCTCCCAGTTCCAGCTCCTCGCGCACCAGGCCGTCGCCAACCACGACCAGCGAGATATCCAGTCCGTCGTCTCGCAATTCCTGGAGTGCATCCAGCAAAATTTCCAGGCCGTGCCACGCGTATAGCCGTCCAACAAATCCCAGCGTGAAGCCGTCAAACAGCCGTTTCGGCAGCGCATCAGGATTAAATCGCTCAACGTCAACCGCATTGGGCACCACAATCACCTTCTCGGCTGGAATTTTAGCTTCTTCCAGAATGATGTCCTTCAGCGCATCTGAAATGCAGATGAGGGCGTCGCACTCCCGATAGGCTTTTAACTCTAAATGGCGGGCTAATCCAGTGAGAGCCGTTGTTTTGCGCTCTGTTTTGCCTTCATAAAATAACGGTGCGTGGGTTTCTAAGATCCACGGAATCCCACGTTGCTTAAACGGCCTGCCCAGTGCAGCGAAGGGAGAAAAGCGCTCGTAGACCCAATCCACCTCATGCTGCAATTCCGTCCAGGCGTTGCGAGCGTTCATCGTACCCAGTCCCCAACGGGCCAGGTCTAAGGCGAGAGCACGCAGAAAACCACCAGAGAGCGAGTTTTCCATATTATTCGTCGCCAGTTTACGGGGCATGCGATCGCCCACAATAAACGGCTTCACCTGCCATCCATTTGCCTCTAATCCCTGAATAAATCCCAGAATATGAGCACGGGGACCGCTAATTTCGGCATCCGGATGAGTCGAAATTCGAGGTGCAGCGCACATGTACGTGACCCGACGCTGAAGTGCGTTACCCAGTTTCATACTGCTTTTCTCCAGGCTTATGAGTGCAAAAGAGTTGATTGTGCTGTCAGCGTAATGCTGTCTCGTAAATCGTTTCCAGCGCGCGAGTTTGCTGATGCAGATCAAATGCGGCTTGAATGCGTTCGCGTCCAGTTTGGCTAAAGCTGTCCCATAGGGCCGAATCATCCAACAGTTTCACAATGCTGCTGGCGAGCGATTGCCAGTCGCGTTCGGCGGCTAAAAAGCCAGTTTTCCCGTGAGCGACGGCTTCGGGAATGCCACCGCTGGCAAAACTGACGACGGGTAGGCCCATTGCTTGCGCTTCAGCAAATACAATGCCAAACGCTTCAGCATCGCCCGATTCAGCAATAATGCTGGGAACGCTAAACACTTTGGCTCGATTCATCCAGCTCCGAACGGTTTCAGGAGATTGTGCGCCCAAAAAGCGATAGCGCTTTAAAGTTTCTTTAGACAGCTTTTCCAAATCAGACCGCAGTGGCCCATCCCCAATAACTACCAGTTCTGCCTCGGGCTGCACCCGCTGCACTTCTCCCATTGCGCGAATCAGATATTCACATCCCTTTTTCTCCACTAATCGACCGACAAATAGCACTACAGGTTCGCGTGGAATGCCGGGATCGGGTGTAAACGTGGTTGTGTCAACACCAACGTAATGTACAAAAATTTTGTTGGATGGAAAGCCCTGATCGAGCAGCTTTTTCTTGATGAATTCAGACACCGCAATAAAAATTCGCGCTTCTTGCTGCAACAGGGATTTCTGCTTCAAGTACGTTCGATGACTGAGCGACGAACGGCGGGCATACTCGTCTTTGACCGTAGCGTCATAGCCATGAAATGTCACAACCAGTGGTAATCTCAGCTGTCGCGCCAGTGGTAATGCCCGTAGTCCATCGGGGCCAAAGTGAGCATGAAGTAAACTGGGCTTGACCTGCTTGAGCATGTGAACAAACGGGGCCGGTGGAATTCCCCACAGCTTGTAAAAAGTTTCGCTCACTTTGCCGGATATGCCACCCTGGCTAATGACAGATGTTCGCTCAGCAGGTAAAGACAACCCTTTGATTAAACGACAGCCAATGTAATGAGGGGTGAAGTGTTTTAACGCCTCGGCTTGCGATCGCACAAAGGTAGCCGAGTAAGGTAGCAAGTGATCGCAGTAGATCAGCGCTGTTGGTTTGGGAGATGTAGTTTTAGACATGGGGCGATCGCCCTCCTCTGATGGGCATTGCGGCGGCTGGGGGCATTTGCGCCGCTACTTGACGAGCACGGGCGAGCTGCACCACGCGCAAATCCTCAGGATTGACTCGCGAACACACAGTGGTGACATAAAGTATCCAGAAAATCGTGTTTTGCAGCAGCAACACGCTTTCGCTCAGGTTGTAGAGCACCAGGAACATCAAATAAGCGATCGGAAACAGATATTCAGGCGTGCGCGTTAAGCTCACCAGTTTGGCACCACGCCCCAGAGCGACCAAATAGCCAGCCGCAAACACCAGCAGACCAATTAATCCCAAATTGAGCCACAGGTTCAAAAAACCGTTGTGGGCATGTTCTGGATACCAGGGTTCTACCTTCCAAACGTAGGCTGAAGGCCCATCCCAGCCCTGCCAGAAGCCGCCAAATCCATATCCTAACCAGGGACGCAGCTCGATCATGTCCAGCACATAGCCCCATAAATCGGTACGACCCGTAAAGGTTAAATCCTTGCCAAATGCCCCAACCACCGCTTCAGCAGCCGTCAACATCAGCACAAAGATGCCACCGCCTACCAACACCTGAGCCAGCACGGCAGGAACCGCTAATTTGTAATTTAGTCGCATGGCGGCATAGAAAGGCAGCAGGGCAATCAGCGTGAACAAGAGCGCTAGTGACGTTTTTGATCCAGACAGCACCAGCAAGATTAGCGAAATGAAAAAGAAAAGCCAGGGAACCCAGCGACGTTTGCGAACACTGAAGATCATCAACAAAAAGTCGATCGCACTCAGCAGCATGACTCGCCCCAGCAGGTTCTTCTGGTGATAAATGCCCAGCCAAAAGGGGCCACTGCGTCCGTGAGCAGGTAGTCCAATCGAAAACAAAACACTGAGAACCGCAATAATGCCGAACGTCCAGGCCAGCAGCCAGAGCTGCTCTTTCATGGTGTAGCGAGCTGCCAGATATAGCCCGATCAGGGTCGTCCCCACCACCGCGATCGTTTGACGAAACGTGTCGGTTGGAAAATCAGACCAGAGCACTGAAAACCCTACCATGCCAATCAGCACCCACAGGAGCGCTCCCCGCCTTGCCGCACTTACAACGGCTCGCCAGCGTTTTAGCATGAGTCCAACGGTGACAAAATAAATGCCAAACCAAATGACCTGCCGCAAGGCATGAGGAATGAAGTCGAGGAACGCTTCTGTGGATAAGATCAGCGTTCCTACGAGAAAAACTCGTTCGGCATGTCCCTGAAGTTTTTTGAGTTGCGATCGCTTCATGTTGGCAGGAGGTAACGAAAGAATGCACGGAGCTGAATTTCCAGTTTTTCGGGCAGAGAAACGGCATCTAGATAGCGCTGCACGATCGGCTGCTGCTCGGACTCTACACCGCCCGATCGCCAATAGAGACTCAGACTCCGCGCCAGCAAATTGTTGGTAAATTTAGTGAACTCTGGAAAATTCACCCGTATCCAGTAGGCGGTGAGCATTAGAATACGTGCCTTGATCGGGCGGTTATCCCGAATCAGCGTGTAGGCATTGGTGCCATGAACGCGCTGACAGGCGAGGGGATGCCCCAGCGACATTCCTTTACTCAGCGCCAGAGCCGTAAATTTCAGGTAGTGATCGCCCAGCGAAATCTTGTGGGCTTGCGGCATGGGCAGAATTTTGTCTAACAGCGATCGCCTAAAACAAAGCCCTGATGTTGCTGGAGCATCATAGGGCAGTTTACCGTGCTGTTGAATGTGTGCTCGAAAGTCATAAACCTGAGAGGATTGGTACTCCTCAGTTTCCGGCAATGGTTGTGCATTAGCATCTACCAATCGCAGTGGATGAAAGCACCAGCCTAGGTCGCGATCGCGCTTGAAAAGTTCTACTAATTCGACTGCCTTTTGGGGCAAGAACAGATCATCCGCATCCAGAATGCAAATAATCTCACCGTGACTGGCGGCAAATCCTGCATTAAACGCGGATGCCTGTCCACCATTTTCTTTTAGCACTGGAATGAGGCGATCGCCATACTGGTCACGATATTGAGCAATCACCTCTCGTGAATGATCGGTGGAGCCATCATCCACTACAACTACTTCGACATGGGGATATGTCTGGTTAAGAGCACTGGCGATGGCGTCTCCCAGAAAATTGCCGTAGTTGTAGTTATTGATTAGAATGCTGACCAGGGGATTATCTGGCATGATGTCCTGTGCGATAAAGAGGTCTAACGCGACAGCCGTACAGTCTGGTAGAACGGCTGTTTGAGCAATCATTCAACAATCAAATGGACAAATAGCGTTCACAAATAGATTGTGAGCAAGAGGTGTGTAGGTTGCGCCCCTGTCTAAAGGTTTCATCCTTGCACCCCGTTCCAATTTCAGTTGCAATCGCTATAGAAAATCTCTACTTCCGGAAAACACAACTTTGGCCTATTCGGTTCTTCTAAGTTTGGTTTCGTGATCCGGATACTTTTGTTAATAGACTCTTGAACGCCGATAACGTTCCTGCAATTTTTTAGCCGTAGAGTATCTTGTACGATTGCTAAAGCGTCTTCCCGTGCGCTAGGTTGTCATTTATATTCCCCACACAAAATGCCGTATTTAGCCACGCATGGATGCGCCACCTGCTAACAGCCGCAGGCGTTCCCAGCCTCTGACATAACGCACATACAAGAGTGCGATCGTGAATTGGATTCGCTGTTTTTGGCCTTTCAAATTTGGATAGGACCAGATGTGAAAATACATGCGAAACGGCGGTAGAAAATCCTTAATGGATTCCAGCACCGTGGTTGTCACAAATCTCGCTGAGGACTGATCGCGCTTACGCTGCAAATCCAAATGGCCGCCAATAATGCGAACGACTTTCTTGTGCAGCTCATTCCAGGTGCGTCGTGCGGGATGCGATACGCAAGCGTCGTCGGCATACACCTGCTGGTAGCCAGCCGCAAAAACGCGCTGCCCCCATTCGCGATCGCCACTCGATTTCAGCGTATCGTCAAACGGCCCGACCGCATCCATGACGCTCCGGAAGGTAAACACATTTGCCGTTGCGCCATAGTTTGACTCTTCCAAAAACTTCTGCTGCGGAAAACCAATCTTTACGCTGTCATATAGCTCAACCGCCGTGGGATGCAGGGGATCATGGAAAAATAAATTGATGCGTCCGGCCACCAATCCACAGTTCGGAGTGTTCAGGAGATGCGTCACGCCATTTTCGATCCAGCTATTTGTCGGAATGCAATCCGCATCGGTAAACGCCAGGATTTCCCCGTTGGCGATCGTTAACGCCTTGTTGCGAGCGGCATAGGAACCCGTGCGAGGTTCAACTGCAAAAATAGCCTGTGGAAACGGCTCAACCACGCTCTTGATATCCTCCGTAGAGCCGTTGTCTACGACAATCACTTCGTAGCGATTGCGAGGATAGGTTTGCTGCTCTAGTGCCGTCAGACACAGCTTCAACCGCTCCGCATCGTTAAAGACAGGAATAATGACTGAAACAAAGGGCTGAGTTGGTTCATCCATAAATCGACTCATTCAAGGTATGTTTCAAGACTGGGAACACGATTGGTAGACATGCAGCGTTTGTTCCGCCACAAACTGCCAGTTCCATTGCTCTGCACGCTGGCGATTGTGCTCTCCCATGTGGGACAGCTCTTCTTGCCGTTGAACAGTGTCCTGTAATGCCTGTGTCAAGCCTATATCAGACTGAGGATCATACAAAATGGAACCCGTATCATCGAGCGTTTCGGCAATGCCTTTCAGGCGAGGCGCAATGCAGGCGCGACCAAATGACATGGCAAGCAGAACTGCTCCTGACGTCAGAATATCTTTATAGGGAAAAACAACCGCATCGCAGGCGTTCATATACACCTGAATGTCATTGTCGGGAACAAAACCTGGGATGAAATGAATAGTGGGATGATGGGCGATCGCCGCTTCAATCGTTGCTGTCGTTTCTGCATCAGATGGCTTCCCGGCAATCACCAGCCGCAGGTCGGAAGGGTTGAGCTGCTTGAAGGCGTGAATTAGCTCTAAAACACCTTTGTAAGGACGAATGGAGCCTAGAAACAGCAGCACTGGGCTAGAGTCTGGCAACTGCAATTGTGCCCGTGCGTCACGACGGCTAATGGTGTTTTCATACGTGCCGATATAGTTTCCGTGGGGCACAACTGCTACTTTATCAGGATTGCGAATTGAAAAGGCTTGCAGAATTTCTAGCTTGGCCGTTTCGCTGTGGGCAATAATGCGATCCGCCAGTTTGGCAACGGTGTACGTGCAAATTTTATCGGCCAGAGGATTACGGTTGTCGTGGTCTTTTAGATTGTGAGCTGTCCACACCAACTTACTCCCCATCAGCTTGAGGATGAACAACCCCGTGAAGAATCGCAGCAGGTTTTCTAGAGGTGTCTTGGGTTTGGGTGGCAAAAAAAATTGGTGGAGCCAGTGCAGGTGAATAATGTCGGGCTTTCCTCCATTCAGGGGGAGATGGGTATGCGTGCCGACTTTTCTGATCTCGACGCCCAGCGCTTCTAGATGGCTGGCTAATAGCTGCTGATAGGGGTTGTCCTGCCACCAGGGACGAAACGCCACCGTCATACAGGATTTCTTTGAAAGAACGGCCTGCTGAGGGGTGTTGGTTTCTACGGGATGGGTTGGCATGGGCATGGGCGATCGCAACATGAAAGTTTGCTTCCTACAGCTTCCAGAATAAACAGATGAACGTGATAGCAATTTGAGTTGTAAAGGGGCGAGGGTAGAATCCGTGGTTGAGAACCCAACCCCACACCCCTTCTGCACTCTCGGTTGGTGAATGCTATAGTTTTACGAATCTGAGTTAGCTCAATATCGCTGAGATCATGTCAAAGTTACTGGCAGAATTTTGTTTAACGCTGGGCAATACAGACTGAAGCTGACTAGCAACCGCGTCCCGATTTTTCCAGGCAGATCGAATGCTATCCGTCGCTTTGTCTGCATCCAAAAATTGCTGAATCGGGATCAGTAGTCCATTCTGAACGGCTTCAGCACCCATCAAATCGTTGAGAATCCCTTCCGCTTTGATGGAATATCCGACAGCTACGGTGCAAATTCCACTAGACAGTCCGGCAATGCAGGCGTGCATCCGCTCGGCGATTACCATGTCGCAGGCTCCGATTAACCCTTTGAACTCAGACGCCGTATGATCTGCACCCACTAGGTGAACCCGTGGATGAAAATTTAAACTCTTGAGAAGATTGGTAGCTGCAATGCGGTCATCATTCCCGACATAAATTTCTTGAACGTGAGGAATAATCAGAACCTGTGCATCAAACTCATCCAACAACAGCTTGACAACTTGCTTCCAGGCGTTAAGCTGCTGTGTGTAGTCACAGCCCGAAAAGCGGCTAATGCCCTGGCTGACAGCGATCGCAATCACGGGGCGATCGCGCGTGATGCCATACGCGCTCATCATTCTGGCCACCTGTTCTCTAGAAGGCGGTTGCAGCAAAAAGGCCGGATCAGCCGTGAGCTTCACCATGTATTCCGGTAGCCCCAGAGTCTTCGTCACATAGTCGTAAGAAATTTTCTCGCGCACAGTAACCAGCTTGGAACGACGGGCAACCTCTGTCCAGGCTTTAGCCTCTGCATCCGTCTTAAAAGGGCCAATCGATTGCGCTAAAAAGACAACTGGGACATCAGCATTCAGGGCAACCTCAAGGGGTTGAAGATGCCGATGCAGCGCACCATAGTCAGAGCTGAACACATCCCCCCCCGATGCAACCACAACCGACGATTCGCGTATCGCCTGATTGATAACATCCAATTTAGATGGAGCAGACTTTTGAAAGGGTAATTTGGCCTTCAATCGTCTCCAACGACTGCCGCGTCCAGAGTTCACCGGAACTTCGATCAGGTCAACGCCATAGTGTTGCAGTCGGGTGGTGTCATAATCAACTGTCTTGGTGAGAACGTTAATCGCCAGACTCGGTTGCCGCTGAAGCAGTTGCTCAACGGTTGGCACGACGAGAGCCTCAACGCCTCGATTGCGTAACCCAGTAATGCCTGTAATGACTGCTTTCATATCAGTTGTATCTCCATTCAAAATCAGGTGTGAAACGGATTTAGCCCAAAATGGACAAGGGTTAGATCGGGATTGTTTTGGCAGTCATTTGTTTAGACATTTGTTTTCCAAACTGCATACATGGTTTTTCTACCCGGTAATAAAGCACAAACGAGATCGCTGTAACGACGACTGAACCGACTAAACCCAGGAACATTAACATTGCACCTCTCTGAACATCAGGATTGAACTGCATGAATGCCCACATTAAGACGAGGAAAATAGGAATATGTGCTAAGTAGGTTGAATATGAAACCCGACCCAATTGTTGGAGCAGAGGATGATTTAGTACGGTTTCAATTGCTTTGAAGGGTAGGAAGTTAATTTGAACAAGTCGTGCTAAAACAACACTCAGAGTAATCAGCCAAATAGTCATCGGAATAGCGATTTCAACAATTGTACGGGAAGGAGAATAAATACACAAAATGGTGATAATGATTAAACTGGTTGAAAGGAATGGAAAAAACTGACGTACCTTAGACGAGTGAGTCTGAGAGAATTTACAGGCGTAGTAAGATAGGATTCCCACAACAAAGAATTTGAATTTGACAATTAGGAATGATCCGTACCCGAAGTCTAGCTCTGCGAGAAAAAGCAGTTTATTGACGACCGCAGCCGTTAGAACAATTAAGAAGGACAAGAGGAGCGATCGCCGCACACAAAGAATCAGCAGTGGAGCCACTAAGTAGAATTGCCATTCCAGCGATAAACTCCATGCGGGGCCTAGAAAAGCAACGCTGCTGTCAGGAACGAGCTGATCGGGAATTAATCCCTGTAATAGCGTTAAATGAGAAATGATGTGAACCACAAAATAGTCGTATTCATAGCCAATTCGTGCCAGCATTCTCCCGGCAAATTCTAGATCATGCCACCCGCCATCACCAAATACGGAAACCTTGATTGGCGTTAACAGCAAACCTGCAATTAAGGTGAGAATAAAGAGAGGATAGATGCGGAAAAAGCGCTCGGCCATGAATTGAAAATACGTCTTGTTCGGGTTGCTGTCTAATAGCAGAAAAATGACAAATCCACTCAAAATAATGAACAGATCGACGGCGTATCCATTGGCTAACAGCCACGAGACGGGAATGGGTACTGCGTTTGGGTTGACAAACCCGCTGTTTTGTAACAAATGTCCCCAGACGACCCACCAGGCCAAAATAGCCCTTAATCCCTCAAACTCAGTGATCCGCTGCATATCAGTTGTCTCCTGACGGATGTTGTCATGGAAGACACACGCTGATTCTCAACCGACGTCCCTTTTACTTGAGCACTAACACATCACGAAGCGGTTTTCGAGGCGACTGAGCTACTTTCAACGTTTCAGGCAGATGCCCCACCGCAATCATCATCATCACTGCTTCTGCATCACTGATGCCTGCAACCTGCCGGAGTTCCTGATCCGCTTGACGTTCTACGCTCCAATTTAAGCAGCAGGTTCCTAAGCCTAGTGAATGCAGGGCATAAACCAGAGACATGGAAAACATCCCGCCATCTACCCAACACTGATTTCGCTCTCCAGCAGAAACAAAGTGTTCTAGATTCGATGTCACGATTAGAACTTTACTGGCCTGGTCGCCAAATCCGCGATTGCCATTTTGGTAGCTCAGGACTTTCTGCTTGTCTTCCGCTTTGCTAAAGACATACACTTTAGACGATTGCCGATTGCAGACAGATGGTGTTTTTTGAGCCATTACGACCGCTCGTTCAATCAGCTCGGTTGCAACATCCTCTGATGTAAATTGACGAATGCTGTATCTGGACGCAAAAAAGTTGGAGAGATCGAGATGGGATGCGTCAAAAATCTGCTGTTTTGTAACGGCAACTGTTCCACCATCTGCTGTTGAACAGTTGGGATGGTCGTTTAACTGCTTTAAAGCGTTTAATGATTGATGGAGCTGTTCATCTTCAATACCGCTTTCCAAGTTGAAGGTGTAGTAAGAGAATAATGCATTGATCGCAACTTGGGTCGTTTCATCTGGGCCGTAGTTCTGATGATATTTGCGCACATTGGAGAGTAATCGCTCGATCACTTGAGGCCCAAAGCGGAGGCGAGGTTCCTTTAAGGCCAGTCCTTTCTCAACGCGATGATAATCCATCGTGATCAGCGCTTGCAGTTGGGTTTTGGTCGTCACTTTTCCCATCATGGACGACCACTTTAAGAAGCGGTTGAAATCGTAGGCGTAGTTCGCAACAAGATTAGGGATGAGCATGAAGCGCTCCCACTTGCGCTGTAGCCGACGAGCCACTTTAAACTTGGGCTGGATTGAAATGGCGAAGGTCGGTAGAGTACTGGTTTGCGAGTTTGCCATGATGAGATATCCTCTGCGTGTCAACAATAACTGAATATCGGTTAGTTAGTACTAGTTTGTTAGCTATGTCTTCTTCAACTTTGATTTGGGTAATGCTAATAAAACCAGGTCTAATGTTGACCGAACCAGTTTTGGTGCAATCAGTTGAAGGGTTGCAATATAAGCGATCGCCCCTGCCAGAATATAAATGACCATCAAGGAATACAGGTTAACGGAACCGCTGAATACATTCCTGATGCCGAAAAGAACAGCAACCATGACGAGAGAGCCAGTTAAGGGAGCGACAAATTGGCTGGCGTAGTCTTTCAGTTTGATTCGAATGAGCTTCTGAATTGCAAGGATTGGAATTGGAGAGAATAAATAACCCCGAATGGTGAATGCGGATGCAACCGCTAAAATTCCCCATTTAACGACGAGTGCAAAGGCTGCAAAATTCGTGATGGCATTCAGGCAATTAATCCATAATCTCCAGTTGGGTTTACCCATTGCCAAAAGTACGGTTGAGTTGAAGAAAAAAATGGATTGTAGAACTCCCATAATCGAAAGAACTTGCATGACTGGAATGCTAGGCAACCACTTCTCCCCAAACAGCAGTCGAACGAGTTCTGGGGAGAGAACCGCTACACTCAGAAACGCTGGAAACGAGATCAGACTTGTTAACTGAGTCGCTTTATAAAATGCATTCTTGACCCGTTCCGGTTCATGCTGCAACTTTGCAAAGGCTGGGACGGCGACCTGGTTGGTGATATTGGTCAGCAGTTGGATCATAATCTCCAGCAGGCGATACGCAACGTTGTAGTAGCCTAACTGAAGTGGGCCGAGGTATAGGGCAACCAGCAGGTTATCCGATCGCTTATTAAAGAAGTTGAGCAAGTCGAACGCGACGACATTAATCCCGAAGTTAAAGAGATCTTTGAAGTGTTTGCGAGACACCTGAAAGCCCGGTCGCCACCCGCTGATCCACCAGAGCAACGGTACACCAACGAGCAGGTTGGAAAGCTGTTGTCCAACTAAGCTCCAGACTCCATACCCTGATAGCGCCATCGTGACGCCAGTGACTCCCCCAACAACTGTGCCAATCAGCGATCGCACCGCTAAACTTTTGAAGTCAAATTTGCGCCGCAGAATAGCGGCCTGAACGCTGTTTAGCCCTCTTAAAACAAAACTGAGAGAAAGCCAGCGAATAATGGGAGCCAGTTGCGGTTGTTGCAATGCATTCGCAGCAACATCGGCACAGGCAATACCAATAATGGTCAACAGGGTACTGGTGCCAAGCCCAACCCAAAATGCAGTATTCAAATGCTCAGGCTCTAGCTCTCCCCGTTGCACAACGGCCTCGGCAAACCCTTGATCCAGAAAAACCTGTACAAAGGCAAGAAAGACACTTGCCGTTGCGACCAGACCAAATACATGTGGGCCAAGCAATCGGGCTAGAACGAGGAAAACGGTAAACGAAATAGCCTGTTCTCCCCATTTTTGAAGGGCAGACCAAAATACGCCTTTAACTGCCTTCTCTTTCAGATTCATTAGTGGGATGGGTTTCCGTATAAAGGGATGTCACTCAGTGTGTTCATGCATTCAAACGTTCCAAATGCTGAACTGCGATTCCAAACTGGGTTACACCTGGGCATAGCGTGGTTTCTTTGAGGCCAAATCTTCGTAGTATTTGGAAATTTTGAGTACTTTCTGAGTCCAGGTTTGCGTTTTGGCGTACTCATAGCCTGCCTGCCCCATCGCTAATCGTTCCTCCGGATGCTCATACATATATTCGATCGCACGTGCCATCGCATTCACGGTATCGGTGGGATTCATGATGGGAATTTTGATGCCCGCGTTGGCTGGAACGGAATCTTTCGCTCCATGATGATCGAGCGTGATGATGGGCATGGCCTGTGCCATCGCTTCCAGCAGTTGTGCCCCGGTGGTGTCGCGCAGACTGGTAAAGAGCATCGCGTCGTTCTTGAGGTACTGTTCTCTCACGGCTTCCCAGGAGAGAAATCCCAGAAACTCGACCTTACCCTGTAACCCAAATTCTTCAATCCATCCAGCCAAATACTTCTGCTGCTCTCCGCCTCCAGCAATTACCAGCTTGACCGGAATAGCTGGATTGACTTTAGAAAGTGCTTCCAGGGCGAGCAACAGCGCTTTGCGGGGATACATCCGGGCGACCCAGAAAAGCCGCAGTTCTGAAGAAGGCGATCGCACGGGTGGCGCTTCCTGAAAAAACTCGTCGGGAATGCCCACGTCTGCAAAGAACTCGGCGCGCGGTGCGCCCAGGTTTTTCATTAACTCAACGGTGTCTGAGTTGGCAGCCAGCACTAAATCCGTTTGCTTAAAGGTATCGCGCAAAAATGGATTGAGCGGCACTACGGTTTGCATGATGAACGATCGCAGTGCTTCGACGTTCCATCCCTTGTAGAAATATTGTTTCAGGATGGGCGGCGCAACCTGTCCACCTCCAGCGGGGCCATACACAAAAGGTTTCCGCAGTCGCCACAGCCAGGAGCCACCCGTCACTGTCCCCATCGTGAGATGGTGCACCAGATCAAAATTGTGTTCTTGATCAAGCTGTCGGGCTACGTCGTAGGCTTGCTTTTGCCACAGCAGATAGCGCAGGACGGTTCCCTTTTTCCCGGTGATGTAGTTGCGAATAAAGGCTGAGTCGGGAATGTAAACAAAGTGGAGATTAGAAACTGGTTCGGTGGCGATCGCAGGCTCGATCAAGTCTTGATTGCGCTGAGGGGTAAGTACCCAAACTTCGTATCCTAACTTGGCCAATTGCAGCGCCCAGTTCCAACCCCGTCCTTGTTCTCTACCTCGATTAGGTTCGCATTCATAGGCAGAAAGCAAGACCTTCATACTCAATGGCTCCTTAAACGATCGGCGCTGAGATAGTGTGTGTTTAATCTTGCACCCTGCGTTTAAGTCTCTTGAGGCTGACCTTCAGATGTCATTTTTCTGTGTATCAGCCAAAACAAGAGACAGATGATTTTGCGATCCGGTTCCGCCAGGAATGAATGATTTGGCAGTATCGGTTGGCGTAAAGTAGATGAACGGATGAATGCTAACCTGCCATTTTGACACTTAACATTGCTTAGTTTTGCAGCGAAATTGTGAAGCTATCCGGAATATTGGAAAAGATAAATTAAATTTTTTAAGTAGTTTGTTGACATGTTTTCTATGTTTTGAGACGAGGCAGATAGTGGCTAGATTGTCATTCTGATGCATCATGGTATGCAACATGAAAAGTACTCCAACTTCCAGAATCTGTTCTGTCTATTTGTTGATGGTTCAGGGTTTTGAGGCTATGACTACAAGATTTTGCAAAGGTTATAGACTCGTTAAGAGCGATCTTCTAGTAGGTCGTGATTGCTTTTGGGAGGATGATTTGGATGCAAATCTAGAGAATGTTACTGATAAACAATATTTCAATTAATGTGATATAGATGTTTGTCATCAAACCTAAGATATAGAGTTATTTGTTCGAAGATTCAAACAAATGTTGTAAAAAATACATTTACTAAAAAGATGATCGAGTTTGAAAAGCAGGATGAACAACTCCTAAGTAGATAGCCATAATTAAAAACCAGGGGAGTGCCCCGGAGAGGCGCTCCCCCGGTTTTTATAGCGTTATTTAATTCTGGCTACCTACTTACTTTTCTTTGACAATGTGCAATTGATCGACGTCGCAGTGAAAGGGCAAGACAGCAATAGGGTTAGCATGGCCAACCCTACTCAAAGATCATTACTCGTAACACCCCTGAGATTGCGGTGTTACGGCAATAGTGTACTGATGCTCTAGAACGAGAGCCGTTGAAGCAAGTTGAATAAACTGTTGACAGGACTCAAAATCTCGCCCATGACTCTAAAGAAGGACGATCGCCCCCGTTCCGGAACGTAAATCACGTCGCCTTCCTGCACTTGATTGTCGTCATCTAAGTCACGTAGATCAAGCTGTTCGTTGGTAATTTGGCCGTTGTCATTCAATCGCACCAGTTCGACATGCCGCAGGGTTGCATCCCGGTTAGGCCCACCTGCGATCGCCACGGCGGATGAAATTGTGCTATCGGGTGGTACTTCGACCTCACCCGGTGTACGGACTTCACCGATCACGCGCACCCTCACGGTTCTGGGTGCAAGCGTGGAGCGTGACAGCAATCGGCGATCGATATCGCCCTGAGCCAGCTTGGGAATATAAATTGTGTCGCCCGACTGCAACACCAGATCCTGCGGAACACTATCAGACCACAGAGCATCCCACAGATTTACGGTCAGTGTCGTAGAATTGCCGCCCGGCAACATGCGCCTCAGCGTAACTTTGCGAATATCAGCCTGACTCGTCACACCTCCCGCTTCAATCAGCGCAGAGCTAATCGTCGGCACAGAGTCAACGGCTCCGCGTGTGGTGCTGCCCGTATCTCCGGTGGTATTTGAAACGGTGGTCAAACTGCGAAGCTGCACAGGGCCGGGCCGATGAACTTCGCCAGCTACGTTGACGACCACAGGCCGCAACGTATTTAGGCTGACCGTTACGACTGGATCAACCAGATAGTTCTGAAGCTGGTCGGTCAGTTCTCGGGTCAATTCATCCGGGGTGAGATTAGCGGCAGGCACCGAACCCAGAACAGGCAGTGTAATGGTGCCGTCGGGCAAAATGACCCGTGCCCCGGTATATTCCTCGTAGCCATACACGGTAATTTGAAGTTGGTCGCCTGGGCCTAACAGGTAAGCTGGCCGAACAGCCGCCTCAGCCGATGGCGGCACGCGGGGGGCATACTGCTGGGCCAGACTGGGCAGAGGCAATGCCAGGCTGAGCAGCAGGACTGAAGATAGAGACGTGTAAAGAGTGTGGAAGCGATTTGACACCATGAGCAACGTGAATCGTTAATTTTTCGAAGAGGATGTGATGTGCAGTTCAACTGCACGCTATCCATGCGGGTGAGTTGACAGGTGAAATCTTAGGAGCGGACGGTAACGGTATCAGGCTTGGCGATCGCCTGTTCTTCGCGAGAGTAATAGAAGTAGCTATCCGGTTCGTTTTTGGCATTGACTCCGTTGACGACAACGCCCAATACCGTTTGGCCCGATTGTTCCAGAAATGCTTTGGCTGCATTACCGCTGGCCGAATCCACCAATCCGGGCCGCACCACGAGCAGTGTGCCGTCTGTCATCTTGCCGATGACCGCTGCATCCGCGATTCCGGCCAGAGCAGGCGTATCAAAAATCACGAAATCATAGTTTCTGGAAAACGCTTCGACCAGAGACGCCATGCGCGATGAATCTAACAGGAACATCGGATTGGGTGGCACCACACCAGCCGTCAAAATATGCAGGTTGGGCATGATCGCCTGTACGGCTTCGCTAAATTTCACCTGTCCTACAATGACGTTGCTGAGTCCCACTAAGTTCGTTAATCCCCACGCGTGATGTTGTGCAGGATGGCGCATGTCTGCATCAACCAGCAGCACTCGACGTCTGGCCTGAGCCATTACGGCGGCCAGGTTGGCGGCCACTTCTGATTTACCTTCCTTGGGCACCGAACTGGTGATGACAATCGCTTTCAAATCCTTATCAGAGCTGAGGAATTTGAGATTGGCCTGAAGCATTTGATAGGCTTCTCGCACAGGAGAGTTAGCCGTATCGCGCACTACCACTCTCGGTAAGCTTGGATCTGAATCGTCTGCGATGGACAGCGGTTTGTTGCCCCGACCAATATAAGGAATGACGCCCAATAAGGTTTGCCCAAATGATTCTCGGACTTCTTTGAGGGTTTTCACCGAGCGATCGGTCAGATCAAGCAAAAAGGCGGCAGCAATTCCCAATAAAATTCCTGCTACCCCTCCAGCCGCCAGGTTAATCGTTTTGCGGGGGGCCACTGGATTAGTCGGTTCATCAGCGGTGGAGATAATGCGAGCATTGCCCACATTTTGATTTTCAGCCACCTGAATTTCTTGCAGGCGGGTCAGCAGCGTTTGATACGTGGTTTGGGCCGCATCTCGCCGTCGTTCTAATTCTCGCTGTGTTTTTTCCAGTGCGGGTAAAACCTGCGCGCGCTGTTCATAGGCCGATTGGGAGCCAGTCAGGTCGTTGATGCGACGGATCAGGCTTAGCCGCTGGATTTCAGCGTCTACGTAATTTGCAATCAACGTCTGACGCAAATCGCCAATTTGCAGATCGCCAACCGGAATCCGCTGATTGCGACCCAAGACTTGCCGGACGCGATCGCCCAACACCGCTTGCAGTTGAGCCTCTTCCCGTTCTAAGCGGGTGACAGCCGGATGGCCAGAACGATAGGCCGCGCGGGTTGAAGCCAGTTCGGTTTGCACTTCCTGGAGTTTAGTCAGGGCTTCTTGCACACCGGGCGATTGATTCAAAGAGCTAATATCGACCGATGAAGCTGTATCCATCCCGACTTGGCGGCGCAGGGCATCCGCTTTGGCACTAGCTTCGGCGAGTTGGGCCCGTGTGTCGGTAATCTCTCGATCAACGGTAGACATGGTAGAGACGGCAGCGCTCGCCTCTTCATCCAGGACAACCACACCGTTTTGCTCTTTAAATTGGCTCAGAGCGGCTTCCGCGTCACTGACGGCTTTTTCTGATTTAGGCAGTTGATTGCGAATAAAGGTTCCGGCGGCCTCGGCGTCTGCCCGGTTGCTCTCAATATCGTTGCGAATGTAGTTCTGCATGACTTGATTGACGACCGCCGCTGCCAGTTTCGGATCATCCGATTGATAAGCAATTTCTAAAACATCCGTTCCGGCGACGGGCTTCACGCTGAGTCCGTTGGCAATGAGTTTAGGGTCAATCAATTCCTGATTCATATCCCTGAGATTCAACGTTTTCACCGTTGCCTCAGCGATCGGCAGGGAGCGAATAATTTCAGATTGAGTGCCCAGCAGGTCACTATTTTTAGCGAGTGGAAGATCCGGTTGAGTCGTAGTAGCGGTGTCTAATCCGGTCAGTAGTGGAGCACGGTCAACCTTAAACAACAGTTTTCCAGATGCTTCATAGATTGGCTCTTGCAACGAGGTAATCAAAGCTGAAAAAGCGACCGTTGCGCTAAAGACAAGCGTAGAGGCTAACCATCGTCGTTTAAGAACGAGCCAGTACTTTCGCAGATCTATCTCTTCTGAGTATTCTCTAGGCTCCATGAGGGTTAGATTCAGTAACGATAACTAATGGATATGGCAACCGTTGAGACAGCTAGAACAGGAGTTGTGAGGGCTATACCCCAGCTAAGGGGAACCCCTGCACTCCGTCCTAACTAACCTTCGATTGCTATACGAATGCTTTGCGCCAACAGTGCGACTAGCGATTGTGGGGTGTTACTCAGGTTTACACAGGCACAATGACCAGTCCGGAAGGTAGGTGCAATGGGATTCGAGGTAGAAAGTAGAGGGTTTTGAGATGCCCAATTATTAGCCCGAAAGGTAGATGCAACTGGGGGCGGGTTGAGACAATAGCGATATTGTTGCGGTAGATGCGGCTGTATGTACTGAGCTGAGCCATTCAACCTGTCAAACACCCTGCGCAACAGGTCACGGTTCTAAAATTGGGGAGTGAATGACCCGCTTCTTATGTGAAGACTAGAGGCTTTAGGATGCAGTTCCTTTTTTCTGCCACTCTCTTTGTCAGCGCGTTTCTGTTGTTTTGGATGCAGCTCATGGTGGCGAAGATGATTTTGCCGCTGTTGGGCGGCTCGCCAGCCGTGTGGAATACCTGCGTATTTTTCTTTCAGACGGTGCTGCTGTTGGGCTACGGCTATGCCCATCTCATGACAACTGTATGGAAACCCCGAATTCAGGCGATCGCCCACAGTGTCGCTTTATTTCTACCGCTGCCATTTCTACCGATCGCTCTCGTAAACGGATGGACGCCACCTGCGGATGCCAACCCGATTCTCTGGCTCTTAGCCCTGTTGACCCTGTCCGTTGGTGTACCGTTTTTGCTCACCTCAACGACGGCCCCGTTGGTGCAGAAGTGGTTTGCCTACACTGGGCAGGCGGGCAGTAAAGATCCTTATTTTTTGTATGCCGCCAGTAATTTAGGCAGTTTGCTGGGGCTTCTGTGCTATCCGCTGGCGATCGAGCCGAATATTTCGTTAACTCAACAGAGCTGGTTGTGGAGTGGTGCCTATGGACTGCTGATCGTGCTGCTGCTGGGGTGTGCGGTGATCGTGGGGCGATCGCCCCTTCAATCGGCTTTAGATGAACCCACGGCTACTCAGTTTCCTGACCCAGCCAGTTCATCGGTATCTTTATCTTCTTCGGGTGCATCTCCCTCGACTGCTCAGCAGGGACGCTGGGTGTTGCTCTCCTTTTTGCCCTCTAGTCTGCTGCTGGGCGTGACAACCTATCTCACTACGGATCTGGCTGCCGTGCCGCTGCTGTGGGCTGTGCCTCTGGCCATTTATTTGCTGACGTTCATCATTGCGTTTGCCCGTCAACCGACTGGACGTGATTTATCCAGGGATACTTCAACTGGCACTTACCCCGATGCGTTGGTGACCTGGCTACCGCTGTTGGGGGCAACCCTGCTGCTGCTGATTGTGCTGCGGGTCGTGCAGCCGATTGGAGTTGTGTTGCCGCTGCATCTGTTGGGATTGCTGGTGATGGCCCTGGTATTTCACCGTCGCCTGGCGCAGGAACGACCCGATCCTCGCTATCTCACCGTGTTTTATTTTTGGATTGCGGTGGGAGGTGTGTTGGGAGGCGTGTTTAATGCGATCGCTGCTCCGCTCCTCTTTTCTTCAATTCTGGAATATCCGCTGATTCTGCTGATGGGTCTGGTGTTGCTGCAAACGCCCAGTTTTGCAGGAGCCTATGGCGGCGGTCTGCGGCTCTCTCTGACGCTGCCGTTAGGTCTCAGTATTTTGGGTGGAGGGTTGCTGATTGGGCTTGACCTGAGTGGATGGCAACAAAATGTGCTGTGTTTTGCGATCGCGCTGGGATTGCTGCTCACTCTCCGGTCTACCTTCCAACTGCGGACGTTTAATCTGGTAGTCGGACTGCTGCTGATTGTGCTGTTGACGCAGTTCTCCAATCAGGGACGAGGGGATGTGTTAACGAGCGATCGCAGCTTTTTTGGCGTGTATCGGGTCGTCAGCAGTCCGCAAAACGGTGGCTATCATAGCCTGCTGCATGGCACAACACTGCACGGCAAGCAAAGTTTACAGCCTGAGCGGCGAGATGAACCGTTGACCTACTTTGCCAAGACTGGCCCGGTCGGGCAACTGTTTGCATCGCTGGAAGCGACTCCCCCCTCGCAAGTGGGTGTATTAGGGCTAGGTGTGGGCACGTTGGCCGCGTATGCGACGCCAACCCAAACCTGGACGTTCTATGAAATTGATCCGCTGGCTCAGCAGTTGGCCTTGAATCCTGACTATTTCACCTTTTTACAGGATGCTCAGGCTCCGCTCGATATTGCACTGGGTGATGGTCGGCTGGCGATCGCTCAAGCTCCCGACTGCTCCTACGATCTGCTGTTTATGGATGCGTTCAGTTCCGATTCGATTCCGGTTCACCTGATCACGCAGGAGGCGGTGCAGCTTTATTTCAACAAGCTAACGGAACGGGGCATTCTGGCCATTAACATTACTAACCGCTATCTCAACCTGGAGCCTGTGCTCGCTGCGCTAGCGCAACACCTGAGGTTAGCCACGCTGGAACAGCATGAGGCAACCGTTTCTGAGGAGGAGCGATCGCGCGGTAAAGCCCCATCCCACTGGGTGTTGCTTGCCAAAGAATCTCAGACTTTCGGGAATCTGCTGACCGATCCGCGCTGGCATCCCATTCCGCCTGTTGCGAACGCCGCTCCGTGGACAGATGATTTTTCTAATATCGTTCGCGCTATCTGGGGATGGGGTGGCACGCCGTAAAAAACGTCATCAGTGATAGATTGGCACGCCATAAAAACCCGTAGAGACGTGCCATTGGCACGTCTCTACACCTGTCGGGAAACCATAACCCCATTCCAAACCGATTCCGGGCCGATAATATTTCCGTTAAACCATTACTTTCACAAACGATTCCACCGGAAACCCGACTGCTTTCCAGGCTGCCACCCCACCGCGCAGTTCAGACACATGCAAGAATCCGGCTTCGCGCAGTCGAGCCGCTGCGATCGCCGTTTCATCATCGGTTTCTCCATATATATAGATGTCTCGGCCTAACCCCAGACTGGTCAATGCCGAGTCTGTCAGCCGATCCAGCGGCATGGAAATGGCTCCCTGAATGTGATGGCTGTTGAAATGAGTGCGATCGCGAGCATCCACAATGGTCAGGGCTGGCTCTCCCCAATCTAGGCGGGCTTTCAGGTCGTGAACTCGGGACTTAGGCTGGAGCGTCGGTGGAACTGGAATAAACCCGAAAAACCTACCCATGAGAATCACCAGGGAATGAAGGGATTAACCGCAATGTAACAATATTTTTCTGATACTGCAAACTTTTGTTGAAAAAGTCTTTACGAAGGTATCAAACTATGCATTTCCCTGGATCGTCTCACAAGCTGACTTCTTGAATCTCTGCCAAAGGGGGTAATTTGGCGTCTTGATTCAGGTCATCCGTCGGGGCGTTGCGCTGGCAGCGCATTGTAAACGGGCAGGTTGGGCAAATTCCTACCTGTTCTTCGACCTGCGGAAAGGATTGGCTTTGCTGCCAGGTGGTCAGGTTTTGCAGCAGGTGAGTTAAATCGGCGCGGTTGCGCTCATGTTGGGCGCTAGAGTAGATAAACCTCAGTGATTGCGGTTTAGGCTGGCGATCGCGCTCCCCCTGTGCTTGTACAAACCAGTACGTCATGGAGATATCATCCGGAACGTAATGAGTGGTTTCAGCTAACACAAAAGGATAAAGGCGAGTTTGCCAATTCTTTTCCAGAAATCGTTGATTCTGCGGTTTGGGATAGGTCTTCCAGTCGAGAATCTGGGCTTGGCGATCGCCCAAAATTAGCAAATCGTAAACGACGGTGAGCAGATACCCGTTCAGGTCAAGGCTGCGACGATGCTCGCTCTGCCGGACATTAACTGGGTCATCCTGAAACAGTTCGGGTGCAATCTGCACTAATGCCTGAACGCTCTGATACAGCGGTTGATCGTCCGGCTCTAGAAGGTCAATCGGCAGCCCCAATTCTCGCTGCTGCATCAGCAGGTGAAAGCGGGTTCCCCAGGTGAGCCGCTCTTGCTGATCAAGCGTCGCTAGTGAACTCAACTGATCAAAATAAGTATGTTGAAATTTTCGGGGGCAAGTTTCCAGCAAATTAAGCTGCCCCTGAGATAAACGCATCATTATCCGTGCAGCAATCCTATTTCACTTTGGTTAGCACAAAAACACTGCCTTCATTGCCTCGCCCAATCCGCAGATCCTCATCTAGATAGGTGGTATCGAGCCAACCGGATTGCTCGCGTCGCGTAATGGGAAAATCGATCGTCAATAGCGCTTTACCCGATTCAAGCTGCTCCACAAACTGGCTGGGGGATCGGTAATTGGCCAGCCGCTGTAACCCTAAAACGAAGCGCTCAAAATTCACGTTAACCCGGCGATCGCCAGCCCCTTCAAATCGAGCTGCCACGCTGACGATTCCTTCGAGAAATGGCAGGCCATACACTTCCGCAATGTTATAGATGCGAGCGTCGCCAGCGCGAATGCATTGATAGATTTGGCCCAGCTTCAACAGCGGAAGTTGGTCAATTCCCAACAGTTCCCGACTGGTGGTATAGAGCAATCGCCAGTCGCCAGTCAATAAGTCTGGAGTTTCTAAGGGGCGAGGGTTCGGGTTACGGTCTTCCAGGTAGGCGATCGCTGACAGGATAGCCGCTTTATCGGGTTCTGTCACCAACAAGCCCCGATTTTTACCTGCGATCGCTTCCAGCAATGCGGTTTTGCTAATCACCATAGCTCCCTCCAGCTAACGCTGCCCTCACTATATCAATATGAGGAAATTGCTGTGATCTATTACCAAACTCTTGACATAAACTAGAATCTGGGCTAACACTATCGCAGCTAGATCCTCAGACCTTCAGGTTCGACCTACCATCAGCCAAGATTTGGGGCATCAATCTTGATTCAATTCCGGAATCAAGGCTGCCGATGTTGAAGCTAATCTCTCAGGTTCTATTTCGTACAGTCAACAATTGCTTTTGAACATGGAAAATCGTGCCCTTCGCGAAGAGCCTCGCAATCAACCTGCTGCTGTAATTCCATTGCAGCGCGATGCGTCTATTCTAGACTGGCTAGAAGGGACAGGTCGGCTTCTGGCTCGTGACGCTCATGATTTCGATTATCGAGATGATGAAGCTGAAATTAACGAGCTAATGGCAGGCGAAGATAACAGCTTCGACCTTGATGAGGATGATGACGATGTCCTCGATTTGGATGATTAAAGATACATGCAAGGGCTTCTGTAACGGTATAGAGTAATGGCGTTGCCTGCTCACAGCAGGACAACCCATCTGTATTAAGAGCCTATTCGAAACCTGATGTCGTAAGGTGGGTCTTGCCCGCCTTACTCACATCCCCCAATAGGAATCGCAAGGTTTTAGATAAAACTCAGGCTCTACCGGGATTGTGGCAACAGAAGCCTCTTGGTGAATAAGTTTAATTTCATCAAGATTTTGTAATGTATTTTCAAATAGGACAACTTGTGTGAAGATAAGTCCTGATTTAGCGAAGACTCAATTGCAGTCTTTGGTGTGTGGTGTGAAGTGAGATGAAAACACTGTGGACGCTAAGTTATCTCCCGATGAACGGCTAGGTCTCTCTGGTAAAAATCTGTCGATTGCTTTGGCGATCGCGCTTTTGGGTGTAGCTCCTCTGCTCGACCTCTCGGCGGGTCGGCTACCTGGCTTCAGTTCGTGTCTGACGTTTCCATTATGGACTTCTGCGCTGCTGACGGCGCTGCTCGGCTACTGGGTGATCCCCATGCTGCGCCGCTGGAAAGCTGGACAGTTTATCCGAGAAGATGGCCCGCAGGCGCACCTGAAAAAAGCCGGAACCCCAACGATGGGCGGGATTTTTATCGTTCCGGTAGGGCTGATTGTTGCCCTGCTGTGGTCAGGCTTTAACTCTAATGTAATCGCCGTCTCCGCGTTAACCCTCTCGTATGCCGCGATTGGCTGGCTAGACGATTGGCAAATTCTGCGCCGCAAATCCAATAAAGGGATTTCGCCAAAGCTAAAGCTGGCGCTTCAGGTTGGGTTTGGTGCGCTGTTCTGTTTGTGGGCCACCTGGACTCAACCGTGGACAATTACCAGTCTAGCCTTGCCCTTTGGTTTGGCCCTGCCGTTAGGAATTTTGTTCTTCCCGTTGGCCTGGTTTGTCTTAGTTGCTGAAAGTAATGCGACTAATCTGACCGATGGCTTGGATGGGCTGGCCGCAGGAACAGGAGCGATCGCCCTGCTGGGACTTTCGTCCCTGATTGCACCCACTTCTCCTGAATTGATGGTCTTCGGAGCCTGTATGAGCGGCAGCTATCTAGGCTTTTTGAACCACAATCGTAATCCGGCTCGTGTATTCATGGGAGATACGGGTTCCCTGGCTCTAGGCGGAGCACTGGCAGCGATCGCCATCCTGAGTCAAAGCTTGTTCGGGCTGTTTATCATCAGTGGTGTCTTCTTCGCTGAAACGCTGTCTGTCATTGCGCAGGTCAGCTATTACAAAGCCACTAAAGATGCAAATGGAATCGGTAAACGCCTGTTTAAGATGGCTCCGTTACATCATCATTTAGAACTGGTTGGTTGGTCAGAAATTCACGTTGTGTCGCGCTTTTACCTCATCACAGCGCTTCTAGTTTTAGTAGGGCTTTTAATCTATCAGTAAACATCTCGAACTTTAAAGCAACAACGCTCTCCGGCATCGGGGAGCGTTGTTGCTTTAAAGCGTTGAGAGAGTTACGCGTCGCGCAACTCTCTCAAAAGCCCGATTTTGCGTGCGTGTCGCGCACGCAAAATCGGGCTTTTGGAAGGACAAGGAGGAGCGAGTGCTTCTCCCTCAGCCAGGGTTTCCACTCCTGCACCCCGCTCTAATCTCTGTGACGTGAACTCGATAGCGCCATTTCAGCCGCGCGCCGCGCGGCTGAAATGGCGCAAAGACGTATCTCGCGCGTCGCGCGGGTACGTCTTTGCGCATTCGTCGAATTCACGTTTTGGGAGTACTGCTATACATCAAAACCAAGAGCGGGGATGCACTGCATCCCCGCTCTTGGTTGGTTGAATTTTAACGACTGCCGTTACCCGGTAGTCTAGGCCGCTCTAGAGATTCGCGGAATTCTTGGACTTCTTCCGTGAAGGCGATCGGCAAAACAACCTCAACGTTTTCATGAGGGCGAGGAATAATCACCCAGGTTTCCAGGGTGCCGCCAGGGGTGTTTTCGGCGGCGGCGATCCCCGCATCCATCGCGGTTTTAACTTCAGACACATCACCACGAATCATGATCGTAAACCGGGCGCTTCCTGCTCGAATGTAGCCAACCAGAGTGACGCGGCCAGCTTTCACCATCGCGTCTGCCGCTGCGAGTACCGCAGGAAAACCTTTTGTTTCAAGTGCTCCAACCGCAACGGGCATCGCTTTCTCCTAAGTTGATGATGTAGTGAAACGAAAAAATAAAATGAGCAGCCTTATTGTACGAGGCTTTTAGATCGGTTAAACCCGCGCGATCGCAAATATTCAGCGTTAGACACTGAAGTTTAGACACGCGTTACATAAATTGCTGAACCTTGGGGGTGTACTCAATCGGTAACACCTTCACAATGTTTTCAGGAGGGTTCGGAATGATGTAGTAATCAACCAGTTCGGCTCCATAGACTTTTCCAACGGCTTCTACCCCCGCAGTAACGGCGGCTTTCACTTCGGAAACCCCACCCCGAACGGCGACTAAAAATTCAGCCCGTTCGGCTAATCCATAGTAAACAAGGGTGACTCGGCCTGCCTTAACCATCGCATCAGCGGCAGCAAGGATGCCGGGAAAACCAACAGTTTGAATGACTCCCACGGCGGCTGGCACTCTGCAATCTCCCTTAAACGATTAACCTTGTGAGACCATTGTACGAAGCTATGGTTGTCATTGAGCGATCGCAAGATGAAATAATCTTGAAGCCCCTATTTGGAATTGTTATGAGAGGCAGAGGGCAGGAGGTGTTGGGGTGTGGGAAATAAAGAGGGTTGGGAAGGTTGGGAAGGTTAAGCTTGCCTCCTACATCCAATCACCCTTGTCTCTCTCTGCCTTCTGCCTCTACTCATGCTTGGCCAGCCACTGTTGAAGAATGGGATTTACTAGCTCTGGAGCTTCGTCTTGGGGGCAATGGCCTACTCCTTCCAGCGGAATGAAGTCTTCGACGGTGGGGAAGTTAGCTAGTTCTCGGCCCAGGGCGATCGGTTCCCAGGGGTCGTCAGTGCCCCAGAGGATGAGGGTGGGGCAGGTGAGCTGCGGCAACAAATCTTCGGCCAATGGCCCTTGTGAATAGGCTGTGAAGGCGAGAAAAACATCTGCCGCACCGGGATCAAGGGCAGGCTGGAGCAGCAGATCCACCAGTTCATCGGTAACGGCGGCAGGTTTTTTATAAGCTTTCAGTAAAATCTTGCGAATGACGTTGCGCTGCGCCAGTCGAGCAAAGAAAAAGTAGCCGACGGCTTCATAGGCCAGCAGTTTTTGTAGAAGGGGTGCAAATGAACGGCGGTGCCAGGGCAAGCTAGCCCGCTTGCGATCGTGCAGCAGTCGCAGGGAGCAGTTAATTAGAACAATGCCTTTAGCCAGTTCCGGAGCCATCACAGCAGCTTGCAGGGCAACGACGCAGCCGATCGAATTACCAATCAGAAATACGGGACTCCCCACGATGTCTCGGCAAAAGTCAATTACCTGCTGCCCCCAGGTTTCAAAGCTGTAGGTCATGTCTTCGCCCGGCTTTGGTTTAGCCGATCGCCCAAAGCCAACTAAATCGATCGCATAGACCCGATGCGTTTGTGCCAAAACCGGGATATTTTGACGCCAGTGATCGCTAGACGCCCCAAATCCATGAATTAAAACAACAGCATCGCCCTGACTACCCGCCGTTTGATAGCGGATGGAATGGCCATTCCACTGCCATTCTAAAGTTGCGACTGGAGGAAGATCGGTTAGAAGCATAGAAGTCAGCCATGCAGGTCTATTCCTAATGTAACGCTTTGTATAGCACTCTCATCACGATGGAATGGCGATCGCCCCTCAAATTTATAATTTACATTTTACACGGTAAGCGATAGTTGGTATGCTGTGAGCTAATGATAAACAGCAATTCTTTATGTTGAAGCTGCCTGTGTTTTTTGCACGCCCGTCGGGCGTGCAAAAAACACAGGTAGCAGGAGTGAAAGCTTTTCCTAGAGAGGCTTTCACTCCTGCCGATTTGCATCATGACAACTGTTGACTTGCCCATAAGAAATGTTCGTCTCGCCAGCGATTGTTCTAGACTAGATCTCTTGCCATAGGCAACCCTTCCATGCATCCACGCTTGCTTTCTCCCCAATCGGAAACAGACCATTTGACTCACACCGCTACAGGGTCTGAACCCAGTTCGGCTCGCTGGGTAGAAGCGTTGGTCGATTGTCCTAACGTGCAGGGGTTTTTTCATTACGGCATCCCAACTGGGCTGGAGGTGCAGCCGGGCGATATTTTGAGCGTGCCGTTTGGTGCTCAGCAGGTTGGTGCGATCGCCATTCAACTTACGCATCAGATTCCCGATGAGCTTGATCCTGCCAGCATTCGTCTGGTGGAGGATGTAGTGTGTCGCGGATTTTTCCCGCCAACCTACTGGACACTGCTGCAACAAACGGCTGACTATTACTGCGCGTCGCTCATGCAGGTGGTGCGGGCCGCGCTCCCACCCGGACTGTTGGGGCGATCGCAACGGCGGATTCGATTAATCTCAGCCCCTGATCCCCATCTCGGAGCTGCCCTATGCCCTGCGGCTCAGCAGCTTTTAGAACGATTGCAGGCGCAGAAACAGGGTGACTATACCTGGAAATATCTTCAGCAGCAGGTGCCGGGAGCCAAGCGCGGATTACGCGAATTGCTTCAGGGAGGATGGGTTGAAAGCTACCTGGAAGCGGCCAGTGTGGTTCGCCCCAAGCAACGACAGGCGATCGTGCTGGTGGCTCCCCCACCCGACATCTCACTCAGCCCCAGACAGCAAGAGATTTTGGATGTCTTAAAGCGGCGCGGGGGCGATATGTGGCTGCAAGAATTGCTGCAAACCTGTCATGTTAGCAGTTCTGTTCTCAAAGGGCTGGAGCGCAAAGGCTGTGTGGTGATTCAACTTAGAGAAGTGCTGCGGATGGAGGGAAGCACGGCCCTGGCTCCCGACCAGCCCAAACAGCTTACCTCCGCACAGCAGCAAGCCCTAGCGACGATCGCCACCCTCAGCGGTGCTCAAACGGTATTGCTGCACGGCGTCACAGGCTCCGGCAAAACAGAAGTGTATTTACAGGCGATCGCCCCTATCCTGGCTCAAGGTCAATCCGCACTGGTATTGGTGCCCGAAATTGGCTTGACGCCTCAGCTCACCGATCGCTTCCGCTCCCGCTTTGGTGGTCGAGTGCAGGTTTATCACAGTGCCCTGTCTGATGGCGAACGTTACGATACCTGGCGGCAGATGCTCAGCGGCATCCCTCAAGTGGTGATTGGTACCCGCTCTGCCATTTTTGCCCCCCTACCAAAGCTAGGACTGATTGTTTTGGACGAAGAGCACGACAGCAGCTTCAAACAGGATCAGCCGACCCCCTGTTACCACGCTCGTACCGTTGCCCAATGGCGATCGCAATTAGAGGGCTGTCCCCTCATCCTCGGCTCCGCCACCCCCTCCCTCGAAACCTGGATGCTCGTCCAATCTTCCCCTTCTCCCCCCTCTTCCCTCTACCTTCCTCTCCCCGATCGCATCCACTCCCGCCCCATGCCGCCGATTCAAGTTATCGATATGCGACAGGAACTTCAGCAGGGCAATCGCTCGATTTTTAGCCGATCGCTGCAATTAGCCCTCCAGCAGCTCAAAACGCAAGGACAACAGGGGATTTTGTTCATTCATCGGCGGGGCCACAGCACGTTTGTCTCCTGTCGTAGCTGTGGGTACGTGATGGAATGTCCCCACTGTGACATTTCGTTGACCTATCACCAAACTCACGAAGGCGGTAGCGAGTCATTGCGATGTCACTACTGCGGCTATGGGCGATCGCATCCGCTCAACTGCCCAGAATGTAGTTCTCCCTATCTCAAACATTTTGGTAGCGGGACTCAGCGCGTGGTGCAAGAGTTGAACCGTCAGTTTCCCGAACTCCGCTGCATTCGGTTTGACAGTGATACCACACGGGCAAAAGGAGCGCATCGGGCACTGCTGTCTCGCTTTGCGCAGGGAGAAGCTGACCTCCTGGTGGGTACCCAAATGCTCACAAAAGGGATTGATTTGCCTCAGGTCACCCTCGTCGGAGTAGTGGCTGCTGATGGATTGCTCCACCTAGCCGATTACCGGGCCAGCGAACGGGCGTTTCAAACGCTGACGCAGGTGGCAGGACGATCTGGACGGGGAGAAGAGCCAGGACGGGTCATGATTCAAACCTATTCGCCCCTGCATCCCGTCATCCAGGCCGTGCAGCAGCATGACTACGAAACCTTTATCCAGACTGAACAGGAACAGCGGCTGTCGCTAAACTACCCCCCGTATGGTCAGTTGGTATTGCTGCGGCTGAGTAGCCCAGATGCCGAGCTGGTTGAAAAAACGGCTGAGGCGATCGCCACCCATCTGTGCCCTCCCAATACGTCATCTAGCTATGAGCTGCTGGGGCCTTCTCCAGCGGCAGTTCCCCGTGTCGCGCGTCGCTATCGCTGGCAAATTTTGCTGAAATATCCGTCAGATAGTTTGTTGGAGCGATCGCGACTGATGGCCTTACGCGCCGAATGTCCCAGCGCTGTCAGCCTGACCATTGACGTTGATCCACTAAATTTAATGTAAACAAATAGGTTGTGGCGCAGACCCACCCAGGCCAGCTTACAGAATTTCCTGATGTGGCAATCGGAACTCCGTATTTATGTCTGGCACTTTATTTCCCTGGCGTTTATGCGTATCCCCACTCTTGCAGCGTGTGCATTGGCAGTACTGGCAGCTCAGGATTGGAATCAGCAGGCAAATGCTAGTCAAACGCCCGTGCCCTCGCATGCGGGAACAAGCGTGAGTGATGCAGCAAGCCTTAGAACGCTTGCTGTCTCGGAACAGGGAGATGCGATCGCCCCTCCCGAAGTGCTACCAGAATCCCCTACGCTGAATCAAACTCATCCCGCTCCACTCGTTATCGCGGCTGAACCTGAATCTGAGCCGGGAGTTGAGATTCCGGTAGTTCCGCCGCCGAGTTCGACGCCTTCAGTGCGTCCAGATGCCCAACCGGGTGTCAGAAGTCTGACTCGTCCTCAACTGAACCAAAGGTCTGGAGAATCCAACGATCGCCCGTTAACTCCTGAAGGTTCCAACATCACCGCTCAGCAGATTCAAACTCGTTACACCACTAGCACTCGCGTTCAAATAGAAGGGCAGGAATTACCCGTTCCGGGAGTATTGCCCAGAGATTTTACATTTCCGATTCGTACCGAAGTGGTGACTGATGCGGCGATCGCAACGGACACGCCCATTACCGATCAAGCCTATCCAACCTTCTCCCCCCGCACCTCAGTCGGCACGCTAGAAGAACTGGCCCGCTATCGGGAAGCGCGGACGGCGGCTATTCAGGTTTGGGGAGAGCAGGTGCGAGGCTGTCTACAAGAATCTCCTCGATTGGTGAGTCTCAAACCCGATGGTCAGAGCATTTTGGTGCTGTTTAACGGTAATCCCGGCAGAATTGTCCGCAATGCGAATGGGCGCTTGGTGTGTCCTGGGTAACGTGAACTCGATGATGCACGAACTGGTGTTTCGCACGTCGTCGAGTTCATGTCGGGCGGCTGAAATGACACTGCTTCACTGACGGGGAAAGGGAGATCGATCGCCACTCTCTGCGGTCGGAATATCTTCTGGACGAATGGTAATCAGCAACTCGTCGGTGAGAGAGGATAGCACGGCTAGCCGATTGGCCTGGCGTTCAATGGTTTTTTCAAATAGATTGCGAACCAGACGAGCATTTCCAAACGTGCGGTCGCGATTGGAATAATAGCGATACAGCACATCGTGAAGCACCGTTTTGGCATCTGGTGTCAGCTTAAAATGGCTCTTTTCACACAATTTCTCAAAAATAGCGACCAGTTCGTCTGGTATATAGTCATTGAAATAAAAATAACGATTAAATCTCGATTTTAAGCCCGGATTTGACTCAATAAATATAGACATTTCATCGGTATATCCGGCCACAATGACAACTAGGCGATCGCGATAATCTTCCATGCGTTTTAACAGCGTATCGATCGCTTCCTGACCAAAATCATTGGCGCTATTGGGTACCTCTAATGCATAAGCTTCATCAATAAATAAAACTCCATCTAATGCAGATTTCACTAATTCATCCACTTTTTTAGACGTTTGACCAACATAACCCGCCACCATCCCAGCCCGATCGGTTTCAACTAAATGCCCTTTTGCTAAAAAACCTAAATCTCTAAAAATAGTGCCCATTAATCGAGCCACTGTGGTTTTTCCCGTTCCGGGTGGGCCGCAAAATACAGAATGAAGCGATACGCTGGTTTTGGCAAGTCCCCGTTCAGAACGAACTTTTTGAACTTTGAGAAAGTTGGTTAATGACCGAACTTCCTCTTTAATATTTTCCATTCCTACTAAATCATTCAGATCGTCTAACGCTTTGCCAACAGGTTCAGGAGGTGCTGCTGGGCTGGTTTCAGTGCTTTGATATTGCGACGCCGCTGCTAATGCCTGGTCATAACTCTCATATTTCTGATAGGAATGTAGCAATCGCCAAACGGACGATAATGATTCCATCTCTTGTAGCGTAATCGAACCATCTGCCTTGGTAATCACCTGGGCAAACTGATAAATTGCATTAACAGTTTTGGTTAGAAAATTGGTTCCATTAGCTTCATCATATTTGTTGAGAAGAGAGGGAAGAATAAGCGACTCATCTGGGTTTTTCCCATCCGTTAATTCCAGAAGAATTTTAAGGATTTCCTTCTGATATTTAATTCGTTCTTCCGCCGATTTATCCCATAAATGAATCGCTGCATTGAGTTTGTCAGCATCCTGCCGAATCAGTGCATAAACTATCAGGTAGGCCAGCAATTCATTAGCGCTAATGGTCTGATTGCTCTGACTACATAACCTGATGATTCTGGCTAAATCAATTAAGATAAAATCCGCATATCCATTCCCCAATTTCAGTAGTGGGGAAAGGGCATTGAACAGAAGATTTGCTTCTTTTTTGATTTCTCTAGAATCCACAGCTTACTCCTGCAAAGACGGTCTATTTCAGTCACTTTAGAAGATATTTGGCCTAATCCTACGCTCTTTCAAGGGGATTAAGAGACGTTTCAAAAATCCTCTTGCATTAAATCGTGTCCATTGGCTGACTCCGCATACAACTGTCATCAGCAAGAGACAGACTTTGGGCAGGGGCCGCCCCTACTCAACGCCTCGGTACAGTAATCAGCGATTACTGATAACACCGCTGTCTCATCGGTAGTCTAAGCGTCGAGACGGCAGTGTTCTACCAATTCAATATGAAGCTGCAACTTTATTGGAGGGGGTGGTGAGGGCACCTCCAGGAAGGCAGCAACGCCCCCTTCACCCCCCTTTCAAATCGGTGCAGCTTCAAATAGGAATGGTATTACAGCAACATGGTAGATGTTCTAGATCTGCCGTGGAGCACTCCCTTATCCTAGCTGTCTTGCTGGTTCCCGTAAAAACATGTGAGTTCGACGAGCGGGTTTTTGGGAGAATGGCGTGGCACTCTCTCAAAAAACGATTTTGCGTGCGCGTCGCGCCCGCAAAATTGGGCTATCGAATTCACGTTAAAAACACAGCAATTCTTAGTATGCAATTGGCGACAGTGCAAACCCGCCGCAGGCGAGTTTGCACTGTCGCCAATTGCGGGTTTGGCGCGCCCGGCGGGCGCGCCAAACCCGCATTTGGTGGCAGTGCAAACCCGCCGTAGGCGAGCTTGCACTGCCACCAGTTGGCATACTGAGAATTGCTGGGACTGGTGTTGGGAAGACAAGGGTGTAAGGGTATAGGGGGATAAACGAAGGCCTCATCTCACCTTCCCCACCTTCCCCACCTTCCCCACC
>DATNPS010000242.1:0-8031 GCA_036703095.1 Crinalium sp. | reverse complement strand
AACCCAATATCCAAATCTACGATTGCTGGTCTGACGAGCAATCGCGTTTCATTGGGAGAAGAGCGATCGCTCCCATCTCATCTCTTTTGACCTCTCAGAATTTAGGCTAGTGTCTGGAAATCAATTGATAGGTGTATATGGGCATCGTTGGAGTGCGATCGCTGTTTTGAGTATTTGTACTAATGGCAAAGTGCCATAACGGCTCTGGTCAGCGATTGCCATAAACCTTAAACCTAGCGCCAGCAGGTTCCCTCAGTCCGCTACGCCAAAATTGTTATACTGCGCTGCCATATTTCACTAACTTATCAACTGGTAACTATCCCTCTGTATAAGCTTACTAAATCAACTTCTTGATACAAGGCGAGAGAACTATAGCGAGAAATATCTTGTCTGGTTTCTGGAAGATATAAACTTAAACCACATAACTCCTCTGAATTAGTGTTGCTATGGAAACGACTGTCATAAAGTTCTCCTCCTGTTTTGTAAAATGCAATAACTGATGAACTTAGAAAATCAGCAAACTCAGCAAACTCATTTTGCTCCTGATTACTGCTCCTTGAGAGATAACCAAGCAGCACAAGCGCATCACAATGTTGCTCTCCGAAATAGTGATAGGTTGGGAGGTCTGATTGGCTAATTGCTGGTGAACGGTTGCTAAGAATCGGCTGAAGCAATCTTGAGAGCTTTTCTGGAACGCGCTCAACCACTTGATTGTCCACTAAAGTTAGTGTGTGAAACATATCAACTCTTTCAGAATCCATTATAGCTATGGCTGCTTCACGCCCATCAACCAACGATGCAAGATGATTTAGAAAGTGTTCGTAGTAGTAATTAGGAGCACCAAGAGTAAGCTGGGAGGCAAGAGTGTACTTAGCACAATTCCTTGCTTCGTATACGACTTCTAATGTGGCTTTATTGCAGTTTTGAAAGAAGAGCAGTTCAACTCGCCCATGCACAGATTGGTTAAAGGTGCTAACTGCATCTGCAAACTGGTCAACTCTCATCCATGTGCGGGTTTGACGATTTATTCTGTGATCGTCAGGACTAACTTCATTAATTTTTCCTCCATGACCCACAACAATTACAGCCCAATGCTCTGCTTCAAAAGTCTGATTTGCCCAATCAAGATACGCTGCAAAAGCAGATGCATCACTACTGTCTTCTCCTGATACACCAACTTCAGTGATAGTGTCATTAATAAGCAGGCGACGGCGCATTTGGGGATCACCCCAGTAGTCTGATTGAATAACTACAGCTATTTCAGGGGGTTGTGTACCATTGGCTAACATTTCAACAATTGGTTCGCCAAAACGTACAAGGTCGTTGTCATAGGGCATCCAGTACAATACGACCCATTTATGGCGCGACTTGGCTTGAGAAGACGCAGAACTCATGGCAAAGGTCAAATCTCTGTCCATAATCCCAGCAAAACACGCTGACCCCATTGCAGCATACTGGCAGAAACTTCTTCGCTTCATAATAATGAGTTTGAGCTTTGTGGTTATTTGAAACTAAATTAGCATCAGACACCAGCAGGTAATTTTTTGGTAATGCCCCTACTAAGGATTAAGTGGTGCAACGGTTCTGGTCAGCAGTTGCTAATACGTTTGCATCTAATTCAAGCAGCTTCAATCAATCCGCTGCACCAGAATGGTTAGGACGTTGGCTAGGATTACATCACCCTTCCATCTCGCCTATAGTTGAGTGTTCTTGCCAGAATAAAGGGGACTGCGATTATCGTTCTGTTGCAACCACTTATAATAGCCATCTATTTCCCGACCACCAAGATTTAAAGCATACTCTACTCCAAACAAGGCAACGATAATATAAAACTCAGAAGAATCAGTAACTAAAATATCGTACTCATGCAGTACTTCAAATGTTTCCCCTTCTTTTACAAAGAGAAAATCAGGTGGATAGATTGAACGGCAAGAATATGGCCAAACACGTCCAGGCGTCCCGATTCTTACATATGAACGTAGTTCATCCAATTCTGGTTTATCTACGATTTCATCTAAACCACCCTCGATATCGATAAGACGAGATGCTAACGATTCCAATCCAACTTTAGCTAGGAACCGTGAAATAGCATAATCATTGGGTGGAGAAGCAACAGGAATTATAAGCGTTCCATGTTTCTGCTCTGTTACAGATTTAATCCATCGCGATTCGTCTTGACCTAAAGCAGCGCCTATACTAGTTCCATCTTCATCCGGTCGCTTCATTAATTCAATCAGTGTGCGAGATTGAAGATGGATACCACTAATTGTTGGAATTTTATTTCTTTTGCTTGGAACAGACATCTTGAAACGCTGTTCCTTGAAGTAAGGTGAATCTAGCAAAGGCTTTTCTACTTCACGAGCGATGTAATTGTTACACCTATCACATACGACGCCAGGCGGTAACGTGTGCTCCTTATTGCCAAATGATTCAGGAATGATATGTTCTCTTGAAGTAGATGAGGAGGACTGACACTTGCAGAAAATACAACGCATAACGCTATCTAGCAAAAAACTCAATTTCAGGTACGTCCTAGCTCGATGCTATCCCAACAAATAACCTCACGGTTACAGTTTTACCGATAACTTAAGCACCCTAACGATATTATTAGATAGATTTTTTCAACCTAATACCCTCCTGGAGAAAATAGTGTGAAAAAATCATGCTATTTGGAAAATCTGGCAATTAGTATAGATTTTTTCGGCCTAATATCCCTTTGGAACCCAATTAGAGTGATTTTTTCACGCCATTTGGAAAATTGGGATATTAGGCGGATTCGAACCCTTGCATATTAGCCTCTACTCAGAGAAGGCGCTGATTTTATTCAGTATTTTTTCTGGTTCTATGAGCTTCGCTTGCATACTAATGAACCAATATTCCAATTAGATCGATCGCCCATGATTAGTGAAGACCAGCCTCGCCCTAAAAAACTGCTTGATTAGGTGCGATGCTATTTGGTCGAAACAAATCCTTAAATACGCTTGTATCCGATCGCCCTTTGCTCTATCTTAAAAAACACTGGATTTCCAGTAGATAGGCTTAAGGTGAGGATAACGCTGATTAGGAGTGCTGCGAACACTCGCTAACCAGCTAACCTAACTCCTGGTACGAGCAGGAGGCGGGCTAGATCGATTTTAAGATCAATTGCCTCGCTGATGCAAAACGAGTGGTTGGGAAACCACGCCTTAAGCTTTTCTTCGCTTCAGTTCATCACATCAGTGAGGCAAAAATAACATGACTACAGAGTTCAACGAACTGCTGCCCGTTCCACCTGCCGAAAAAGTGCAGATTTGGATTATTGGAACGCGGGAACAGGTGAAACATACGATCAATGAGTTCTATGTGAAGCAACTGGTGAGCGATCGCGCCCATTTTATGCCAATTGTGCCAGCCCCATTTGCCCAGGGTAAATTTATGTCGATGTTAGAGCGATCGTAGGGGGGTAGGGGCGGGTTTAGCAGACGAGTTAACGGTTTTACCATTAACGGAATGGCGAAACCCGCCCCTACAGGCATTGGTGGCGATCGCACCTTTGTTTGTTGTGCAATTGCTTTTCATCCAACAGAACCAGGATGCGATAGGTTAATCCAATCAGAGGATTGAGCCAATCCAGGTGCGGTTAGAACTAGAGCAGGTTTTATGGGTTGATCGGCAGGTGCGGTTGATGCGATCGCTACCTCAAATCAAGCCCAATCGGGTAAAACTTTCTTCATTCGATAGCGATCGAGCAATCGGACAAACATATCGGCACTGTCAACAACCTGATTAAATCCATGCAGTTTGATCTTAGTTGTATCTGAAATGACATCATAGTCACACCCAAAAATGAAATCGCCAAACCACCATGCGGCAAGATCTTCAAACGCAACATCCTTGAGATGATAGCGCTGTTGAATCTCGTTCCAAATCGGTGCTTTATCAGCCATCATGCTGGATAAAGAAATCGTTTGCGGTTCAGCAATATCTAATTCAAAATACTCTGCTAACCGTGACCATAGATATTTCCAGCGAAACAAATCTCCATTCGTAATGTTATGTGTTTCTCCTGCGGCGCGAGGTGCTGTAGCTGCCCACAGCACAGCTTTGGCTAGCAATTCCGCATCCGTAACCTGAGCCAGCGCGTTGTAAGCACCAACGCTCCCCGGAAAGCGCATCGGGATGTTGTAAAATCGACAGATTTCTGCATAAACCGCAATAACAAGAACAATACTCATGGGTGTGCCAATGGAAAACCCGCACACCACATCAGGACGGAGAACCGTTACTTCCCAACCCTGTTGTTTTGCGACCTCCTTGAGTTCGACAAACGGGGTTGATTCAGAAATTTGCTGATCGCGTCGAGCAATTCCAATGCCCTGCCAAGCATCATTGAGTATCTAGATACTCAATGATGCTGCGCCCAATGATTCCCGTTCCCCCAAAGACAGCCAGTTTTTGCATTGCTTTGCTCGCTTATTGTTTAATCATCGCCCTTGTGAATAGCCTGTAACCGAATATATCGCAGTCCTTCGCTGACGATCGCTACAATCAGCACACCATCACTATAGTTAGCACACCGTTCCAGGTCATCGGGAACCCGCCTAATGCCACCAGCAAGGTCGTTGCCGCCGCTGGAGGATGAGATGCGTTTAGCAAAATTCTGCCCAGCATATTAAAGGCTACCGCCAGCACTGCCGCCCATACGCGAGGTGCCGTTAAATGATGCGTCGCGAGAACCGCAGGCGCACTGTTTGCATGTAATAACGCAATGGCTAAATAGCCAGATCCTAACCCCAGGAAATGCCCAACCACCGTGTTGTAAAATCTAGCGCTTGCCATTCAATGCTGCCGATGTCACGGGTGCCCACACCATGTCCGGAAGAGCCGCAAAGCCCAGCCGTTTTGGTCGCCGATTCGCTCTTCTCGTTGGATGTTGTTTCGTCATGTCATGTTTGCACGATGGGTTTAACTGGCTACAACCAGAGCTTGAGGTGCGGCCTGCTGAATGTGGGAATGCAGCCAGTTAATTTGCCGCTTGGTCTGAGCGTTGAAGCGATCGCAAAAGGCTTCTAACTCTAAATCACGTAAGGCTTTGGCATTGCGCGCCCAACGGGCGCGTAAAACTCACAGTTGGGGGAGTGCAAGCTCGCCGCAGACAAGCTTGCACTCCCCCAACTGGCATCATGAGAATTGCTGCTAATTTGTCGTCTGATAGCGGTAGGGGCATGGCATTTGACTACTATATCTCGGTCATGACAAAAACCATTTGCCCGAATGCTGCACCCTTACAGGAGCATCAAGATACGTTTCAAACATTCTCTTTACCCTATTCCAATTTCAATCAGGAGCATTACAGCCTGAAATCTGACTTTTCCTGACCTTTCACGTCTTTGCAGGACAACAGTTAGAGCGGTTTTAGAACGGGTTTGGAACGGTTTAAGAGCGGTGCGATCGCTACCTTAAATTTATACGGCAAGAAAACGATTTGTGTTTGCCATCCATTTCATTCACCGAAGGAACTACAACCATGACTGTTGATAATAACAATTCAATGTCCACTGCTCGTAATCTAGGCACACTACCGGGCAATAACACCACTATTTCTGCCAGTGATTCTGTCACCTTTAGCAATGACATTAATGACTTCTATCGAATTCAACTCGCAGATACCAGCACACTCAAGTTTGATTTGACGCAAGGACGGTTTATCAATCTTTCATTAATTCGAGATGCTAACAATAACAATCGGATTGATGCAGGAGAAACTATCATCACATCTAACAATTCGCCCTTTATCAATGGTTTAGCCGCAGGAACCTATTTTCTAAGAGCGAATCACGTTGTACCGCTATCTAGCGGTATAGAACCTTATACGTTGGGAGTCAGAGCCATTTCTGGTGTAGGAATCGAACGGGTTAACGAATCGCCGAGAGAAGCGACACAAGTTTCAGGTAATCTCAACGGAACGCGCAAATACGAAGGCGAACTTTCTTCAGGCGGTGATATCAACGACTTCTACAAACTTCAGGTCGGTGCTTCGACTCAATTTAATGCATTTCTCGATCGCACCGATATTAGTTTTGTTAGTCCTGATGTCAATATGACTCTGTTTCGAGATGCCAATCGCGATGGTAATCTCACGAGTAATGAGGTCGTTGCTCGCTCGTCTCAACTCAGCAATCGTGATGAATCGCTAAACACGAACCTCGCGAGTGGAGAATATTTTTTGCAAGTGTTTCACATGGGTAACAGTAATAGCAGTGCTGCCTACAAACTCACGCTAACGGGTACTCTCACCTCAACGTTCACATCAAGTAGTGTTCCTAAACTACTCGGCACCAGTGAGAGCGACACGATTCGGGGTGGCAACGTTGGCGGCATTATCAATGCAGGTCGAGGAGATGATTTGATTAACTCAGCCGGAGGCAATGATATTGTTCTCTGTGGGGCAGGGAACGATCGCGCTAATGGTGGCCTTGGTGATGATTTGTTGGATGGTGGTCTCGGCAAGAACCTGCTGCGAGGGGGCCAGGGAGCCGATACGTTTGTGCTGTCTGGTCGAGGCACTCAGATTATCCAGGACTTCCAGGACGGAATTGATCGACTTGGCTTAACCAATGGCCTGGTTGCAGAGGTATTAACCATGACGCAGCGAGGTAGTGATACGGTGATTCGGGTAGGCAACGATCCGTTAGCGATCCTTAAGAATGTGCAGGCGAGTACTATCACGGCAGATGATTTTGTTCAAGTTAGCCATGCGCGATCGGGCAACCTGATGATTCCGATTGCAGTTGGGTAGAACTTACAGCAGTAGTAAACTCCAAATAACGGTAGGGTGGGCATTGCCCACCCTACTTCTTGATAGCGATAAAGAGACAGCTCGGACTAACGCTTTACTCCACAAAACGCCACCCAGGTTGGGTTGGTATTCCCATTTTTGGCCCCATAGTAGCCCGGTGTGTACCGCACCTGAAACTCGTCTGGCGCAAACCCGGCCTCTAGGGCGTAGGTAGGAAAATCATCGAATTTGGATGAGGCAAGATAGGGTTCTGAATTGGCCCAAACTTCTGTGTCGCGGAAATATCGAGTTGCTAGCGTGGGAGGCTGAAGGAATAATTTGCTTTCCAAATGCACCATGATTCCGCCCGGTTTCAGCAAGCGGTAGCTTTCAGCAAAGACTCGCTTTCTCGCGATCGCCGGGATTTCGTGCAGCAGAATATGGCTGACGACTAAATCAAACGACTGGTCGGCAAATTCAGTGTGTTCAGCATTTTGTTGAGAAAAATAGACGGTTTGGTTCAGCACTCTGGCACGGGCGATCGCATATCTCAACAGCGACGCGCCTAAGTCGATTCCCCAAACTTGAGCGTCAGGATAGGCCGATGCGTAGGGCAACGTGCTGTGCCCGACGGAACATCCTAAATCCAAAATCGTGTGAGGTTGAAAATCTGGATAGTGCTGGGCTAAGACGTTATGGATGATGGTCTGACCGAGTTCATCATTGAGCGGGCCAAACCACCCACGTCCATACCAAAAAACACCATGATCGTACAGAACTCCTGAGTTAAAACTATCCTCCTCCAGACCGTGAAGATACCCTCCCGGCATTCGGTGGATGTTGGTCTTACGCTGGTGGGTAGGGATGTCCAGATCTGAATTCAGTTCTAGTGCGCCTTTTCCCTTTAAATGGTTTTGATAGACGGTTTCAATCCGGGGTTGATCTGCTGCGATCGCGGCCAGTGCACTAGCCCACAGATGATCCTGAAGGGCACCGCGACGATGGTGGGTTTCGTTTATCTCAGGGCACTCATCGAGACTGTGACGAACCTTGAGATATAGTTTCTCCTGATTTTCTTCATGGGGATAAGCCGAGACAATTTCATCTGTCTTACGCTGAAACAGTTGAAACATTAAGCCCCAAAAGTTTTTAGTCTCACCAGCAAGCTTCAAATCATCTTCAAGAGAATGAGCCTGGGGAATTAAGTCATGCTGGTGTTGAGAACAGAGGAGAACCATATCATTAGTTGAAGCTGCACTTGTATTCACCGTAAC
>DATNPS010000044.1:0-11555 GCA_036703095.1 Crinalium sp. | reverse complement strand
ATTTTTGATCCTTTCTTTACGACCAAACCCGTTGGCAAAGGGACTGGAATGGGGCTGGCCATTAGCTATCGGATTGTGGTCGAGAAACATCAAGGTCAGCTAACCTGCAATACTACCGCTGGACAGGGAACGGAGTTTGTCATTGAGATTCCTGCCGAACAAGGTGCCTATTGCGTTGCATCAGTCGTCGAGGTTTAACGTGAATTGAGATTTTGCCTACAACAGATACCCCCGTAGAGACGTGCCAGTGGCACGTCTCAAACGATCATGCATCGCAGCCACGTTTCAAAACGATCATGCATCGCAGCCCTGTTTCAAAACGATATAACGTGAATTCGTTAGCGCCATTTCAGCCACACAACGCGCGGCTGAAACAGCACGTTTTAGCGCGTTCGTCGAATTCAGATTAGCGAAAGTTCAGCGATCGCCATCGATTCAAAACAGCCGCCAATTCCAGTGGTCTAAATGCGGCTAAATCCCCTTGCGGAAAGGCGGTAATATCATCCCATCCACCTGCCTCTACATCGGCCATTACATGTGTGATCACGTCATTGAGCGTCTGAAGACCATCCAGATAATAGCGCTGTAGATAGGCGATCGCCGCACCAATGGCCCGCAGTTGTCCCACATCTACAATTTGCTCAACGGCTGACAAATCAACCGATTCCTTGCCCAGCACCAGTTCATCCACATCCCGAACTTTTAGTCGGGAGCGGCGCTCCTCGTCATGGGCACTGAATCGATTGTTCACGGGCACTCGCGGCGTGATCGGGCCAAAATGCTCTCCCCCTTCGGCGGTGCGGTGCGTGGCATATTGGGTGGCGATCGCTTTTGCCTGCTGAGTCACGTCGGCGGGCTGAAACTCGGACATCGCAATCACCGTATCTGCGACATCGAAATAATCGCCACTGCCGCCCATCACCAGAATCGTAGACACGCCATAGTCCTGATAAAGCTGCCGAATTTTGTCGATAAACGGGGTAATCGGTTCTTTGTCTTTGGCAATCAGCGCCTGCATCCGGCGATCGCGAATCATAAAGTTAGTTGCGGATGTATCTTCATCCACCAGTAACACCTGTGTGCCGACCTCCAGGGCTTCCATGATGTTTGCAGCCTGGGATGTGCTGCCACTGGCATTTTCAGTGAAAAACCGTGTGGTTGAACGTTCTTGCGGTAGGTGGTTGATAAATGGTGAAATATCGACTCCCGCGATGTGACGCCCATCTTCCGCCCGAATCTTAGCGGCAGTGGGATGGGTCACGATGCCTTCACGCCCATCACCAGGGATATGGTTATAGATTCCCAGCGCGATCGCCCGTAATAGGGTCGATTTGCCATGATAACCTCCTCCCACAATCAAGGTAATTCCTTCTGGAATGCCCATTCCGGTAATCCGACCATGGTTGGGCCGCTCAAATTCGACCTGGAGGGACGGGGGCGCTTGAAACGACAAGGCATTTTCTGTTAGTGGTCGGTCGTCCACTCCGCTTTGTCGGGGCAGGATCGCTCCGGTTGGAATAAAGGCCACCAGATGGCGATCGCGCAGCTGTTGCCGCAGCCAGTCGGTATCTTCTACCGTTTCAACATGATGCTGGAGTTCAGCCTGGTTTAAGTTGCCGTACTTCAGCGCACGTTCCACAATCACGGGTAGATTGTCACACAGCAGAGCGGCGGCTTCATGGCCTAAAATCTGGCGGCCTCTGGCAGGCAGCCCGACGACAAATCGGGCTTCTACCCATTCATCGCTAATCAATACAGCCGTTCGCTCTAATACTTGCTGAGTGGGGCGGGCGATCGCAATCAGACCACTATTTCCACTGCCTCGCTTTTCACGGATGTCGGCTGTCGCGGCATCAAATTGGCGGGTCAAATAATCCCGCAACGCGATCGCGCGGCTGGGAGTGCAATACAAATCTGTTGGAAACGCTGCTCCCTGGATGTTCGTATGTGTAGAGGTTTGCGGAACTTGCACTCGTAAGCGGCTGGGTGCAGCAAACGGATCACCCTGCACGTAATCAATCATTAAGGTAAATTCAGGAAACTCATAGCGTCCCTGAATTTGTTTATAGGCTTTGTATCCCCGCTGATCGAGTTGTCGTAAAAGTTGCTGAAGGGTCTGGACGTTGGACATAATCTCTTGTCTGTTTGCATCCCTATGATATGGGAGTACTGACTCTAAAGCCCCAAAACAGAAAAGGCGGTACCGAGTACCGCCTTTTCTGTTTTGAAGGTTCAAGCGTTAAGGATCATAGATTAGTTAAAACCGGATATTTAATTTTTGAAAGCGCGGCTCAGCCGCGCTTTCAAAAATTAAATATCCGGTTTTATTAAGTTTACGTTTCTAAGGACACAATGCTTCGCCATCTTCAGCTGAACGCGTTGCTCCCAAAATCGTTTGAATGATCACGCAGCGACGCTTGCCTGTGTTAGCGGGAGCACGTACCGTAATCACGACTGGAGGCGTTACTCCATCTTTAATATTGCCATCTGCATCAAACGTGATAGACGGTGCTGTGGTTTGTAGGCTAACCATTCCAGTCCGAAATTTGCCATTCCCCAGTTGTTCAGTAGCACCTTTGACCGTGATGGTAGGTGGGTTCGCAACTGCATCAAACGTAACCGTCTGTTCGCGCTTAGTCCGAATCGCTTCCGATTGCGCCAATCGAATTGCCTGTAAAATCTGCTCTCTAGAACTGGCCGATCGCTGACGGTTGACCACCCCTAACCACCCGGGGCCAGCGATCGCAAACAGTATGGCAATCATCACCACGACTACCAAAACCTCCAGGAGTGTGAATCCGGCTGTCGATTGCCTTTGAAATGAAGGGTTCTTCATAATGAAACTCCTGGTATGGATGCTGCAACAGAGAACGTTTGGTGAATTAAGTTAGGTAGTCACATTAAATAACTTTATAAAAACCGGGGAAGCGCCCCTCCGGGGCACTCCCCCGGTTTTTAATAACGACCATGCACTTAAATGAATGAACGATAGGTCAAGACGGAGGCGTTCTATCTAACACGCCGCGAATCAGGACTCTGGTTTCTAGCGTGGGTAGGAAGGTTTTATCCGTTGGAATTCCGCCTCGACCCCGTGCGTTGCCCCGAACATATAGAATGACATCCTGGTTTGTCCCAACCGTAATTGGACTGACACAGGCATAAAAACTGGTGCGGGCATTGTTAAACCCTGCGGCATTCAGTTGAGTTGTGGTAGGCGTCAGCACATAATCTGTAGCCGTCGTTCCAGGGTTATCGGGACATGCTGCGTTCGTGGTTAAGGCAGGGGTTGATGAGGCGGCTCCGGTGCCATCATCCACGAAATCAACCAGAGCGGCTGGCGTTCCGGCAGGGGTGCCGACCTGTTGATTCGCTGGAGCATTACCATCGCGAATCAGGAATGGCCAGGACTGAAAGCCAGTAATGGATGGATCGGCATACCCTGGATTCGCCGTTCCCGCATTGTCATACTGCGATAGTACGTAGCGGGTAATCCTTGCCCGTCCTTTCCAGACGGTGTTCGTGTCCAATCGGCTTAAGGAATAGACAACCAGCGCGTAGGAATTGGCATTTAAGCAAATCGCAGGAGCGTTGGCACTACCGTTGCAGACGTTATTGCGCATGGTGCTGGACAGTGGATACTGCCGCCAGAAAGCCACAATCGGGACGCTCTGGTTGGTCAACGAGGCGGGCAGGAAGTTAGTTAAAGGTACACCCGCCGCACCTCGCGGACAGTTAACATCCGAACCATCAAAACATGTTCCCGTGTAAACATAAGTGGCTTCACGCATCTCATTCGAGATGTAATCCATTGCCATTTGCATCTCACGCTGGGTCTCAGCACGAGCGGATTCTCGCTGATCCGCTCCCAATAGCTGAATGACCAGGTAGACTAACCCTGAAACAATGCCAGCCGCAATGACGGTTACGATCAGCAACTCGATTAGAGTGAAGCCTTTGGTGTGATTGTGACGGGCAGGAGATAAGAAGCGTGTTAAGCGAAGTGCGAGAGATTGTTTAGCCATTGCCGTCCAGCCCAATTGCAGTAAGTCGTTGTCGTCGTACCGAAAATTACCGTGATGTTAGTTACAGGTGCGGCTACCGCTTTTCTGAATCTCACAAAGATTGAAGCTGCGATCGCTCCAATACATCGTGGTATATAGAACTGCAAGTGGCCGAGTACGCTGGCTGCCCTGGCCGCTCGTAAGCTGTAAGGATGCTTGCGTGGTTTGCAGGTTAGCCCAGTTACCGTTTGCCAGGAAGGAATACACTCTCACCCCCACCTTAAAGGCCGTCGCCCGGTTTTGCCCGTTTGGGCGCAGTGTGGAGTTGTCTGAATCTGGAACTCGACCTGCTTCGCGGAATGTTTGCATCAGAAAATCGACCTGACAATCCCCATCCAGATCAACAGGTAATGCCTGGTTTGCGGCAAGCTGCTGATCGTTGTAGGTATTGCATGTCGAGTTGACCGACTTGAGGGATTGGGCCAAGCTGCTAGGTGCGGCCTGGGTGTTGACGTTTGCAACCACAGCGGGCAAAAGGGCAGGGGTGTTCTGCCCTTTGGACATCAATACCTGATAGCGATCGACCTGTCCCTGTGCGACCTGAAAGGCTTGTTCAGCCCGTCGGTTTTGCACGCGTGTGGCGGTTGCCACAAATAAGGGTGGGGTAATCATGGCAGTGGTGAGCAGGATCACCGCGATCGCCATCAAACATTCCAGCAGAGTTACTCCCTGTTCTGCGGGGTTAGCGTTGCTTGCGCGATCGATAACCCCTTGGGAAACCACGGGCGATCGCTTAGCTTTTAACTGTTGTCGGAGCAAACGTCGCGATAGAGAGGTCGGAACAAACATAGTAGTGATCCTCGCGGTTTCCTTGATGCAGATTAGGGACAGTTCGTAGAGACAACCAGACACAACTTACGAATGTATGGGTCATTGGCGGCTGGTTCACTATAAAACTCACTCCGCTTCGACTCAGCCGTTACAAATCGCTGTGCTACAGGGCCAGCGGGTGCATATTGCAACCCGACGTCATAACCCCAGAGACGGGTCGGTGGGTTGTAATAGGGGATGACCTCAGTGGCTGTTGGCGTTGCTCCCACCTCAAATGCATCCTGGTCAAATGGCCCGGTGGCATGGGTACTAAAGTTTAGTTGCAGGAATGAGCCACTGATGAACAGGTTTCTGCCGCCCCAGTATTCCAGGAATCGAGGGAAGTTGTGCAGTCCACCATACGACTGTAGGGGACGAGAGGGCACCAATCCACTGATGATGATGGCGTTAATCCGGGTACCGGAGACGGCATCAATCAGAGGCTTCGTGCTGCCCATCGTGTAATAGGCTTGGTCGTAATCTGCGCTATTCGTCAGGTCAGTCATCTTCATCGGGTTGTTCAACCGTGTGAAGGCGATCGGTGATGAGTAGTAGTAGAGAGACGAAGCCGTATTGTTGGGGTTTCTGGCTGGAACGTTCGGGTCAGCTCCTAAACTGTCAACGGCTTCAGACCGCATCCAGCTAACGCCGTTTGCGTTAGCGGTTGGAACCACAGAGGGGCGATTCTGGTTTAAATAGGAAGTTCGCGTTGCACCCGTACATCCGTAATCAGCCAGCATATCGGCGGTCGCAAAGGACGGAGCTGTATTGCCTGCGGTTAGAATGCCATCCTCAATGCTGCCATCACAGAAGTTATCTGAAAGAATCGTGATCGCATCGGCCAAAATTTCTGCCGGACGCCACTGATCCAGGCTGGATCGTGCAAAGTTTGGATCGAGCGTCGTCCGTCCATAAAATTCGGTAGGGCCAAAGGGAGCGGGCAACAGTTGGGTGAACTCTTCCAATCGCGTGCCACCCGCATTCTGGTGCAGGTTAAAGTCGCCTTGAATGTAGACTGGGTCGTCTGAAATAAATGACAGTCCTTTGCCCTGGTCGCCTGGACGCGTGAGAATATCTCCCTGACGTAGACGGAAGGCATAAGGACGCCGATCCGGATCAGCATAATAATCTACAGGCTTTGGTGAGATAGCATTCGTTGAACTAACCGGGGGATCTTTAGAGAGATAGGCATTAACGTTTGTGATCATCCGGCAACCCGCTCCCTGAAGGGAGGTGTTGTTGCGGCAAGTTCCCCAGGAGCCGTTCGCGGGTCTCACAATTTCGGGTTCTGAAACGGCGTCTTCCCGAAACGCGTAGATAATGCCGCTGAGAGGCAGCCAGCGATCGTTGCCAATCGCTGTATTGCGCAGCAGGTTCAGGTTCACATCCATTACCCGGACGCTCATGGCTTCCCGTGCATTAAACAGGGCCGCATCCTTAAACGGAATTTGGATAAATTCCTGGTTGCCTGCCGTTGGATATAAGGTGGCTCTAGCAGTCGCTACCAACCCTGACGTGCTGCGCAAGCATGGCGTAGAGCACCTCTTGATCAATGTATCAGTGTTGTTGTTGGGCGTGTCGTTGGTATTGGTTACGCCCCGGATGTTGGGCAATACCCAGCTAGTAATGGGCTTGGGCCTGAGTGCAACGGTAGCAGGCTCTACCGCAACATACTGAGTTCCCTGGTTTTGTACCGTGATGTAAGCATCAGTACTGTCTTCTGAATCTCGACTGACCTGGATTTCTTCCGGGTGACTCTCAAATCCTGTTGTGTAGTCCACAGACTGAGTTGTGAACAGATCCGAATTAGGATCAGCGGGGTTTGGAACGGTTACTGCAAAGGGCGCGACGTTATCCCGTGCCGGGAACAGATTATATAGAGCAGGATAGCGAGGACGGTTTGAACAGAAGACTTGCAGCGGTTCCTGTACGCGGGTTGATGCTGCAATGTTTCCAGAACCACCCAGCGTTGCCAAATTTAATCCCTGAATCCAGGTACTGCACCGTCCTAGCGGAGCTGTGCCATAGGAAATGTTACCAACCGTAGTGCCTGAACCAAAGAAGCCCCAGCGGCGATCGCGCGCCACTTGCTCTTTAGTTGCAATCATCTGAGCCAGATAAATTTCCTGGTTGAACTTATCAATCTCAGATGGAAGTGCCCCTGCTGCCTGTCTAGCATCTCGCCATTCTTCTAGAATTCTGACAAACGCTTCTGGACTGCTAGGTCCGGCGGGGTCTAAATAGCGGTTCAGCTCATTCCTCAGCTCAGTGGTAATCCGAGTCTTGTTAGTGTTCGTACTATTCGTCAGATCATAAGCACTATCAGTCGCTCCGACAGGCAGATAGTTAAGGGGATATCCGTTCGGAGGCGTGGCATTGAAGGCTTCTAGGATTGCTCTGATGCGGCCACGTAAGCCAACGTAATACTGGGTTGGGTTAGCGGCTAGCGTCACATTGGCGTAACCAATCAACTCTGGTTGAACACCATATGTTGGATTGGTATCGTAGGGATTAAATTTCTCCAGGTAATCTACGTTGTAAGCCAGCATTCCCATCATGCAGGCGGAGGTATGCAGCACGGTTTGATCCGCAGGGCTAAGGCTGTCATAGCCACTGGCCTGTACATTTTGTAGCACTCGGCGCAGCATGGAGAAGTCACCCCACATCGTCAACCCTGGATACGGATGCACGTCAGTATCCTGAACAGGTGTAAATGAAGGCGCACCGCCATTTGGATCGCCTGCAAACGTAGCCAGATTCTTTAGCGCCAGCATCATGGGGCTGTTGATGTTGCGGAAGACGGATTCATCTGGAGTTTGAAATTCCCAACCGTTGGTACCCCGTCCCCGGAAAAAGTCCGTTTGAATGACGCCATCCGGTAAGTCACTTGGATTAGTGCCGTCATATCCTCTGATTTTGTAATCCCCATTCAGCGGACTAGATGTATCAGATAACAGTGTGGTCGCGTTAGTCGTCTTGTTGTAAATCAGGTTTTCGAACGTAGAGCTTTTAGTCAGCGTTCCGGGAGTTCCAGGATGCACAGTCGCCGCCAGACAGGCCAGCGGATAGTTACGGACTCCACTGGGGTTCGCTGAATGATAAACTGCTGCCGCTTGCACCGCCGCCAGGTTATCCCACAGCGTGCGTCGCTGACGGGCTTCATTACAGATAGCTGAATTATTAGACGAACAGATCAGCCAGGGGCGCAGCGGTTCATTGGTCAATGTACCGCTTCCTCTAGGCCCACCCCAGCCCGCGTGATCGCCCAACTCTAAGCGCTGACCCACAATCACGCGTGCGCCTTCACGAATAGCTCGACGTTCCCAATATCCATCTAGACCTACCGTGGTCGCATCTGAACCGGGAGGTGGGTCGTTCCCAATCAGATCAGGAACGTTGGCAATGTCTTCCCCAATGCGTCCCGGAATGGGGTCGCCCGAATAGCGGGGCTTCGGCCCATAGCGGTTATCGGCCCGGTAAGAATCGTCTACATAAGGCGCTTTCTCCTCCTGGTTTCTCATTCGCCCTTTTTGGACAAATGCACTGGGGTTCCACGCTGCGCTGCGATTGACAGACGGGTCGGCAATGGTTCGTCCGACTGAAACATCTTCCGTCTGCAATTTAACGGGATCTAGAGCATAGTCTCCAGGTGCTCCAACATCGTTGATGGAATCGGTGGATGAGTTTAACTGAGTCGGAGCACCAGTCGTGGTCGGAGCCGCACCCGGATTGTAGAGGTGGAAGATGGCGTTGCTGGCGAGGAATGTATTGTCTCTGACCGTACCGTTGATGAACTGCGCCTGAAAGGCCGGAATGTTAAGCGTTGGAGCGGCTTGAATTCCAGTAACCGTAATTTCAGAGGCTTCTTTGGTGTACAGGCAAGAGGCTGGAGCGCTGATTAGATACCCGGTGAATGGACCACTGCTGCCCACGATGAAGTTGCCTTCACTGTGCATCGCGCCGTTCCAGTTAAAGGCAGGACCAGGGAAGATCTCCAGGTCATTGCGGAACCAGGCTCCCCACTTATTGCCTCGGTTGACCAACCGATCCTGGTGAAACTCTAACGTGCTAATCGTGCCGCTCGGATCAGGGCCACCCCCAGGAGCTTTACGGATCACGTAAGCATCGACCTGGAAGTTCTTCCGTAAAACGGACGTATTGTTGTTATCGCGGAACCAACCCTGCTCAACTGGAGGAGCCGCTGAGTTGCCAGTAATCTGACATGCCGGGTTTGATTGAGCCGAGTTGCTCAGTGGCCCGTGCCGCACAATTAGACTGTTAGCACGAGTTTGAACGGCGGTATCCGTCGCATTCTTGAGGTCGTTGAAATTGGCAGGGGTGTTAAACAGAACGGAGTAGACCACGTAGGCATCCAGCGTGCCGTCCCCATTGGTATCTGCTTCGTAGCGCCAAGCATTATCGAGTTGACCATCCCCGGCAATATTGATGCGAGTTTCATCCGGGAAGGTATAGGGGTCATAGCCGTTGGGCTGATATGACGCGACGTATGTATTGCTCGGTTGAATCGTGCGTCCATCGTTGTACAGCATTCCCAGCAGCCAGTTTTCACTGGGAATACCGCCAGGGAAGCGTGGATCTTTCTGTACGTCAAATAAGAACTCTAGCTTTGATTTCGCCCTATCCACAGCAGGGGTGGCCGCGTTAAAGATGACCCGCTGCTGTCGTTCCCCAATCGTTTGATTGGTGCGGGTGTAGGCCCGATAGCCAATTGATCCCACCGTTAACGTGAGCACCAAGAGAAGCAACACGGTGGTTGGCAACACAAAACCCGATCGGGCAAGGAGGGGTTGTCTACCAAGCACCAGTAGCGCCCGCAATAACCAGTGAATGACCCCTTTGGTCAACGTTCTGGATACTTTTTGAATTTGATTAAACAGTTGCCGAGTGGCTCTAGTTAGCTTACGGGTTGACATAGCTGCCTTCCTGTCAAATTTGGGATGCGTGAGGACTCAAAAGCCAAAGTGCCTGAAAAACGTACTGATTTTGAACCGATTATAAGGAAGAGATTAGTTATAGCGGACGTCAAAGGTGAATGTGGCATCGTTTACCTAAAGTTCATAAACGAATGGCCAAAACTGTCTTAAGTTCTTACTGTCTTAACAACTTGGCTAGTAGACATCAACAGAAGAAATACGAACGCACGTAAATTGAAGTCTCAGAGAATTTGCCTAGCTGCCTGCTGATTCAAAACTCAGCTCTAACCGCCGACAAAGCCTTGGCTTATAGCAAAGGCGACATTTCCCTAAGCACATCTTAAAACGACAGGCTCATGGAGGACGACGTAAAGATATCAATAGAGTTTCTGAAAGACGCTGTAATGTAAAGAGTTTGTAAGGAAGCAATGGAGTTATGCTACCCGCCTCTCCGTGAAAAACGATCAGACCTCTACGAATTTCACTGAAGTTTTGCTGGCTTGTGCCGATCATACTGCGGCATGACCCTTTAAAGCCGCTGTAAAAACAAAAATGAGAGAGCAGACGCAAAACATTGTTTTGCGTCTGCTCTCTCATTTTTAAGAGTACTAATGATGAATGACTCTAAAACTTTTTCAAATCAAGACCTGCTTCTTTCGCCATCGCTGCTAAACCCTTGCGCTCCAGGGTTTTAATTGCTTTGGTTGATAAGCGTAGCTTAACCCATCGGTTACCCTGCTCCCACCAAACTCGCTTTTCTTGCAAGTTGACTTGCTGGAGTTTTTTGGTGCGGCGATGGGAGTGAGATACGGCGTAGGCGTTGTTAGCCTTCTTGCCAGTCAGTTGACATTTACGACTCATGGCAGTTTCTTAAAGGTGGAATAAGCACGGCTTCCTATTATAGTCGTTTCTGAATTGATAATCTACATAATTTCCCTGTAGCCAGCAATTCTCACTATGCAAATCAGCGGCTGTGCAAGCTCATCGTAGGCGAGCTTGCACAGCCGCTGATTGCGATGGCGCGCCCGACAGGTGCGCCACCACAATCGGTTTAAGACTGATCAGCTTGTGGTAAGGCGAGTCAACACCTGATTCGATCGCTCCACAAACGACTTCATGCCATCGGCATCAAAGCCTTTCTGTGCCATCAGCGCCAAATCATAAACATGCTGACAAATCAGGTTGGCTAGTTCAGCCGAAGGAGATTGGCCTTCTGTTTGAACGATCGCCCCCTGGTTTAAGCTAATCAAGTTTTGGATCAGGGGATGGGAGGTGTTGACGACCAGCGTGTGTTCCTCGGGAAACTCCATAGCCTGTTGCGTAATCAGCGCATTCATTTCACGCAAACGCCGCAGCGCTTCAGGCAGGAGCACCATCGCGGGAGGTGCGCTATCGCCATCCGTTTTCAGCGCTTCTGTACGAATGGTGAGCTTCGGCTTATTCAGCGCTTTCTCGAACAATTCCTTGACCAATTCATTGCGAGTTTTGTTGGTCTTGGGATCAACAATTTCACTGGCCTCATCTTTATTGATCAAGTTTTCATCGAGATCGGAATCGACCCGCGAGAACTTTACATCAGAGTGCTCACGCTCCAGGAAGCTAATGAAATGGCTATCAATGAAGGAATCCATGAACAGGACTTCTAAGCCCTGGCTCTTGTGAAGCTCCACATAGGTAGCCTGAGACGCGGCATCCGTGCAGTAGAACACGCGGTTCTCATGTCGAGATTGGTTGCGCTCCAGGTATTCCT
>DATNPS010000226.1:0-10408 GCA_036703095.1 Crinalium sp. | reverse complement strand
CCACGACTGCCGAGTTGCATAATGAGAATTGCTGCAATCCTTCTTGTGCAAATCGGTTTCTGTCTGGATTGTGCTACAATATACCCCTTGTGGGTTTGTCGGACGGGTCGCTCCTACGGCAGATATCAGATATCCAATTCATTAGGATTTCATCTTAGTTCAGGCAATCGTTCAAAGAGGTTCAGCATGGCTAAACGCCGCAACCAGAAGAAAGAGAAGGCACTCCGCAACCAGGCATACGCACGTAAGTTCCGCAAACGGACGAATACAAGCCGCATGGGTAAACGACGCTACGGCGGCGATACCAGCGCTCAAGAGGATGATATGGAACAAGAAGGTAGAAGCAGCGAAGGGGCTGCTGATACCTAAGGGAGACATTCAATAAACCTAAATTTTTCAAGAGAAGCGAAAGCTACACTTCTCTCAAAAAATTTAAGTTTTATTGACTCTGCGAAGTTAATCAGATGATCTGTTAACCAACGTAAATTCGATAGCGCCATTTCAACGATGCGTTGCGTGGTTGAAACGGCTCAAAAACATGCCTCGCACGTCGTGTGGGGCATGTTTTTCGTGTTTGTTCGTCGCTTGTGTTTGCATAATCGCGTTAGATACCGAGGGAGCTTCACTCCTGCACCCCGTCCTAATCTTTATCAGTACTGCTATAGTACAGTGGCTATAGTACAAAAGTTCAAAGTGCGATCGCCAGTAGCCATGATCAAAATCCTTCATCTCTCCGACATTCACATGGGCAGTGGATTTTCTCATGGTCGGATTAATCCAGAAACGGGATTAAACAGCAGACTGGAGGATTTTGTTGCTACGTTAAGCCAGTGTATTGACCGGGCGATCGCAGAATCTGTTGATTTGGTTTTATTTGGGGGAGATGCGTTTCCCGATGCTACACCGCCCCCATTTGTTCAGGAAGCCTTTGCCACCCAGTTTCGGCGACTAGTGGATGCCCAGATCCCGACAGTTTTACTGGTCGGCAACCACGATCAGCACTCTCAGGGGCAGGGGGGAGCGAGCCTGTGCATTTACCGAACGTTGGGTGTGCCGGGGTTTGTGGTGGGCGATCGCTTTCAAACCCATCTCCTGCAAACCCGCAGCGGCCCGATTCAAATCATTACCCTGCCCTGGTTAACTCGCTCTGCCCTGCTCACTCGTCCTGAAACGGAAGGGCTATCAATGGCCGAAGTCAACGATCTGTTGATCGATCGCCTGCGGGTAGCGATGGAAGGTGAGATTCGCGCCCTCAATCCCGATATACCCGTGGTTCTGCTGGCTCATCTCATGACCGATACGGCTCGATATGGTGCAGAAAGATTTTTGGCGGTTGGTAAGGGGTTTACTGTGCCAATGGCGCTATTAGCCCGCTCCTGTTTTGACTATGTGGCTCTCGGTCATGTTCATCGCCATCAAATTCTCTGTGAGCAACCGCTAGTGGTTTACCCCGGTAGCATTGAGCGAGTTGATTTCAGTGAAGAATCGGAAGAGAAAGGGTTTGTGCTGGTGCGGGTAGAGCGGGGCTGTACCAAACTGGAGTTTTGTCCATTGCCTGCCCGTCGGTTTCAAACCCTGAAGGTTGATGTTTCGCAAGCCGATAATCCCAATGTGCCTCTGCTAGAAACCATTCAGCAAGCGACGATTCAAAATGCGATCGTGCGCTTGATCTATCAGGTGCGACCCGATCAACTGGATCAGATTGACAATCCGGCGATCCATCAGTCCTTGAGTGAAGCGCACACGTACACCATTCAACCTGAACTGGTTAGCCAACTGGTGCGGCCTCGCTTGCCGGAACTGGGGGTGGGTACGGGCGCAGACCCGATTGAAGCCCTCAAAACATACCTGGCTAACCAACCTGAACTACAAGATATTGCCGAGGAAATGCTGGATGTCGCTCATCATCTGTTGATTGAGGAAGAAGCCGAATGGGCTAACGTAGATGCAGAGCCGTTTGAAGAACGCCAGGAAGCCCAGTTGCGCCTGCTGTGAGGCAGTACTTTAACAGAAAAAGATTAAGGCTGAGGCATCACCGTCATGCCGGGAGTCAGAGTAGCGTCGGGAGGTGGCAAGACCACCTGAGTTCCTGTTCGTAACCCAGAGGTTACTTCAACCGTCGTTAAACCTTCTAGCCCAAGCGTAATGGGCTGTTGACGAACAGTATTGCCGTTTCCTAATATCCAAACAAACGGTTTGGGCGATCGCTGCACCGCTTCTACATTCAAAGCAACCACATGGGTTCGCTGCTGGAGGACAATCTCAACATTGACCTGCCCACCGGGAATCAGGGTATGGGTTGGAGAATCAAGCTGCACTGTGGTCGGCACCATCGCCTGACCAGATTGTTCATCCGAGCGTGATCCTCCTTCGGCACCAGTAGAGGCGATCGCTTGAGGGTAAAGGCTCTGGATTCGGCCTGTAAAAATCCGCGCGTCGGGGCCAATGATGCTCACCCGCGCCAGTTGATTCACTTTCACCTGAGCGGCATTCAGGGTCGATAGCTGAAGTTGCACCAGTTCTGCCGAGGGATCGCCAATCGTCAGCAGTTCAGTTCGCAGTTCAACTCCATCACCATTCTTGACGTTCACGCCCAAGATCAGGCCGTCAATCGGTGCGGTGATAACCGTGTTTTCTAACTGCTGTTGAATGCGCTGCTGCTCCAGCCGGAGGGACTGAAGTTCCAGGTTTGCGGTGCGGACGTCGGTCTGTGCTGTTCGCAATTCAGCCAACCTGCTTCTAACGCGGGTATCCTGCTCTTGCACTTCGCTGAGGGCGATCGCTCCTACCTCCACCAGTGATTTCAGGCTTTGTAGCCGCTGTTGATCCAACTCTAGCTGCTGTTGAGCCTCCACCACTTTCTGTTGATTGCGGGCCAGCGTTACTTCCTGCTGGGCAATCTTCACCTGTTGGGCACTGAGGGCCGTTTGCCGTTCCGGGTTGCGGAGGGTAATCAACAGTTGGCCTGCCTGAACGCGATCGCCCGGTTCTACCCAAACTCTCTCCACCGCGCCTTCTGCCGGAGACCTCAGAGTTTGCTGCCCTCGCAGTTGAACGGTGCCGCTGGCATTTACGGTCACCTCTACCGTGCCTCGCTCTACCCGGATCAGCCGTACTGGAATGGGATCGGGCGATCGCTTTAGAAATACCCCATAAGCGGCCCATCCGCCTACGCTGATGACGGCTAGAGCACCCGACCAGAGCAACCACGATAATCCCGTCTTTAATGTCCGATTCCGTTGCTCTAACATGCACCCTCAATCGGTTTCAAAATGAGAACTGCCGTGTAATGACGGTAAATCTTGTTTGGAATACGTCAACAACATACGGCTTGAAAGCCTTCATAAATCCTTTAGGTTTGCTATCTATTGATGCATAAATTTAAGTTTATTTAGCAAAACTAGAAAAACTAATGTTTGGATAATTCTATGGATGTTTACGATGATTTGAACTTTGGAATAATGAACTCTTCAAATATCGAAGTTTCCGGTTTAAATCAAACTATCAGTTTGTAACCGGATCATCAATTCAATCAGGCCAAATTTGAGGCAGATGGGGAAGTGTCACGTTATTGTCGTCTCTACTCCTCAAAGATTGAGATTTCATAAATCCACATTTCATCACGCCGCTCGAATTATTTTTTCCTACTAAAACAAAAAACCCTTGAGCGTTAGACCCAAGGGAACGTGTTTCAGAGCAGAGTTTTCTTAGAACTCAAATCTCTTCTTGATCGTCACCATCCAGCTGTTTGAGACGAATGTGCTTGCGTCCCAACGAGATTTCAAATTCATCTCCTGGCTTGAGATCCATCTGCTTCGTGTAGGCTGAGCCAATCAATAAATTACCGTTAGATTGAACCGTAATTCTATAGCTAGCACTACGTCCACCGCGTCCATTGCTGCTCTGCTTACCATCTAATTGAATGCCTTCTGCGTCAATCAGAGCATTCAAAAATTTCATCATGTTGACCCGCTCTACGCCATTTTTGGTTACGGTATAGTACCCGCATTCCTTGGCTTTTTCTTCTTTACTGAGATGCTCTAACTGCTTCACCTTCGTTAGAAGTGCTTCGCCCGTAAGAGGCTCGATTTTTTTCTTCTTATTCATTAACCTAGCTCTGAATCAATCAACAAGAAGCTCGTGCAATGTCATCCTAGCTGTGAATAATCAACAGACTATACGTACCGCTGCACAACACTTGTGAAACTATACTACACTGATATTATCAATTTTCTTATCTTATTTTTGTTGAATCGTAGAGCCTTTAAATGTATTCCTGCCGTTTAATATCAATAGCCTTCATTACCAACAACTAAGTCATTTTGTCTAGTAGGTTTGCTTAAAGAATTCGCCCTGAAGCAGGGGCAGTGATTAACAGTCCATGACTTATGGATATTGAGCCGTAATGCCAATCAAACTGTAGATAATGATTGGCTTCCTGTCAGGAGGAAATCGATAAAAACTAGATTTTTTAGGAGGTTGACAACTCTAACCTGCTGACTAAAAAGTAGGAAATTGATGTTATTTGTACTCTGGAACCAGATCAGAGGTAGGTCTTGTCTTATTTTTGTATCTGGCTTATACAGGCATAAATATGCATAATATTCTTCTATTAGGAAGGGCATTATAAAGTGACCCTAAATGGTTCCTAAGAAAGGCACTTTAAGAGCAGTTCTTTTCACAATCCATTTGATTACGCAAATCTGTCATCAAGGATGCGATAACCTGAAAATGGCTGACCGCACCCCAGATCTCGTGGACAGATGAAATTAACAACGCGCGGACATTACAGTGTTAAGGCTCTGCTGGATTTAAGTTTGCAGCCCGGATATGGCCCCACGTCTGTAAGGGCGATCGCCCAGCGTCAGGAGCTACCTGCCCCATATCTGGAAAAACTGCTGATTGAAATGCGGCGGGCTGGGTTGGTTGAATCGGTTCGAGGATCGCAGGGAGGCTACCGATTGGGGCGATCGCCCACCCAAATTTCCTTAGGCCAAATTTTAGAAGCGGTCGGAGAGACGATTGAACCACTGCCCCGCCATACGCCCGATGCAGATCAGGCTGAAGATTGGGTCACTTTCTCACTCTGGAATCGGTTGCATCAGAAACTGAAAGAAGCGCTATACAGCATCTCCCTGGAGGATCTATACTACGACGCCCGCAGTTGGCAAGCCTCCCAAGGGGAGACAACCAGTTTTGTGGTGTAACGTGAATTCGACGAATGGTTTTTTAGGAGAGTTGCGCGTCGCGCAACTCTCCTAAAAAAAATTGCATTGGTTTAGCGTCAGTTCGAAAGCCCAAGGTTATAGCTGTATTCAGTCGGTTTAGGACGGGGTGCAGGGGTGGAACCCCTGACAGGGGGCGCAGTCCCCATTCCCCCCTGTCCTAATCATCTCAACGGTTGCTATATATGTACGCGTCGTGCACATAACATTAGGCGTTCGCGGGCGCGCGGTACGCGAACCCCAAACGCTCGTTTGTCGAATTCATGTTGGTTTAGCACCAATCGACATAGCGCCATTCAGGCCGAGCAACATAGGCTGGCGCTACTTCAATCTTGTTAATCGACCTGCCACAGACCCAGAGTAGGGCCGAGAAAGCGGACTACAACCCAGTAAAACACCAGTAGTCCAATCCCAATCCAGGCTCCCCGATTGCTCCACTGGACAAACTGTTGAGCCTGGTTTTTCTTAATGGGCAGCCAGGGCAGAATATTTTCTTCCTGACCATACTTGTCACCCAAGGTTTCCTTACGCCGTTTTGAGTCACCCATGCTAATCACCTCCACTACTCCATCACTGAGTAGTCTAACTGGGTGAATGAATCGGGATCAATATAGTTAATGCGCGCTAAGGGACTGAGTGCCGTGAGGACTTGCTTCCCATAGCTACGATGGTTGACCCGGTTATCCAGCAATGCCACGATGCCTTGAGATTCGCGCACAGGAGCGATCGCCCGCTGCAATTCACTCAACGCTTCTGGCAATAGATAAAGGCGGAACCAATCTTGCCGCAAGCGTTTATAGTAAGCGACACGTCCTGCCACTAAGGGATTTTCCAGCGACGGAATGGGTAACGTAGCGATCACCAGCAAATGAGGGGCGGGCAACACTGCCTGATGCTCTCGCCAAAATTCCCATCCGGTGACTAAAATTCCATGATCGTCCAGGCATGTTTTTTCTACCTGGACGCGCGAACCCAGTTCTGCTGCCAGGAGGGAGCCAACCTGTGCCTTCAACGGAACGTCTCCGACCAAAACGACGGTTAGCCCTTGTCCAACACTGCTGGCATTAATCAGGTGGCGCAGCTCATGCATCAGCATTGGCTGAAACTGAGGCGTATTGGGCATTGGCAGCCTATCCGGTAGATAAAGCTGAATTAACTCAGTCTGGCGATCGGGCGAAAATTTGACGCAGGTGATGTCATCTAGCCCTAATCGCTGTCGATAAATGGGGGCTTCTGGTTCTAGATCCAGTGCGCCGCCAATCAGGACGACGGGTTGTTGTGTCCAAACGCGCTGGAGTTGGGAGGCGATGTCTGCTGGGCCACAGTGCAGCGAAAATTGTCCCAGACGACGGTTTACCTCGGCCCAGGCTAATTGGTTGTCTTGCCGTAGAGCGTTCCAAAACTTGTGCCAATGGTCGGGGACTGCCGCTACTCCGCCAGTCTCATTCGGAGCTTGCAACTCATAGCCGAGATGACTGAGAGCGCTTTGCTCATCGGCTTCAATCAAATAACAATCGTAAGGATTGGGAGGATGCTGGAAGAAAGAGCGGGTGAGCTGAACACGCGTGTCGCGAATGGTATCAGTTTGACCGGGACAGGCAAGCATTAATTCTTCCCAGTCCTGGGAGTGAATGTGCGCCGTTAACTCACGGCGTACCCAGGTTTCTAAATCATCTACCCCATCCAGAATGGTAGGAATCCCCTGAGGAAACTTGGTTTGATCCGAGAGGCGATCGGCTAACCAGGCTTGGGAGGTGGTTAAAAGCAGCCCTTGAAAATCGGGATCAGGCCAGCGATCGCCCGTTCGAATGGCTTTATGGGTCGGAATCCACTGGCGTAAGCGGGGAATTTCGACCATTAAAAGCCTCTGCTGTACGGCTTCTGGGACGACCAAAATCGCGGAACCCTGCCAGATTAGGACAGGCATGAGATAGCTCAGACGATAGCGCCCGTGATAGCCAGAGGGCGCACCTGCTTGAATAAGTGCACTCCGTCCAAGACGGAGCGCACGCGCCACCAGCCGAGCCATCGTCAGATGATGGGGCCAGTATGGCTCTCCTTGCTCTCGCAGGAAGGCTCGGAGTTGCTGATGGACTTCTACCTCGATCACAATCGTCGGAGTGCTTGTACTAACGAATGAACTTCATTGTGACACAAACCTGAGGGATGCTCAGTGATGTTATTCAGAGTCGGACGGCTGCCGACCCCGATCCGGATTGACTATAAAGAGCCAACCCATCTACTAGTCGTATGACTAACTCAGCGATGGTCAGGTTTGAGAACCACTGATTAACTCTAGTTTAATTCGCTAATTTGAGCGCTCCGATCAACTTTGATCAATTCGATCAAAAGGCTGGCCAGAAGACTATAGCGATCGCCCTTGGAAACCGTATACCCTTCCGGTCAGCTTGATTTGATGTAGACCTTCAGAGCACTGTTATTCAGTTCGCACCATCGTGAGACCAGCGGCAAACTCTTCCCCGTAGCCTTCTTCGCCGTGCTCGTTGATATCCAAGCCTTGATCTTCGACCAGATCTTTCACCCGCAGGCTCATAAAGAGACTCAGGATTTTTAGCAGGACGAAGGTTCCAACCCCAGCGAAGATATAGGTCGCGACGACGCCGATAATTTGGGGAACTAGCTGCTGAGGGTTGCCATACAACAAGCCGTTGTTGCCAAATTCGTTAACCGCTTTAGTCGCAAACACACCAGTCAGGATGGCTCCTACGGTTCCGCCTACCCCGTGGATGGGATACGTGTCGAGCGAGTCATCAAACTTGAGCTTGGCTCGCAGACTAACGGCAAAGAAGCAGCACACGGACGTAATCGACCCAATCAAGATAGCCCCGATGGGAGTTACAAAACCAGCCGCCGGGGTGACGCCGACCAGACCAGCCAGGAAACCGCTGGCAATGCCAACTGCTGTTGGTTTGCCCCGCAGCACCCATTCAATCACCAACCAGGTCAACCCTGCTCCTGCCGTAGCTACAGCCGTCGCGACAAAGGCAACTGTTGCTAAAGCGCCTGCGCCTAGGGCACTTCCAGCGTTAAAGCCAAACCAGCCAAACCACAGCAGACCAATTCCCAACAGAACGTAGGGAACGTTGTGGGGAACGGTGGATTGAGTGGGATAGTTTTTACGAGATCCAATCACCCAGGCCGCAACGACAGCCGATACACCAGAGCTGATGTGAACGACGGTTCCACCGGCGAAATCCAAAGCACCTAAGCTACCAATCCAGCCTTTGCCCCAAACCCAGTGAGCCAGGGGAGAATAGATGAAGGTAGACCAGAGCAAGACAAACCAGAAATACGCTTTGAAGCTCATCCGTTCTACGATCGCACCTGAGATCAGGGCGGGTGTGATGATGGCAAACATCATCTGGTACACCATGAAGACCTGATGCGGAATCGTGCCAGCGTAGCCCACCGGATCGGGTTTATCAAAATCAACCCCAATCATGGCCAGCCATTTTAAGCTGCCGATAATCGGGTTTGCCGTGAAGGCTGGATCAGCACCAGGAGTGATCGATGTGGGCGCAAAGGCGAGGCTATAGCCCCACAAAATCCAGGTGACACCAACTACGGCCATCAACACCAAACTCATCATCATGGTGTTGAGAACGTTGCGCGATCGCACCAGGCCACCGTAGAAGAAAGCCAAGCCTGGTGTCATTAACAACACAAGGGCAGATGACACCAGCATGAAGGACGTATCACCCGTATCAATTGGGTTTTCTGCTGTTTGTGCTAGTGCGGTGCCCATTAAGGGGCCATTGAGTAGCCAGAGGGCGATCGCCCCAGCTAATAAACATTTCTTAAGCACGCGTTTCCTCTTCCTGCGAAGCAACGAATTGATGAATCCCATAGCACCAATTTTTAGGGGGTTCATTCTGTATCCGGCAATACAATTTCCGGGATCGCAAATTAAATAAAACCCAATTCTGAGCGCAGACGGCATAACCGAGCTTTGCTGTTCGTCCTCAGAATTGGGTTTTAATAAATCCACAGCAGCAATTTTCATCTTGAAATCAGTTGCGGGTTTAGCGCACCCGACGGGCGTGCTAAACCCGCAACTGGTAGTTGTGCAAGCGCGCTTGCACAGCTATAGCAATCGAGGGGTTAGTTAGGACGGGGTGCAGGGGTTTCACCCCTGGCTGGGGGCGCAGCCCCCATACCCCCTGTCCTAACCATCTCAACGGTTGCTATACCAGTTGCATGATGAGCATTGCTGAATCCACAGTACCTAGTCAGCATTTATCCATGAAAATTGGCATTATTGGGCTTGGCCTGATTGGCGGCTCAATCGCGTTAGATTTACGTGAGCAGGCACGCCATACTGTTTTGGGGGTTAGCAAGCGTCAGGAAACCTGCCAGCAGGCGATCGCCCGTGGAGTGGTCGATGAGGCCAGCACCGATTTACAACTGATGGCCGCCGCCGATCTGGTGATTCTCTGTACGCCGCTGGGAGTCCTGGAAGCGACCGTACACGCTCTCATTCCCCATCTCTCGCCCGATACGATTTTGACCGATGTAGGTTCTGTAAAGCAGCCTGTGGTGGAGGCGATCGCCCCCCTCTGGCCTAACTTTATTGGTGGTCATCCGATGGCTGGCACTGCCGAAAGCGGTTTGGATGCTGCCCAAAAAAAATTGTTTGTGGATCGAGCTTATGTGCTGACACCGATTGACTCGACTCCCCCGTCTGCCACGGAGACGGTTGCAGAACTGGCGCGATCGCTGGGTTCCAAAGTATATCAATGCCAGCCTGCTGCCCATGATCGAGCCGTCGCCTGGATTTCTCATTTGCCTGTCATGGTTAGCGCGGGTTTGATTGCGGCCTGCATCAGTGAGGCCGATCCTACCGTGCTTTCTCTGGCTAAAACGTTTGCGAGTTCCGGTTTTCGAGATACCAGTCGGGTGGGTGGCGGCAATCCAGAACTGGGCGTGATGATGGCTCGATATAACCAGGATGCTGTTGTGCGATCGCTCCACGCCTATCGTCACCAGCTTGATATCCTCATTCACCACATCGAAAATACAGATTGGGGTGCGCTAGAAGACCAACTCACTCAAACGCAACAGGCTCGCCCTGAGTTTGTCGATTAACGTGAGTCTCCAACAAGGGGGGTAGTAGTGCAGCGCACTACTACCCCCCTTGGGAAAACGAAAAGAAAACACGTTTT
>DATNPS010000216.1:0-7734 GCA_036703095.1 Crinalium sp. | reverse complement strand
TTCTGTCAGTGGCAGGCTATCCGGGACGCCGCACTTCAACAAATTCCTGCAAATGCCGAGATAGAAGGCGATCGCGTCCCAGGAGAAGATAGTTACTAGAATTTGGTAGAAGTCAGAAGTCAGGAGTCAGGAGTCAGGAGTCAGGAGTCAGGAGCCATTCTGACTTCTGACTTCTGGCTCCTGACTCCTATTTCCCCCCTTACTGCAAGACCAACGGCGCATTCAGCGTCACATCCAGGTCCGTATTGGGGTTAATGGAATAAAGGATGATTTGATCGCGGCCTTCGAATTGTCGGATCATAGTATTGAATGACGCATGGCCCAGGATATCCTGCGGTGGAATGGTGCGATCGCCCGTTACAGCGGCGATTCCAGCAGCGGCTCCGGCACTCAGGACAGCTTGGGCAACTAGAGTGTTAACATTAGCGCCTCGATAGATGGTTTCGGTGCGGTTAATTACTGTTGAACTGGCATCCAGAGCAAGCTGTGTACCATTGGGAAACATCAAGGCACTGGCCTGAAACTGAGAGCCACCTCGCACCTGACGAAATTCACCGACGACTCGGCTATTTCGGGGAATTAACAGGACGTTGCTGGGAGACACAATATCCCGATCGATCAAAAGGGTCGCGGGAATTGGCCCGGCTTCTTCTGGCGAAATATAAATCCGCACGTCTCGCTCGAACTGGGTCGGGAGCGTTGTACCCGCTGGAATGCGGACGTGGGTCGGGGATGGCGATGGCGGAGATAGCGTTTGAGTTGACGATGGCGGATTTGACGTTTGAGCCACAATGTAGGGCGACGCGATGCTGCTCACCTGACCTGCGCTTGCCATGGCTTGATACAAAAAGGCGGCAACTTCTGCGCGGGTGGCAACCCGGTTGGGACTTAGGAAACGGGGATTAGGAAAGTTGACGACGAGCCGTTTTTCCGTGGCCGTGGCGATCGCATTCCGGGCATAGTCTGGGATATCGCTGGCATCGCTGTAAAGCTGTAGGGCATTGACTGTCGCAGTAGCCGTTTCGTAGCCTAAGCCATTGGTCAGCGACATGATCACCTGAGAGCGGAGGATGGCCTGTTCTGGATAAAAGTGACCGTCGGGATAGCCGCTCATGAACCCGGTGGAATAGGCGGCGGCGATCGCCCCATAGCCCCAATAGCTGCTGGGCACATCGGCAAATTCGGTCGAGTGGCGGCGAGGTCGGCGATCGAACGCTTTTTGCACCATTGCCGCAAACTGGGCGCGTGTCACCTGTTCTTCGGGGTGAAACGTGCCGTCGGGAAACCCATTAATAATGCCGCGTGTAGCTAATTCTTCAATAAATCCTGTGGCCCAATGGTTAGACGGCACATCAAAAAAGCGGCGGGTCTGTGCCGTAGCAGGTAAGGGAGTGAGGAGCGGTGTAGTTATAACAGCACCCATGCTTAACGCTAACACCAGAGCAGTACTGGAGGGCCAGCATTTAAGAGTGGACATAAACGATTATCCTTAAACCTATAAAACTTAGTACGTTATGTGAATGTGTAGATGCTGCTTTGAAACACTTCAAACAGTTCTTCATGGGATGCGATCGCCATCCGTAAACTAGGCGACTTGCCTTAGGCATCGTGGATTCAATAAAACCCGAAACTTAATTTTGGAAAGTGCGGCTCAGTCGCATTTTCCAAAATTAAAAATTTGGTTTTAATTTATCCATGATTCTTAGAGAAGATGAAGGGGCCTGTGTCGGTTATAGTTCATCCAACGGCCAAGTGTCGCCACTGTTGCAGGACTGTTTCACAAGGGGCGTTAAGATGAGTAAACGGCTCTCGTTTGAATCCCAGTTCTAGGTTTGCTAAATCAATCTATTGCTCCTCAGCTAGGGGTTCCACCGCTGCACCCCGTTCAAATTTCAGCTGAGATTGCTATACATGCTTTACAGTTGGATGCGATAAATAAGCCAGGAGTGCCCCCAACAGGCCAATCGTCTGTTTTAGAACTATGGTTCTCAGCGTCGATCGTTTACAGGCTCTGCGAAACTGCTGCCGTGATGAGGCCGCATTTGAGCAGCTAAAGCAGGTTTTAGGCATCAGCAGTGAGCCGCAAAATGGTTCTCTGCCTGTTCCTGCTGGGCAGCCCAATTCACAGCCGCAGTCTAAATTAAACCCTACAACGTCTGTGCCTCAATCGGCATTGCTGCGCGGCGTGGCGGAGGCGATTAGCCAACTGCTGACCAGTCACGATTATACTGAGGCGATTGATGCCGCACTGGCGATTTTAGGGCAGGCTACCGGAGTCGATCGCATTTATATGTTCGCGATTCATCCCCATCCTGAAACGGGGAAACCAGCAGCCAGTCAGCGGTTTGAGTGGGTCAGAGAAGCGGTGACGCCGCAAATTAATAATCCCCTCTTGCAAAACCGCAGCTATGCCGCGAGTGGTCTAACGCGCTGGTATGACCTGCTGCGCGCGGGCAAACGCTTTAGCTGCATGGTGCGAGATCTTCCGGCGAGTGAGCGAGAGGTGTTGGAGCCGCAAGAGATTCGATCAATTTTAATGGTGCCCATCATGATTGATGAGCACCTGTGGGGCTTGATTGGCTTTGACGATTGCCATACGGAACGCCAGTGGTCAACCGATGAGGAAACGGCACTCCAGATGATGGCGGTGAGTTTAGGAGGGGCGATCGCCCGTCAGCAAACGGAAGCCGCTCTGCGTGAGAGTGAAGCCCGACTCAAACAGATCACCGCCAATGTTCCCGGCATGATTTACCAGTTTGTGCTCAAGCCGGATGGAACGCGTCAGGTGCTCTTTGCCAGTTCTGGTTCCCAGGAATTGCTAGAAATATCTCCCAGCAGCATTCAGAACGATTTTTCGCTGATTTCCAGTCTGTGCCATCCTGACGATCGCCTGGGGTTTGAGCAAGCGGTGGCCGCCTCTGCGGCAACGCTGCAACCGTGGAATTGGGAAGGGCGAATTGTCACCTATTCTGGCCAGTTAAAGTGGGTTCAGGGATTTGCCCGCCCGGAACAGGTGGCCGACGGTAGCCTGCTGTGGGATGGCATTCTGGTAGACATTAGCGATCGCAAGCAGGTTGAAGACGCATCCCGCCAGAGTGAAGCCCGCTATCGAGCCATGCTGGATGCCAGCCCCGATTTGATGTTTCGGCTGAGTCTGAATGGTCGATATCTAGATTTCAAGGGCAATAGCGAATCGGAAGTCGATCGTGAAGAGATTGTCGGTCGCTATCTGCATGATGTGCTGCCGCCAGACGTGGCGGATCTGGCCCTGCAAACGATTCGCAAAACGTTGGACACAGGTGAATTGCAGCTTTGTGAATATCGGCTTCCCAGTTCTAAAGGAATGCGTGACTATGAAGCGCGACTCGTGGTGAGCGGCAAGGATGAAGTGCTGGCTGTCGTGCAGGATGTCACCAATCGCAAGCGGGTTGAGGCAGAGCTACGGGCCAGTGAGGAACGGCTTCAGAGCTTCTTTAATGCGACGTTTGAAGGGGTAGTGATTCACGATTTTGATACGATTCTAGATGCCAATCCGGCAGCCGAGAATCTGGTCGGCTATCGCGTCGCTGAAATGATTGGAATGCCCGTGTTGAATCTGGTGGCCGCTGCATCGCGAGGAACGGTATTGCAGCAGTGGCGATCGCTGGCCCGTCCCGATCAGCCCTATGAATATGAGGCGATCGGGGTGCGGAAAGACGGGACCACGTTTATTGCAGCAGTCTGTGCCAAAGCGATTAACTATCGGGGGCGGCTGGTGCGGGTAGCCGGAATTCGCGATATCACGGAACGCAAGAATGCAGAAATGGCCGTTCAGCAAAGCGAAGCCCGCAACCGAGCGCTGGTTAACGCGATTCCCGACTTAATGTTTCGCATTCGTCGAGACGGCACCTATCTGGACTGCAAGGCCGAACATGATGATGATACGCTGATGCCGCCAGAGGAACTGATTGGCAAAACCGTGTATGATGTGCTGCCGCCTGCGCTGGCTCAGCAGCGGATGGAGTACGTCGAGCAGGCCCTCACGACTGGGAAAAGCCAGCGGTTTGAGTATCAACTGCGGATGGATTACAGCAGTCGGGCCGGACAGCTTTATAGCCACATCAGTCCCCCCGTGCGGTCTGGTTCGCTGAAACAGCCCAGGGTGCGAGATTACGAGGCGCGGATTGTGGTCAGCGGTGAGGATGAAGTGCTGGCGATCGTGCGCGACATCACGGAACGCAAACTGTCCGAAGCGGCCCTCCGCTTTTCTGAAGAGAAATTCTCGAAGGCGTTTCGCTCCAGTCCCAATCCCATGACGATCGCCACTCTCATGGATGGCCGTTTCATTGAAGTCAATGACAGCTACATTCAGATCTCTGGCTATTCACGCGAAGAAACGCTGGGCCGAACGTCACGGGATTTAAACCTGTGGAGCAACCGGGGCGATCGCGATACGGTCGTGCAGCTTTTGCAGCAATATGGCTCGGTGCGCAGTCTGGAGTTTCCGTTTCGGATCAAGACGGGGGAGATTCGCATCGGTCTCTTTTCGGCTGAAGTGATTCAGATTGGCAATGAAGCCTGCCTGATCGATTCGATTGTGGATATTACCGAGCGCAAACAGGCCGAACAGCAGCTCTGGGCTGCCGCAGAACGCGATCGCCTGCTGGGCGAAATCGCCCTCCGCATCCGGGAATCGCTGAATTTGAAGCAAATTCTTAAGACCACCGTTGAAGAAGTGCGTCAGTTCCTCCGAGCCGATCGCGTCTTTATCGGTCATTTTGCAGAAGATGGGATGGGACGTATCGTCGCGGAGTCGCGCAATCCAGCGGTGCCCTCGGTGATGGACTGGACGCTGGATCAGAATACCTACCAGGAACTCCAGATAGTCTATGAACAGGGCGTTCACATCGTCAACGATATTGCTCAGACCAACCTGCCCCCGCTAGCCCAGCAAGCCTATCATCGCTATGAAACGCAAGCAGGATTAGGCGTGCCAATTGTGCTAGAAGGACGGCTGTTTGGTGCCCTAGTTGCGCATCAATGCTCGGCTCCCCGGCAGTGGCTACCGTTTGAGATTAACTTGATGGAACGGTTGGCAACGCAGGTGGCGATCGCCGTTCAGCAGGCGCAGCTTTACAAACAGGTGCAAGACCTGAATGCGGGACTGGAGCAGCAGGTGATTGAGCGCACGGCTCAACTACAGCAAAAAATGGGGGAACTGCAAGACCTGAATGATTTGAAAGATGAGTTTCTGAATGCCTTCTCCCATGACCTAAAAACCCCAGTGATGGGGATTTCGCTAGTTTTGAATAACCTGCTGAATCAACCGGGCGATACGATTCCCATTAGCCGCTCGATTTTGCAGCGCATGGCGCAAAGCAGCAATCATCAGCTTCATCTGATTACCTCACTCCTTCAGGCACACTCTAGCGAAACGCGTGGCGTTAGCTTGCACTACGAACTGGTGCAGCTAAGTCTGCTGACTCAAGTGATTGTGGAAGACCTGGAACCGCTCGTCGAGAAAAATCAGGCGACGTTTGAAAATCGCGTTCCGCCCGATCTGCCGCTGGTCAACGCTGATCCGGTGCAGCTCCGACGTGTGTTTGAGAATCTGATCACCAATGCGCTAAACCATAATCCTCCCGGTGTTCACATCACCCTTAGCGCAGCAGTCGAGGAAGAGATGATTCGCTTTCGGCTGCAAGATACGGGGGTGGGAATGCAAAAAGAGGTGAGCGATCGCCTGTTTGAACGTTACCGACGCGGCCCCAACTCTCGACACTCAACGGGGATTGGGTTGGGGCTATATTTGTGCCGTCAAATCATCATGGCTCACGGTGGCCAAATTGGAGTAGACAGCACACCTAATGTGGGATCGACCTTCTGGTTAACCCTACCCCTGGCAATTCCATCCATCGTCAATCCAAATCCCCTGGCTGAAGAAGAGGCATAGTCTCCTCAAAGACCCATGTTGTGTGCGCGACGCGCGGCTAAAATGGCGCAAGACCTTGCCCACGCGTCGTTTGGGCAAAGTCTTGCGCATTCGGCGAATTCACGTTAGGCAGGTTGCCGCTGATCATCCACATATGTCCAGCGGTTATTGATGGCATGGCCAAGAATATCCATTGACTCTGTAAACGCCTGGCGATCGGGCGCAAACCGCAACAACCGAGCCTGTGCCCAACCTAAGCGAGTTTGAACTTTAAGATTAATCAAACTGGCCTGCTCATTAATAGAAGTCACTTCATAGACCATTGCTTGCTTATAGGAGAGGGGCACCTGCTGACCGCTCTGCAACTGATTCACCAAAATCATTTTGGTCGGACTGAAGTAGGCATGAGTTTCCCCACTATTGGTCATCCAGTGACCCAGCAGTGCCTCATTCAGCGGCGCAGCTAACCGTCCCGCACTGGCAACCGGACTGCTGACAGCCGGATCTGGAGCTGCGGGTGGTTCAGCAGGAGTAACTTCATCTTCCTGGATACTGGTGACTGGAGATGGGCTAGCGGTCATTGTCTGAAAGCTGGCTGGCTCAGTGGGGCTATCTGCAACAGCCGGGTTGTAGCTACCCAACCAGAGGACAATGCTGAGCGATAGTAAGGTTAAGACGACAGACATCCTTTGTTTAAGCAGAAACCGTCTCATACTGCCACCACCTCAGAGGTAACGTTTTAATAGCTAGAGATACAACTCAGCCCCCCGCAGTTCCAAGATAGAAGCGGATTTCGCTAAGTTGAATCGCCCAAAAGGGTAATAAATCCCTCAAATGGGTGATTTTTATGTTTATTCTATCTGGGGTTGCTGAAAAGCGATCGGGGGGTGGAGTCAGGAGTCAGGAGTCAGGAGTCAGGAGTCAGAGATCGGGGAGAGGGGGAGGACAAGGGGGATGGGGAGGATGGAGGAGATGGGGGAGATAGGGAAGCAAGTTCTTCCCCACCGTCCCCATCCTCCCTACCTTCCCTAACACCCAACACCTACTCTCTGCCTTATCTCCCGCTTCCCCCAGTCGGGTGATTCAACTGGAGGGCGTCCAGCTATAACGGCTGCGGTAATATAGTAAGTATCCCCACTATCATCAACGGGGATTCTACGGAAAGTTGAATTCTGTAGCTATCTATTCCTATTTTGAGGATTTTATGTTTTCCTTTTTCGCTTATGGCGTTACGTTCGGTCAAGCCAATCTTGACGCGAACCAAACCAACGAGCACCTTCAAGAAGAGCACACGAATACGAGACACAAAGACGAATCGCATCGGGGTACAAATAGTAGATGGAATGCGTCTCGCTCTAGCCCTAAACCTAAAACACCAAAACGTTAAGCTGTAAGTTTTTGAACTCTCTAACGTTGGTTTAGTCGAACCTAAAAGTTATAAAACCACACTTTAAATCACGTTGACTAACGTATTTACGTGAAGCAAGTTACATAGTGTGTGATGTTTCAAGTAGCGTTATTCGATGGATTTTGTAGTGTGATTAGCCCTGGTATATACCAGGGTTTTTTAGTGCTAAAGCATGTGAATTGGATAGCGCCATTGCAACCACACGATGCGCCGCTGCAATGGTGCTATCCAATTCACGTTACGAGAAATACACTTCGCCCTACGCGCGCTCAAGCTCCAACAAACTGTTTTGGATGTCCATCTTATCCTCTGCATGAGGATTGAGCTGTAGATAGGTTCGTAAGTCCTGAGCCGCTTCATTCGATCGCCCTAAATCAATTAGCACAATGGCTCGATTCTGGTAGAAATCAGGGGT
>DATNPS010000211.1:0-24238 GCA_036703095.1 Crinalium sp. | reverse complement strand
GTCTGAGTACGCAAATCGGGCTTTTGGGGTGTTGCGCGCTGCGCAACACCCCAAAAGCCCGTTCATCGAATTCCTAAGAAAACGTGGTTTCTTTTCGTTTTCTCAAGGGGGGTAGTAGTGTGCTGCACTACTACCCCCTTTGTTGGAGACTCACGTTACCGAGGCAATATCAGTCCGCCAATCAACGCAAAAAACGCACTGGCAATCATGAATCCCGTTGTAAGACGACCACAGGGACGGGAGACAAAATGAATTCGCGTAATCCCAATCCAGATAGGCACTTGCAGGAGCGTTCCGAGCAGCAGCCAGCTTGCCAATCCGGGAATCGTTAATTTGTGGAGCAGACTCGCCTTACCCGAAATCAAAAGCAGAAGCCCCAGATACAAAGTTGCCGCAACTGTGGCGATCGCCCCCACAACAGCCGCCGTAACAACAATTCCCTGAAGCAAATACCTGAGTTCTTGGGGGAGGGTGGACATGGTGTTGGGTGTTGGGAGCCGATAGTATCGTCCAGTTTACCCGCTTTAGTTCCAGGTTGTGACGATGCTCATCATGTAGGTGAAAGCGATCGCTCCCATAATCCCAATCGACACAAAGCCTGACAACCGGGGAATCAAGCCAAGCTCTGTCAAGATTCCCAAATAGAAAAACTCAGCGGTTGTAATCACCAGAAATAATCCAACCATACCAGAGCAATAGTCGGCTTTCCAGAGATTCACGTAGGCCGAAATCTTTTGATCGCTATCCATACAAGAGGTGAAGGCTAATCCAACGGGTGCGGCTCCTCCGCCTGCGATCGCCAGCACAACGGCAGCACTTTTCGCCAAATGTAGCCCATATAGTTTCAGTTTTTTCATAGCCAAACGGCTACTTCCGTTTGCGTAAACAGGGTTCACCAATGACATACAAGGCTCCTGCTTGACGTCCGGATACTCTACTGAAGAGGCGATCGTGTTTTCAGCGGCAGGTATAGAGCAGCACAGCACGCCAATTTCTATACCGATACAGAACCGTGAGGAATAGCACTCGGACGGGCATTCTAAAGCCAGTTGAACGTACCCTCAGAATTCTCCTGTGCCTCTATCGTTGCTCCCTACTTCTTAACTCCTGACTCCTGACTCCTGGCTTCTGACTCCTGACTTCTTCCCAAAATTGGCATTACTCGTGTGACTAAGCAAGACAGACTCAACAAATTCACTCTGGCAGCCATTTCGTTAGCAGGGTTGCTGGTTGGGCAACCGGGATTGGCTCAACGGGTTGTTCCAGCTAATGATGGTACGCATACCACAGTTACTCAAAATGGCGATCGCTACGACATCAGCGGAGGGCAGCGATCGAGCGATGGCCGCAATCTATTTCAGAGTTTGCAAGAGTTTGGGTTGAGTCGTGAGCAGATTGCCAGCTTTCAATCCAGTCCAGAAATCCGCAATATTCTGACGCGGGTGGTGGGTGGCAATCCATCGGTGATTGATGGACTTCTGCAAGTGACAGGCGGTAATTCCAATTTATTCTTGATGAATCCAGCCGGAATCGTGTTTGGTGACCATGCCCGACTGGATGTACCAGCGGCATTTACCGCGACGACTGCAACAGGAATTGGGTTTGATGCCGGATGGTTTGAGGCGATCGCTACAGGAGATTATGCCGCTCTGGTTGGCGACCCAACGAGTTTTGCCTTTACCTTGAGTCAACCGGGTGCGATCTTTAATTCTGGCAATCTGAGCGTTTTAAACGGCCAAAACCTGTCGCTTCTGGCTGGGACAGTCGTTAATACCGGACAGCTTTCTGCTCCGGGTGGACAAATTACGATCGCCGCTGTTCCAGGCAGCAATCTCGTTCGGTTGAGCCAGGTGGGGAGTGCGCTCAGTTTAGAGTTTCAACCGATTTCGCCAAACAACAATCCTGGTATAGATTGGTCAACTCCTGCGATCGCTCTCCCATTATTGCTAACAGGTGGAGCGGCGGGTAATGCCACAGGTGTCACCGTGAATTCAGATGGGACTGTGCAGTTGACCGGATCGGGCATTACCATTCCTGCTGAGGCTGGAACAGCCGTTGTTTCTGGACAGGTAGACACTTCGACGGTTACGCCTGGTCAATCTGGCGGAACGATCGCGGTGTTGGGCGATCGCATCGGTCTTGTTTCTGCCAACCTTAACGCAACGGGTGCTAGCGGTGGTGGTATGGTGCTGATTGGGGGTGACTATCACGGTGCAGGTACCGTTCCCAATGCTGAGCGTACTTTTGTGAGTCAAGATTCTGCTATCCGCGCTGATGCAACAGCACAGGGGAATGGTGGTCATGTCGTGGTTTGGGCGGATGATGCGACAGCATTTTGGGGCAGTATCAGTGCGCGTGGTGGGTTGACGGACGGCAATGGCGGTTTCGTTGAAGTATCGGGACGCCAAACGCTGTCATTTGACGGTTCTGTTGATATAGCTGCGCCTAATGGAGATTGGGGGACTCTGCTGCTCGACCCTCGCAATATTTTGATTGCCAACGCGCCCAGCAATCCGGCAACGGTGTCTACTAGTCTGCCCGATATTTTAGTCGGCGATTTCCCCAATCAAGACATCACCATCAACTACGCCTTGCTGCAAGGACAACCGGGCAATGTCATTTTAGAAGCGACCAATGACATCGTTATCGATAGCTCGGTGCCTGCACCGTTTGCATTGAGCTATGTTCCCGGTAGCGTGGTGCGTTTCACAGCCGATGCGGATAACGACGGGGTCGGTTCATTCATTGCGCCTTCGACCAGCTACATTTCATCGAATGGCCGCAATCTGGAGATTTCGGGAGCCAGCATTACGACCGGGCGCATCACGACTTTTACCGGAGGTGTGGGGCGATCGGGCGATTTAACGCTATCAGCTCAACAGGACATTCAAACGGTTGAGCTGTTTACCAACGACACCACTACGTTTGGGGCGGGAGCCGGGAATGTCACGATTACCAGCAGTCAGGGCAATATTAGTGTGCAATCGATTCAGACCAACAGTTCGTTTGGCAATGGCGGAAACGTCGCGCTGTCGGGCGATCGCGTCCAGGTGCGAGGCTCTCTACTGCTTCCCGGTAATCCCAGCATCATCACGGCGGGAGGTGCGTCTCCCGGCAATACCTCTGGAGCGATTACCATCGCACATGCCGGAGGCCCAGACAATATTCCCTTTACGGTTGGAAGTCCCAGCTCAAACGGTACCGCTGGCAGTTTGGACGCTGGGACGGGCACCTTAAACAGCGGTTTGTTTCCAGTGGCTCCGGCGGGTGCTGTTGTTCCTGCGGCTACTGGAATCAGTCTCACCTCAGTTAACGCCGCACCTCAAATTGGTTCTGCTAATACCTTGTTTACCACCGCATCGGGACAGCCTGTAACGATCACATTTGCGGATTTGGCGGCTAACGTCACAGACGCTAACCGGGATAACACCATCTTGACCATCAGCGCGATCGCCCCGGGAGGCACTTTAACCCGTAATGGCGGTCCTGTGACTGCCGGAAGCGTGATTGTTGCTGGAGATTCGTTGGTCTATACTCCATCTAGCGGAACAACGGGTACCGTCAATGCTTTCAGCATTGCGGCTGCCGATTTGAATAATGGTGCACCTCAATTAGCCGTATCGAATGCAGTAGCAATTCGGGTAACAGTGAGTGCTACTCCGACTCCGATTCCTACTCCTGCCCCGACTCCGGTTCCCTCCGCGATTCCCTCCCCGGTTCCCGTTCCCACACCGACCCCCATTCCAATTGCCAGCCCAAGCCTGACACCAACACCGACTGCGATCGCAACACCGATTCTGCGCGAACCACCTCCAGTGGATGACCATCCTCACACGGATACACCACCCTCTCCTTCGCTGCCTGTTGCTGATTCAGGTCGTCCGGATGTCTCGATTGACACTGATTTATCCAGGTTAGACCAGTCGTTTACTCAGGAATTCAGGGATTATTTGGGATTAGGCGATCGCCCAGTCGCCACCTTAGATCAAGCTCGCCAACTGGCAGCCGATATTGAGAAGGCTACCGGAGCCAGACCAGCGTTTCTCTACGTCAGCTTCATTCCAGAGGGTACCGATCTGCTGACCGATGTTCCACCTAAACAAGACAGCGATCAGTTAGAACTGTTAGTCGTTACGGCGCATCAGGTGTTTCGCCACCGCATTCCCAATGCGCATCGAGCGCAGGTGTTGGCAACTGCACAAACATTTCGCTCAGAGGTGACGAATCCTCATAAAACGCAAACGACTAGCTATTTACCATCCGCTAAACAGCTTTATCAGTGGTTCATTACGCCGATCGCGGCTGATCTACAAGAACAGCAGATTACCAACCTTGTCTTTTTGCCCGATGCAGGGTTGCGATCGCTCCCCTTTGCGGCGTTGCATGACGATCATCAGTTTTTAGTGGAGCAATATAGCATTGGACTTACGCCCAGCCTGAGCCTGACGGATACTCGGTATGTGGATATCCGCGATAGCCAAATTTTGGCGATGGGTATTTCTGAAAGTACAGATGGGCAACTGCCGCTTCCATCGGTGCCCATTGAACTATCGACGCTGGTTTTGGATTTATGGACGGGAGGGCAGATTTTCCTGAATGCCGATGCGACGTTAGAAACGCTGGAACGTGCTCGTCGGCAAGTTCCGTATGGCATCATTCACCTGGCAACTCACGCTGACTTTGTGCCTGGAGCAATCAGCAATTCTTACATTCAACTCTGGAATGAACGGCTGAAGTTAGACCAGGTGGGGCAATTGGGCTGGAATAATCCCCCAGTTGAGATGCTGGTCTTGAGCGCTTGCCGCACGGCATTCGGCAACGAAGAAGCCGAACTGGGTTTTGCCGGACTGGCTGTACAAACGGGTGTTAAAACAGCCGTTGCAAGCCTCTGGTATGTTAACGATGCGGCTACCGCTGCCTTGATGAGTGGATTCTATGGTGCTCTCAAGACCGCCCCGATTAAGGCGGAAGCGCTGCGACAGGCCCAAATTGCCATGATTCACGGGCAAGTTTATCTGGAAAACGGGCAGGTCAAAGGTGTTCCGGGTGTGTCCGCTCTGCCGTTGGCAAGTGGAAGTGTGGATGGGAGCGATCGCCAACTCTCCCATCCGTATTACTGGGCTGCATTCACGATGGTCGGCAATCCCTGGTAACGTGAATTCGATAGCCCAATTTTGCGTGCGCGACGCGCACGCAAAATTGGGCTTTTGGGAGAGTTGCGCGTCGCGCAACTCTCCCAAAAGCCCATTCGTCGAATTCACGTCCTGGTAATGTTTCAGAACTGGTTGCTATAGCAACCGTCGAGACAGTCAGGATCGTGAATTTAATAAAACCCGAAACTTAATTTTGGAAGATGCGGCAGAGCCGCACCTTCCAAAATTAAAAATTTGATTTTAATTTATCCATGACCCTTAGGCGAAGGGGAGGTGGAGGCTTTGCCCCCAGCCATTCTCAAGCCTTTCGTTGTTTTGATTCTTTAATGATGTAAGCTCTGGTTAATAGCGTAATACCAATGATAATCAGCGGTAAGGAAAGAACCTGCCCCATCGTGAGCCAGCCAAAGGCCAGATAGCCTAACTGAGCATCGGGTATTCGCACAAACTCGATCGCAAAGCGAAACATTCCGTACAGCAGACCAAATAAGCCAGATACGGCCATTCTGGGTCTTGGCTGACTGGAGAACCACCAGAGAACGATGAAGGAGACAATGCCTTCTAACAAGCATTCATACAGCTGCGAAGGGTGGTGTGGAGGGCTATAGCCTGTCGTCGCACCATTGCAATAGTTGACAAACCGGGGATCGTCGCAGGGTAAGCGTACTGTCCAGGGCAGATACGCCACCTTGCCCCACAACTCTCCGTTGATGAAGTTGCCGAGACGTCCAGCAGCTAGCCCAACCGGAACGACCGGAATGACGAAGTCGGTGATGTCAAAGAAATGGCGATGATTTTTGTAGGCATAAAGCGCTATGGCGATCGCCACTCCAATCAATCCCCCATGAAAGGACATGCCGCCATCCCAGGTCGCCAGAATTTGCAGCGGATGTTGCAGGTAAAACCCCAGATTGTAGAAAAAGACATAGCCGAGACGTCCGCCCAAAATGACTCCCAGCGCAACGTAGATGACGAGATCGCCAATCTCATCCGATGTCCATTTCGGCTGCACACGATGACGGCGGAGATGCAGCAATCCCCAACCGCCAACAAACCCAATGATGTACATGATGCCGTACCAGTGAATGGCAAGCGGGCCAATCTTGAGGGCGATCGGGTTAAGTTCAGGGTAAATCAGCATTTTGGGGTTAGACCATCATGGGTTGAGTGAATCGCTGTCGAGAGAATGGAACGGAAAAGCGCCAGAACGTGCTGTGCAATTGACCATAACAGTTCCCTTCAAATCCTACAGTGATTTTCAATCGCTTAAACCAGGTTATTTTTGTGAGGATTTTGCTCTGCGAGCGCTATCACAAAAACAACTATGGGTTACTCAAACGCAAAGCGCGATAAATCAACTTTGTGTTTCTGTAGTAAGGAGGACGGCAAAAGGTTCAACGGTCTGTCAATATTGAACGAGCGGCTTCGCGGCCTCAAATTTCTCAGCAACAGATTAGGATACTCCATGAAAGTGGGTTGGTTACGCAGGAAACGGTTTTGGCTGTTGGTGCTTGTTGCTGGTTTACTGGTTGTGTTAGGCCGTGTTTTACCCGTAGAGGCATGGCTAACTGATGTCAAGCATTGGCTGATTTCGCTTGGGCCTTGGGCGGCTCCGGCATTCATCTTGATTTATCTGCTTGCGACTATTTTAGGACTGCCGAATATCATTCTGATTTTGATTGCAGGAACGCTATTTGGTTTAGTGAAAGGTATTATTTCAGTGTCGATCGCAGACACGTTAGGAGCGATCGCCTGTTTTTTCATTGGTCGAACGATCGCTCGTAAACGAGTCAAACGCTGGATGAGTAAACATCCAAAATTTGCCAACCTGGATCAGGCTGTGAATGAAAAGGGATGGAAGATTTTGCTGCTGACGCGCTTATCGCCTCTGGTGCCATCCAATATTTTGAACTACGGCTTTAGCTGTACAAAAGTCGATTTCTGGCAGTATACCTTTTTCTCCTGGTTGGGAATGTTGCCAATTATTGCTCTCTATGTGTACGCAGGAGCCTTTGGTCGGTTTCTCATTCAGGGTGAACTGACGCCCGCTAAATTCGCATTACAGGCCATTGGCTTGATAGTCACCGTTGCAGCGGCTTTCTATACAACTCGTTTTACTCAAAAAGCACTCACACCATCGTGTAAATCTCAACCATCAGAACAGTGATATGAAGCGAGAAACACAGCCACACTGTATCTCTCGCTTTAACGTTGGTTTGCGATCGCTATTCACCAACCTGTTGCAGCAAATTCTCTGCTAGTTGCAGATGGCCTTGAAGCGCAGGCAGGTATTGTGAAGCTTGAGTTTTGAGCTGTTGGTCTTGACCACGCTGGGCCTGATTTTGCAACAGTGCTACATCCTGACGATGAGAATTGACCATGATGGTGGCAAACTCTCGATCAAAATCTCTGCCGGAGAGCCCAGACAGGCGATCGAACATAGCCCTATTCTGCCCACCCATGTCAGTTGGGAGGGTAACATTTCGAGCTGATGCAACTTGCTGAAGTTTCGCAGTTGCTTGGGTGTGGTCGTGTACCATGCGTTGTGCAAATTGTTTCACAGCACTGCTGCTGGCTTTTTGCTGAGCAAGCTGATTAGCTTGAATTTCAAACAAATTATCCTGAGCAAACTTAATGATGAGTTGATCATCCAAAACATTATTGCTCTCTGGATCAACAGGTACTCCCTGAGGGCTGGGTAAGCCTGCTGTAGACGGACTAACATCGGAGCTGGCTTGGGCAATAGGACTGGAGGTTGGGCTGTTCGACGCACTAGAACTGACCCGCGATGAATTACAGCCTGCCAACAGAATTAAAGAACCTATACTGATGAGGCTGATAGCTGTAGAGACTTTCTTAAAAGTATCTCGGTTGTGTATTTTGTTCATACTTATAAACTCGGCCCATTTTTTGAAATTAAACAATTGCTGTGTAGTGCGATAACGCTACATGCACAGCAATTGTTTAACTAAAACTAATATCTAAGTGCTACGGCATGGGATGGAACAGCAGGTCGGGAAATAAATCGTTGATGATGATCCAAGTAGAGATGGCAACAGAGACTGAAAGAACAGCAAGAACGGGTGCTAAAGACAGATATCGAAGAAAAAAGTTGGGTTGATTACTGGGAGTGTTTTTAGAACGTTTTTGCATTACAAATGCTCCGGTTAGATTTCCTTGAAAGTGTTATGAAGTCTTGGTTGTACACTAATCAAGGTAATCATGAAAAAGTCGGTCAACGTCTAGCGAAAGGGATAGTAAGAATTATGACACGTTACTCTTTCATGTGTTCAGTTAGAGTCTGTCTGTATCTTATCCTCACGTCTGCGACGTATTGCACCATGTAGAACTCGTTCGAAAATTTGGTCTTTGAATCGGTCGATGTAGGTAAAGATAACCGGAACGATGATCAAGGTTAATAGCGTAGAGGTTGTTAGACCTCCGATTACGGCGATCGCCATTGGGCTACGCACATCGGCCCCTGCTCCAATCCCCAGTGCGATCGGGAGCATTCCGGCAATCATGGCGATCGTTGTCATCAAAATCGGTCGCAATCGAGCAACGCCAGAATCCAGCACAGCTTGATAGAGTGGTTTTCCTTCTTTTTGGTTCAGAATGGCGTAATCGGCTAGCAGAATGGAGTTTTTCGTCACCAATCCCATTAGCAGCACAATGCCAATCAGGGCAAATAGACCGATTTCTTTACCTGTCAGCAAAAGTCCCAGAAACGCCCCAATTAAGGAAAAAGGAAGCGCCACCATAATGGTTAGTGGATGTAAAAAATCGCTGAACAGCAGTACCAACACCGCATAGATGAAAACAACTGCTGCGCCTAACGCCAGACCGACGTTGGTAAACAGTTCCTGCATGATCTTGGCGTTTCCGGCGCGTTCCTGCTGAATACTGGGCGGTTTGTTTCGCAGTGCTGGTAATGCATTGACGGTTTGCAGCGCGTTACCCAGCGCAATTCCCTGTAAGTTTGCTTCCACCGAAATTTGACGCGCGCGATTATAGCGATCGATTTGCGATGGCCCGCTGCCAAAGCTAACATCCGCCACTGTTTGCAGCGGAATCAACGTCCCGTTTTGATTGGGAATTTGTAAATTCTGAATGGTATTAATGTCGTTGCGATAGCTCGGATCTAGCTGAACGCGAATTGGGATTTGGCGATCGGGCAAATTAAAATCGGCCAGATTGGCTTCGATGCCACCTAAAGTTGCCAGATAAGCCGTGTTGGCGATCGCCTGCACCGTGACACCCTGATCCGCTGCGCGGGCTGGATCGGGTCGAATCAGCAGTTCCGGTTTGACTAAACTCGCGGTTGATACCACTTCCACCAAACCGGGTACCTGGCGCATTTGTCGTTCTAACTCATTGGCGGTGTTAGTGAGTGCTGCCGGATCTTCGCTTTTTAGAACGACCGACAGTTCCCGACTTCCTCCAGGCCCACCGCGCGAAAAACTTAAGCGCACTCCCGGAATCTGGCTGAATTGGGAACGAAACTGATCCTCAAATTCCGGTTGAGAAACGTCGCGTTCGTTACCTGGTTTGAGATTCACATAAAGGGTGGCCGAATCGACTTGCTCATCCGTTTGCACGCTGGCTACATTCGGGTTTTGCAATAACAACCGAGTCAACTGCTGAGTGGCCCGATCGGTGTCTTGCAGTGTGGAACCGGGTGGTAACTCCATCGAAACCACGGACAGCCCGACATCTTCCTCGCCAAACAATCCAACCGGAATGGAGGGTACCAGAACCAAACTGCCGACCAGAAATGCCAGGGCGATCGCCAGAACCACCATCCGATGCTGGAGTGCCCAACTGAGCAGGGGACGATAAAACTCGACCAGGCGATCGCGCCGCTGTTTTTCAGGTCGCGTCGATGTGCCACCGTGCGGAACCTCAGTCGGCTCAAGCGGATTCGGAGTTCGAGCGTCAGAGGCCGGAAGGGATTGATGGCCGCGTTTGGTTTTGGAGTGCGATCGCTTCTTGGCATTGGGGTCGGGTGCTTTAAGCAGATACGCGGCCATCAGTGGCGTCACCATCCGGGCGACCAGCAGAGAAAACAGAACAGATGCCGCCACCGTTACGCCAAACGGTCGGAAATATTGGCCGACCACCCCTGTCATAAAGGCAACTGGGCCGAATACTGCCACGATTGACATGGTGGTCGCGACGACTGCTAATCCAATCTCATCCGAAGCATCCAACGCCGCTCGATAAGGCGATTTGCCCATCTGCATGTGGCGTTCAATGTTCTCAATTTCAACGATCGCGTCATCTACCAGAATTCCGACAACTAGCGCCAACGCCAGCAGCGTCATACTGTTGAGGGTATAGCCAAAGGCTTTGAGGACGGCAAAGGTTGGAATCAGTGACAGGGGTAGGGCTACCCCTGTAATCAGCGTGGCTCGCCAGTCGCGCAGAAACACCCAGATTGTCACCACTGCCAGTACAGCACCCAGTACTACCGCTTCCACAGAAGCCGCATAGGACTCGCGAATGTATTGAGCCTGAACGTTGTTGATCAGCTCAAGCTTAATGTCGGCGGGCAGGGTTTTCTGAAAATTGGCGATCGCCGCTCTCACGCCTTCTTCCACCGTCACCAGCACGCTGCCGTTGCTGCGCAGCACGGAAAACGCGACTACAGGCTGGTTATTTAGCCGCGCCATTTGCCGCACATCTGCCGTACCGCTGGCGACTGTTCCCAGACTGGACAGCGGCACAAACCCCCCGTTTGGAAGGGCAATTTGATAGTTGCTCAACGCTTCCACCGTCGGAGCACTGCCAAGGGTGCGAACGGTTTGTTCACTGTCGCCAATATTGGTGCGTCCCCCTGGCAGGTTGGTGTTAAAGGCGCGAACCTGTTCATTCACCTGGGTTGCGGTAATGCCCAATGCTTCCAGACGGGTGGGGTTCAGGTTCACCCGAATCTCTTGATCGACGCCCCCAATCCGATTTACTTCAGCGACACCTGAAACGGCCAGCAATGCCCGACTGATATCCTCATCAACCAGCGTGCTCAACTCGACGACCGACCGCTTGGGCGACACCACAGCATACGTAATCACAGGCCCACCCGTCGCAAACTCGACTCGCTCAACGACAGGTTCGTTAATATCCTCTGGTAAATCTTGTCGAATCTGAGCAACGGCATTTCGCACGTCGTTAGTGGCGCGATCGCTGTCTGTACCCAGGACAAAATTGACGGTAGTGGTCGAGATGCCATCGTCTACCGTCGAGATAATTTCGTCGATGTTACCCAGACTGGCGACCGCATCCTCAACGGGTTTAGTGACTTGAGATTCCAGTTCAGTTGGGTCAGCACCTGCTTGGCTAACCGTTACCGTGACAGCGGGTACATCAATGTTGGGGTTCTGGTCGATGCCCAGCAGCGGATAGGAGACTAATCCGGCCAGGGTTAACACCAGAAATAGAACGATGGTTGGAACCGGACTGCGAATAGACCAGGCGGAGATGTTGAAGGACATAGGAGAAGACAGAGGGCAGATGGTGGGATGGTGTGTTTTGTGGGTTTTGTACGAATTTTGATGTCGGTGATGCCAGATATTAGGGTAGAGACGTGCCGCTGGCACGTCTCTTCGGGCGGTATATGTCGTCGCAATGATTCAGCCGATGTCAGGAACCGGAAACGACCTGAACGCGATCGCCATCCCGTACATAACCCGCACCCGCCACAACCACGCGATCGCCCACATTCAGTCCTTGCCTAATTTCGACACGAGCTGCATTCTGATCCGGTGTGGTCTGTCGCACGCCCACCTCTACGGTTTGTGCGCGAACCGTGCTGTCGTTTTGCAGGACGTAGACAATGGAACTGCCATCCGGTTGGGGCAATACTGCATCGGCGGGAACGGTCATTGCCTGAGCTGTTGCGATGGTTAGTGCAGCCCGTAAAAACACGCCGGGTCGCAGAAGTGACGTATTGGGCAGATTCACGCGCACGGTAGCCTGTCGAGTTTGCGGATCAACCAGCGGATCGATTTCACGAACCGTACCCTGGAGGTTAATGCGGCGATCGCTATCCGACGTCACGCGCACGGGTGCTCCAATCCGCACCTGCGAAAGTTCTGTAGCGGGCACTTTCACCTCCAGTTCTAATCTGCCGTTTTGAATAATCGAAAACAGCTTGTTACTGGAGGATGTGACATCCCCGACCTTTGCCAGACTCTCGGCAATAATGCCGCTGGCTGGGGCGCGAACGACCGTTTGGCCGAGCTGTGTTTGCAACTGCTGAATCTGGGCTACATTGCTCTGTACTTCAGCCTGAGCGCTGCTGACAGCAGCCTGAGCTGAACCCACTGTGGCTTGTGCTGTCGCCACGGCTGTCCTGCGAGCCTCTAACTCCTGAGCGCTGGTAGCCCCTTCATTAAACAACTGCTGGTAGCGCCCTAGGTTGCTCTGGGCCTCTGCCAGCGTCGCTCGCTCCTGCTGTAAAGCGGCCTGTCGTTCGCTCACCGTTGCCTGAGCGGAGGCCGCTTGTGCTCTGGCCTGTCGCAGTTGGGCTTGCAGTACGGAGTTATCCAGTTCTGCTAATATCTGTCCAGCCTGCACGCTCTGTCCTTCATCAACCAGAACGCGCTGCACCTGGAGTCCATTGGCTTGAGGCAGGACGGGCAGTAGATCTCGTGCTGCTACTCCGCCTGTTGCTTCCAGCGTTCGCGAAACCTGGGTCATCGCGACCGGAACAACCGTAACGCTTTGTCCTGCGACTTGTGCCATTGGGCTAGGAGCAACGGGCTGCTGTTCTCCCCGTCGAGACCCGATCGCCAATCCACCTGCTGTAAGGGCAACACCCAACCCCATCCCCAGCAGCAGCGTTCCCCATTTTGGCCCGGTGCGTCGTGCTGGATAGTCGGAGGGGACGGTTGGCTCTGCAATTGGCGATCGCTCTAATTCTGCGATACCCGCTTGGCGGGCACGCTCAGACGATTTATCGATGGAACCCATGCTTCTTGGCCTAAAACTTTCTGTAATCACTAATTTGGGGATCTGTGCTCTGCACAGATCCCCAAATTTCCGGTTATTATTCGCGGCGATCGCTGTAGTCTTCAGATGATTTCGGATCTAGCTCCCAGCGTCGATCGTCCCGTTCTTCTAAAATATCGTTGGTTCTTAGAAACGTGCGATCGTCCATCTCCAGTCCGACGGCTGCACCCAGTTCATCCACAATATCTTGGTCGGGAGTGGATACAGTGCCACCGACGCCTTCATCTCCAACGACACTGGCCTCTTCATAGTTGGCGTCAACGTCGCCTCCTGTCAATTTAGGATCAGGGTTGTTGTAAAACAGTGGATCGTTGCGACGGGAATAACGTCCGGCGCGATCGCTGGGCTGGCCTTGAAGTCCAGTACCATAGGATTCCGTGAACTCTTGAGGAAGGTTGCTGACTTGTTCTTGACGGTCAGCCGCATCTTCAACTCCGTCGTCATCAGCGTCGAAATTGTCATCGGTGTCGTCAGCCGGAATGTTATCCAGTGCCGCTTCATCTAGATAAACTTCCTTCATGCCAATTTCAGATTCCAGCGGCTCTAACTCCTCAGCATCAGGATCGATGGGAGCATCGGCACCAAATTCGTCCTGAAAATCGGCCTCAGCATCTCGTCTAACGGCGTCGTAATCTACGTTTTGCTGTGATTGCTTTGCTCGGTTAACCATCCTAATCATCCTCTCCGCGATCATCGTCCTATACTGCACAGTAGCGAAATAACGCTCTACCAGGCTCTCCATATAGATAGACTCAGGCTGTCTCTCAACCGATGGAGAGATGGAGTATCAAAGATTCGTTTTTAATCTGAAAGTACAATTCCATCTGCTGCTGAAGGTTCCTTATGGAAATCAGAAGTCCTGCCTTTTTTATCGGTAATCCCATCCCTTTTTCATACACCTGCGATGGCGACAACATTTCACTACCCCTAAACTGGGAAGACCCACCCCCGAACACGCAGAGCTTCGCCCTCATCCTAGAAGATCGGGATGCGCCTCAGCCCAACTTTACGCATTGGGTGGTCTACAATCTACCTGCCGATTGTCGAGGACTTCCGGAGAATGTAGGGGGCGATCGCACCCTCTCGAATGGAGCCATGCAGGGCAAAAATGATTTCGATCAAATTGGCTTTGGCGGCCCTTGCCCACCCGACGGCACCCATCGCTATTTCTTCAAGCTGCTGGCACTCGATTGTTTACTAGATCTGCAACCGGGCGTAACTAAAGCAGAATTGCTGAGCGCGATCGAGGGGCATGTCATCGATGCGGCTGAAGTGATGGGGCGCTATACCAAAGCAGGGGCAGCATTACAGGGAGCTTAATTAAGCCGTCGTGAATGCTAACGGTAGGGGCGGTTCGTAAACCGCCCCTACAAAATTTATCCCTCTAATCAGACACTTACAATGCTGATGGAAAAGTTTCTGGCATCTCATCAGACTCGCTCTCTTGTTTCCAATCACGGTCAAGCGGTTCTACAGCACGAGTGTTATCGATGTGAATGACGACATCAAATTGCTGTGGCAAATTGGTGTAAAAGTAGTGGCTAAAATGCTCTGTTTCAGGTCGATAAATGACGCCAATCGCCCTTTCTAATCGTCGGTTTCGCAGTCCTTGAACCGCTGCATTGTCGTCCTGCAAGTTCAGGAAAAATTGCGGTATCCCAACGTCGTGAAATAGGGTTTCATAACTGTCTGGTAGTCCCGGTTGCACCTGTTTTAACTGCGGCGGTTCGTCCCAATTTGACGCGGCTGTTACGGTTCCTGTGTACGTTGTAAACCCAATCAGAAACGCATCATTGCCATACCGCTCGCGCACCAGTTGACCCACATTCCATTCACCGCGATCGCCCATAGCGGTAGCGCGAGCATCACCCAGATGAGAATTGTGTTCCCAGACTACGATTTTGGATGGCGTGCCCCGTTGATCAAAATGTGACACTAATTGATCTAGAGTCTCTGCCATGTGGCGATCGCGCACATTCCAGGAATTTATTCGACCTTGAAACATAGAGCGATAGTACTCTTCTGCATTCTTGACCAGACGCGCATTTTGCTCTGCATAAAAGTATTCGTCGTCTGCTACTTGACCGTCTCTTTTGATATACTCTAGCGTTTTGCGCTGCAACTCTAGCAGTTGATTGACTGCTGCATCTTCGCATGAGCGATCGATGTCAAAGCTAACGGTATATCCATACGCTTGAGAATCATCTTCAAAATGCTCAAAGCATGAATAGCGGTGTCGTGCTTGCTGGGCTGCATCTGGATCAACTCGCTCAAGATAATTCAGCACCTCGCCCATTGAGGCGTACATACTATACAGGTCAAGCCCATAAAAGCCAACTTTGGTGGAATTCGCAGGTAGAGTGTCATTGTGCTGACGCAGCCAATTCACGAAATTGAGCACGTCTGTATTGCGCCACATCCAGTTTGGAAATTGCTGAAATCCTTGAAGTGCTTCATCTGCTGTTGCATCATCATTCACCCCGCGAACAAACCGATTGACCCGATATGCATCGGGCCAATCCGCTTCAACGGCAACGGCGGTAAATCCCTTTTCTCGAATCAACCGTTTGGTGATTTCTGCGCGCTGTTCGTAAAATTCGTGAGTGCCGTGGCTTGCCTCTCCAATCAGAACCAGGCGAGCATCTCCAATCCAGTCCATTAGCGGCTCATAATCATTGAGCGTTTCCAAACGGTACGCAAATTGACGTATTGTGTTAGCCAATGGTGCTGCTGTGGAATTCGACATAATGTATCGCCGTAGAATTAATGTCCAACTACTTTGATTGGTTGCACTCATCTACATCCCACGTTAGAAATTTGCTGTTTTAATTCCATCGTCCAGCAGGTGGAGAGACCATGAATTAACGTGAATTCGGTAGTCCCGTTTGACACACGTTGCGCACGCCAAATCCTATTTGTCGAACTCACGTCCTTCTTAAGTTAGAGGTAAGGATCTCAAAGACCTGCCAGCTTAAGATAATCCTCTATACAATACTGGTGAGCGGCTCTATGCAAAACGTCCATCCCATGTTCGTTCACTTTCCGATTGTTTTATTGGCCGTTGGACTGTTGTTTGATGTTTTAGGTTATTTTTTGAAAAAGCCGTCTCTTTCTAATGCGGGATGGTGGTGTTTTGCGCTAGGGGTGGTATCTGCGATCGTCACGGTTGTCACAGGTTTACAGGCAGAAGATACTGTGTCCCTGAGTCCAGATGCCCATGAGGTATTAGAAACGCACGAACATTTTCAGATTTATTCCACGATTGTTTTTATTGCGCTATTGATTTGGCGCAGTTTCAAACGAGGAAACTTGCCTCGATTTGCTAGCGTGTATTTTGTGGTGACAGCGATCGCTGTCGGTGCCATCCTTTACGGTTCTCACTTTGGCGGCAAACTGGTTTACGAATACGGTGTGGGTACGGCTGTTCAACCTGCCTCTACAAAAAGCAGCAATCCTCAAGACAGCAGTTCCATTCAAGGCACCATGCGGCAAGCCGAGATTAGTCGTCCGCTACATCGGGGGTAAGCTCAATCCCTTCAGGGTGGCTGAACTTGAAGGTTGATCGTTCTCCAGTCCTTTAGATTGAATCAATACACCAAAGTTACCCAACCCCATTGGATTCATCAACGAATGCAGTGCCTCTCGTCGGCGCAGAATGTCATTAATGGATTGGGCTTCGGTTGCTGTTGAGTCTGACAGCGCAGCAAGGCGATCGCCCAGTCCCAACGCCATCAAAAACAATCCTTGCTGCGTGAACCCAACGGTTCGCAACCCATACTGTTCTCCCTGCCGTTCCAGTGCCGTAAAGTCTACGTGAGCGGTGATATCTTGATGGCCGATGTTGCTGTACGGATCGGAGTGATGCGCGTGCTGGTAATAACATTGCAGTGTGCCCTGCGATCGCGTCGGGCTGTAATACCGATTTGCAGGATACCCATAGTCAATGGTGAGCAGGTAGCCCCGATGCAGGCGATCGCTTACTGTTTTCAACCAATCCAGAGCCGCTAAATTAACGTCAGTGCGATACCCATCTGCATATCGATCTGACGCAAACGAGATGCCAATTAATTCAAAGTAGTTCGATAACTGAGGTGTGGATAAATCTCCAATCACTTCTGTAAACGGTTTTTGGAATGAAGATTCGATAGCTGAATCAGCTATCGCAACGTATACTTCCCGCAACTGTCCAGCATCCAGCACAACCTGATGCACCGGAAAGGCATCGACTAACTCGTTCGAAAAGCAGCATCCAGTCAGAGAATCTGAGGCAATATCATCCCAGGTACACCATCTCAACTGCCCCCAGGAAGCTGCTAATTTTTGGAGCCGCTGCTGCTGCTCGGCAATCAAAGCCGCCGACTTTTCAACAATGATGTATTCTACAGCGTCAAAGCATTCAAAATAATGACGGTGCAGGTATCGCACGATATCCTGTACCAGCAACCCCTGTCCGGCTCCCATTTCTACCAGGTGAAACGGGCGCGGGCGGCCTAGCACATCCCACATTTGAGCAAACTGCTCGGCCAGCAGTTCCCCAAAGTCGGAACCCAGATGGGGAGACGTAAAAAAGTCTCCCTGTGCCCCGATGTTGACCTGATTCGTTGCGTAATATCCCTGCTGCGGGTGATACAGCGCCAGATCCATATACTCAGCGAAGGTGATTCGCTGGTCAGGTTGAGCGGCGATGTGCTGTTCAATCAGCTTGATGAGAAGTGGGTTATGGTTGGAGGTTGCCAACTGCTGCGTGGCCATAGCCGTTGTGTATCAGAGATGCCCCTGATATCATGGCACAGGATTACGGCTAAGTTACAGCATTTCTGATGGTTAACTGTGTGAAATCACCGTAGATGATTCCGCACAGCTATACAATTGGCATCATGAGATGGGCTAGAGTCTCAGGCTAAACTCCCGATTTAACAGGTCGATTAAAAGCGGCTTCAAAAGCGATCGCAAATTCAACATTGGGTCTCATTTGCTGCACGACTTTAAGATACGCTTCTGCTTCAGTCCGCCGCCGGAATCGGGCAATTGTAGAACTCGTCAAATTTGGCAAAAGCTGGTGGATTACCCAGGGATTGAGCTGTTCTTGGTAATTCATAGTTCTAGTGTAAGAGCGAGTGAGTTTGAAGTGAGTAGCTGTTTAAATTCCGTACCTTTAGAGAATTAACGCATCCAACCGCTAAAGGTAGAACTAAGATAACAGCACACTCACTATATGTAGCGTCTATTGAACAAACTGCAAGTTTTGATACAGAACTTAGCGTAAATCCGCAACGTATCACAACAGAATATTAAGAAGCTTCGACTCCTTAGAACTCAACTTGCAGCGATCGCGTCTCATTGCTTGTCATATAGCAATCCCCAATGGGTTGTGAGAACTACAACTCGAAGGCGTGCGGTTCTCACAATCTGCCTATCTCACAACTGATTTAGGACTGCTATATCTCAGTCAAAGAATATGGTGGGCAAAAAGTATGGTGCCATCCGAAATAGAGCGGCAAGTTAAAGATTTATCTGAACTGCTTCGCGCCACGTTCTTGCCTGTTTTGCACAGAGAGGATGTGTCAATCGAAGCCTTTATCAATCGCTGGCACTGTTCTGCAAGAATTGCCGATCGCATGGTTCTAATTTTGTGCAGTAGTGTAGGAACCTATAGCGTCATCTTCAAAACGAACGATAAAACAGTAGCAAAAGGTTGCCCCTATTTAGAACGAAACCTGATCTCAGCGATAAGTAGCTGGCTTGAAGGTCACTCTTTAGATGAACTGTATGCGCTCTACGAGTTCGTTGATCGAGACAAGAGATATTTAGAGCAGTTTAGAAAAGAGGCGATCAGACTGTTTCCAGAACTCGGCAGCTTGACGACTATCACGCTTCAGCAACTCTACGATGATTCATATGAACTAAAGTTTGCTGCTGGAGACCGTTCGTGTCGCTTGCAATTTCACTGTGAATGGCTGTTTCCGGCCTGTGAATTTGACTGGGACGATACTTGCCTTTTTGCAGTACAGGCAACTCATACTACCCCATTATCTCTATTGCTGAAGCGGTGGCTTTGCGATGATGCTATGCCTTCCAGTTTGAAGCAGGAATTTGACTGGCTTGAGGTTGGCAAACTGGCGAAGTACTACGAGGACGGACGAGGCATAGAAGGTGAGTTTATCCTGAGTTGGGATCAGACCGAGCAGTTTTATAGGAGTGCAGGACACTCACTATCGTTGCCTTACAGGTCTGAGATTCTTGAGATGATAACTGACATGCGTGGCAAAGGCTATGACAGAACGCTCCGAGCAGGTCACTCGGTCTTTGACCTGGTGGTTTCCAGGTCGCGGCGGTATTGCTTAAGGAGAGAGCAACCCGCCATTTTCTTTTACTTCAGTCAGGATGGTGGAATAAATATCTATGTCTGTGAGGGGCAGAGAAAGCTCGTCTGTTCACACATCGAATTAACGCCCCTGATTGATGACCTGTTAAAGGAACTCGAATTGCGAGATATTGATTAACGTGAGTCTCCAACAATGGGGGTGAATAGTGCAACGCACTATCCACCCCCATTGGGAAAACAGAGAGAAAACTTGTTTTCTTAGGAATTTGATTGCAACTCCTTATCGTAATCATTGACGGGTTTATAGGGTTTGCGCGATCGCCCCATTTGTGAATAGGGAACACTTGCAAAGAAGGGTTGCCATTCGGTTCTTGATCTATCTTGCCTTTTCCCCAACCCTTGCCAGATGATTTACAGGTGGCGTTTTTACTTCCGGATGGGGTGAATCGGTCTATGTAGAAATCTCGTTGAGAGGGTTAACCCTTTCAAATCCTGGCCCTAAAAGAGGCAGAAATTCTCATTTTGCAACCGATTTGCACTGTGAGAATTGCTGTAAAAGAGGAATGTTAATTCCATGAGTCTCTTGTGGAATGGTATGTTAAGAAACGGCAAACCTTGCTGACAACACCCTATCTTAGGGCGATCGCTCAGTATAGTTGCGTTGATTACCTTATCCACCAGCATGACTCTATTGATCTCGACTCCGCAATCGTTGCGGTTTGTCTGTTGTATCAAGTCTCCCGTTCAGACGGCTGAACCCGTGCAACTACCGCAAGTTTGTTGATACCTGTGTTTGTCGAATTTCCTCATGCTAGAGTTTCTATCGTTCACCCTGGCCCAAGTTGTTACTGCGACTCCACCGACTACAACGATCCCTTATCTTAGGGAAATTACCCAAGCCCACGAAATTCGAGCATTACCAGGGCAACTCGATACAATTCCGGTTTTCAACAGCAACAGCCCTGAACTGGTGCAATCGGAAGGAATTTTGCTGTCTACCTTTCCTCCAGACGGCATGGCATTCCGCAATGCCCACCTTAACTTTCCGTTCGAAGGGCGGTTTGACCTGTTTGCCCATCACATTGTTCGAGGCATAACGCCCGACGACCTGCGAACCCTGTACTTAGGTGTGGTCGTTTACAATCCCACCAACCGACCTGTCACTCTCAATGTGCTTCAGGCCGCCACATATCTCAGTCAGGAAGCGCCCTTTAACGACCTGCCTTCCTACGTGGCTAACCCGCTGGGAACTGTTTTTGCTGGCCCCGGTAGCCGCACAACGAATGATGTACTGCGGGGACAGCGGCAAGAAAATTGGCCTGCCGAGCTGACTATTCCTCCCCGGCGGGCGCAGCTTTTGATGAATGCTCCTATTCCGCTACGCAGTATGGATTCGCTGCGCAATGGTGTGCCCTTACCTCAGTTTTTGCAAACCAGTACGTCGGGTGGTTCATCCTCCAATCCGGTGCCCAGTCGCACGACGCCGCTAACCAACGGGCGTACCGCACTGATGTATCTCTGGAGCAGTGGCCCGGTGTATGTGGCCAGTCTTGCCATGTACGCCCGGTTGAATCCGAACGGTAGCGAGCGAGCGCCGGCTCTGGCAGAATGGCTGCAACTCTTGCAGGGAGGACGATTAGCAGGGCCGCGCGACACGCCTCCTACCCCTCCTGACCGCAACTATGTCCCTCGCTTCTTTTATGGCCGAGTAGCCGGAGTGGCTCAGGGTTCTCAATGGACGGCTCAGTTGACCGATAGCCCCAACACAGATCATCTCACGATTCCTCAGCGCGGCCACGGGCTGTCGTATGTGCTCAGCACGGTTGATAACGGTACATTTGGCACGGGTCAAATTCAAAGTGCGCCTATGCTGGCGCGATACCCAGATACCGCCTATCGGGCACATGGCAACTATGGTGTGCATTACAACTTGACGGTTCCGCTGTACAACAATTCGAATGATACGCAGACGGTAGCTATCATGATTCAGACGCCGCTGAAGGAAGATGGAACGGTCAGCGCACTGCGATTTTTAGAACCGCCCGATCGCCAGGTCTTTTTCCGGGGAACGGTGCGAATTCGCTACAACGATGATTATGGTGTGCCTGAAACTCGCTATCTGCACATCGTTCAGCGTCGCGGCCAGGAGGGTGACCCACTGCTGCGGCTAGCGCTGCCACCAGGCGATCGCCGATTGGTGCAGGTCGATTTCATTTATCCACCCGATTCCACACCTCCGCAGGTGTTAACCATTCAAACACTGCCTCAACGTTAGGGAAACGTAAATAGGGAAACGTGAATAGGATCGCCCGTTTGTGTGCGCCGCACGCGCAAGCGGGCGATCCTATTCACTAAAACCGTCGTGGTGTCAGCTATAAACATCCGTTCATCGAATTCACGTTAAACTCAGGGCTTTCCTCACCAAGACTTCACCTAGATCCAGCGTTTCAGCGATTAAGCTATGTTTTATGGTGATTTTCCGGGAGCAATTTACTCAAGCTCTGCTGGATATTTGGCCCTAACTTCGGTGGTCAGAAAAGAATTACCTCCTCGCTTCGTTCCTACAATCGAGACGAGACGCGTCCTCCTCAAACAAACAGCGTGTATTTGGCCAAACCAGCTAACGCACGCGTTATATCTGTTTTGGGAGACCCAAGGATCATGGATAAACTAGAACTGAATTTTTAGTTTTGGAACTGCGGCTTTGCTGCGTTTCCCAAAATTAAGTTTCGGGTTTTATTAAATCTACGATCCTGAGCTTTCCCCATAGCTGCTTGACAGAGAAACGATGGGGAACAGAAAGTAGATTTATAGAATCTACTGATTTAGACTATACAGACTCAAACTGTTTCGGGGTGTTAGATTACAGCAGCAAAGCTGGTCTGTATAACTGCAAGCCAACCATCGCTGGGTGCGGACGGTCAATTTTTCGTCGAGACATCGCCTTTTCAACTCATGCAAATGCCAGAGGGATGTCATTGATATTTCAATGGAACGCAGAACCACTCTTTGAAGTGTTTCTGTGTATTTGAAAAGGCTGAATTATTGGTCGATTCGACTTGAGATTGTAGTTTTGGATAGAGCTGTTATTCGGCTATACCTCATCGCAAGGTGCTGATCCCCCAAACAGCTCCAATCGGTTGATGTGAGGCGATCGCGCTGATAGCATCAACCCAAATTTGCATTCCAAAATTACTGTGTCTTTGGCAAAGAATCGTTTTGTTCCAACCATTCATTCACTCAAATCAAACCATTTGGGAACCTGAAGCTTGCCTGATGGGAAAACTTCAGTTCCCCAAATAGATTGGGTTTTAGTAGAACTATTTACGTTACACAAGGGCCATGCCCAGACTTGGTTAGTCCCACAAAAAATGGGGTAAGCGATGAAGACAGCGATGAAGACAACAATGAGGACAACGAGCTATCTGGTTGATGAAGCATGGAAATTGCTGGAAGATTCCATTGTTTTTTTTGGCGATCGCCCAGTTGGCACTGTAGCGGCCTGTGACCCTACCGTTGAGGCGCTAAATTATGATCAATGTTTTGTACGAGATTTTGTTTCCTCAGCACTTGTTTTTCTGATTCGAGGTCGAGCGGATATTGTTCGCAATTTCTTAATTGAGACTTTAGCGTTGCAGAGCAGCGACAAGCAAATGGACTGTTACAACGCAGGGCGAGGTCTCATGCCTGCGAGTTTCAAGGTAAAGATGTGGGATGGCGGGCAATATGTCACCGCTGATTTTGGTGAACATGCGATCGGGCGTGTCACGCCAGTCGATTCCTGTTTGTGGTGGCTGATTTTGCTAAGGGCGTATGTTAAAGCGACGGGCGATTTAGATTTGCCCCATCAGCCTGAGTTTCAGCAGGGGATTGTCCACATTCTGAAGCTTTGTCTGGCCGATCGCTTTGATATGTATCCCACCATGCTCGTTCCGGATGGAGCGTTCATGATCGATCGCCGTATGGGAGTGGATGGGCATCCACTGGAAATTCAATCGCTCTTTTATGCGGCTCTGCGATCGGCGCGAGAACTGCTGCTCCCCGGCTATAAGCGAGATATTTATATCCAGGTGATTAACCAACGGCTGAGCACGTTGAACTATCACATCCGGCAATATTATTGGCTGGATATGAAGCGCCTCAATGAAATTTATCGCTACCGGGGCGAAGAGTTTGGCGAAGAAGCGATCAATAAATTCAATATTTATCCCGAATCCATTCCCCACTGGATTACAGAATGGATGCCTGAAAAAGGGGGCTATCTGGCTGGCAATTTAGGCCCAGCGCGGATGGATTTTCGCTTTTTTACGTTGGGCAATCTGATGGCGATCGCCTCATCTCTCACCAGCAGTTCCGAATCTCAATCGATCATGGATCTGATTGAGCAGCGCTGGGAAGATTTGGTGGGCTATATGCCGATGAAGATTTGCTTCCCCGCTGTCGTTGATCTGGAATGGAAGATTTTGACGGGCTGCGATCCTAAAAACGTGCCCTGGTCATACCACAATGGCGGCAACTGGCCTGTATTGCTGTGGCCTCTGGCAGCAGCGTCTCTTAAAACGGGGAGGCCAGAGATCTGCCGTCGCGCTCTTGCCATTGCTGAACAGCGCATCAGCGAAGACGGATGGCCGGAATATTATGACGGGCGAAATGGTCGTCTGGTCGGCAAGGCCTCCAGAAAGTACCAAACCTGGTCGATCGCAGGGTTTATCCTGGCCCATGAACTCCTGGAAAATCCTAAATATCTAAA
>DATNPS010000207.1:0-17425 GCA_036703095.1 Crinalium sp. | reverse complement strand
ACTCCCCTGTTTTTTTATCTAATGTTTAATTGTGCCTACCTACTTATAATCCTACAAGGTAAATTCGATCGCACCATTTATAGCTGTAGCCATCTGGATTAACGTGAATTCGATAGCGCCATTTCAGCCGCCCGACGGGCGGCTGAAATGGCGAAAAGGGCATCCCGCCCGACGGGCAGGATACCCATTTTCGCCTTTGTCGAATTCACGTTAGTTAAGCCTTAGGTGAGCGATTCGAGGTAATCGCGTACACGGTTGCGGCGTTTGGGTTGACGTAGCTTTTGTAAGGCTTTGGCTTCAATTTGGCGGACGCGTTCGCGAGATAAATCGAGCGCACGACCAATTTCAGCGAGCGAGTAGGGCTGTCCATCGCCTAAGCCAAATCTCATGCGAATGACATCGCGTTCGCGGCTGGTGAGATCCGTTAAAAGCTGCTGGAGATCGCGGTGCAGCGCTTCTCGCATCAGCATTTCTTCAGGAGAGATGCCATCAGTTTCGAGCAGTTCACCCAGTTCGGTATCGCGCTCTTTACCGACTTTGGTTTCCAGAGAAACAGCACGGGGCACTCGCAGCAATACTTCACGCACTTGAGGGGCCGTCATTTCCAACTCGGTGGCGATATCCTCAATGGTTGCGGTACGGCCTTTTTCTTGCGAAATTTTGCGCTGCGCTTTCTTGATTTTGTTAAGTTTTTCGGTGATGTGGACGGGAAGGCGAATCGTGCGGCTTTGAGTGGCGATCGCCCGTGTAATGCCCTGGCGAATCCACCAATACGCATAGGTGCTGAATCGGTATCCTTTGGTTGGGTCAAACTTTTCAACCGCCCGCTCCAGGCCCAGCGTGCCTTCCTGAATCAGGTCAAGCAGCTCCAGACCCCGATTTTGATACTTTTTGGCAACCGAAACCACTAGTCGCAGGTTCGCCTTGATCATGTGATCTTTAGCGGCGATGCCGTCTGCCTGAATCTGCTCCAGTTCAGCCACAGTCAGATTAGACAGCTCGGCCCAACGGCGCTTACCGTCTGCCAGAATGGGTTTTAAGTTAGCGACCTCAACCCCTGCTTCAGCGGCCCAACGCTCTAAGGACGGGCGATGGCCAAGGCTGGAGGTGAGCCGCTCTTGCGCTTCAATCAGACGCGCATAGGGTTGCATGGTTGGATCTGTTTCAGCAGCAGAAGTGCATAGCTCCAGCAGTCGCATGTAGCGTTGGACTTTCTGGGCTTCTGAAACTTCTTCATCTCGACCGAGCAGACGAACGCGGCCAATCTCTTGCAGGTATAGCCTTACCAAGTCGGTTGTCCGCCGACTTGCACCTTTGCTGAATGTAGCAGCACTGGCATATTCCAGGTCGAGGCTAGCCAAGTCATGCTCTATCTCCTCAGCGTTAAGATCTGCACTGTCAGGCTGAAAGCTGAAGGAGCCGGAGGGTTCGTCGTATTCGGCATCAACAAAAGGTTTGACTGGCATAGTGGTCGTCTCGGTTGCTCCAATAAGGGGGCTGTCTACTACTGGTTACTGTTAGTGTTCCCGTGATTCAGGACTAAGTAATCAAGACTCTGAGGGAATCTTCGGGGTTCCGTATTGTCGATGTAGTCTGGCTTGAGTAGAATGCACCTTTGGCAATGGTTGAATCAATATTGATTGATGGGGCGATCGGTTTAAGCGCGATCGCAAACGGTGAAACTATTTGAATTCAACCTGGTATGGAGTTGCACGCAATAACTTTGGGTCAGTCGAGGGAAAGCCCTGTCGTTAACAGGTGATTTCGGTGGGGCGATGCAACAATCTCCATCATTCGCAACTACATCACTTGTACCGTTAATTCCTGACTTCGTTTTTTAACGTTGCTCCTTTCTGTATCAAGTTGGAATGAAGTTTGAGGGAAGCACTGGCTCGTTCTGCATTGAGTATCTGGGAAAGCGGCGGATATGGCGCAGTTTGGAATGGTTTACACGCGTCACATGGAGGATGGTGATAGGCCGTTAAATCTAACTGAATGAGGCTAGAAATGAGGCTGAATCAGCCCATCTAAAATTCGTTTTCTAGTCAATAAAGCAGAACCCGGATTGTTTATAGAGTTGTTCATTGGATGAATCGTGCTGAATGGGTAATGTTAAAGAGGCGATGCCACGAATGAGTTTGGACTTGCTAGTCTGTACGTATGACAACCTGATTTGATGCTTGAATATTGCAACGTGTTCGGCACTTGCCTAGAAGCACGAATTTAATAAACCCCGAAATTAATTTTTGGAAGCGCGGCAGTGCCGCGCTTCCAAAAATTAAAAATTGGGTTCTAACTCGTTCATGGTCCTTAGCATTATGTAGAACAGTCCTATGGCTCGCCTCAGTCAACGCCGTTCTCAGAATGTAGACGGCAACTTCTACGTCGATCGCACTTGCATTGATTGTGATACTTGTCGATGGATGGCACCAGACGTCTTTAGCCGCATCGGAGACCAGTCAGCCGTCTTTCACCAGCCTGTTGGCAACGAGGAATATGTGCACGCCATGCAAGCGCTACTCGCCTGCCCTACGGCTTCAATTGGTACGGTTGAGAAGGCGACGGATATTAAAACGATTCAGCAAACGTTTCCCATTTTGGTAGATGCTCCGGTTTATCACTGCGGATACCATGCAGAAAATTCGTTTGGGGCCGCCAGTTATCTAATCCAGCGCCCAGACGGCAATGTGTTAGTAGATTCACCTCGATTTGCCCCACCTCTGGTCAAACAACTGGAAGAGATAGGCGGTATCCGATATTTGTATCTCACTCATCGTGATGACGTGGCGGACCATCAGAAGTTTCACGATCATTTTGGGTGCGATCGCATCCTCCACGTTGATGAAATCACATCCAGCACCCGCACGATTGAACGTCCGATATCAGGACATGACCCCGTACAGATAGCTCCGGATCTGCTGATTATTCCCGTTCCAGGCCACACCAAAGGACATACCGTTCTGCTGTTTGATGAACGGTTTCTGTTCACAGGCGACCATCTGGCCTGGTCTTCCCGGTTGAATCATCTGGTGGCCTTCCGCGATGCCTGCTGGTATTCCTGGAGTGAATTGAAGATATCCATGCAGAAATTGATGGATTACTCGTTTGAGTGGGTGCTGCCCGGCCATGGCCGCCGCTATAACGCTGAACGAGATGTGATGAAGCGGGAATTACAACAGTGTATTGAGTGGATGGAGACGGTTTGACGTAAATTGACGCAACATCCTATTCTCCGCGACGCGGAGAATAGGATGTTGCGTCCTTCTTGAACCGATGCTGCTTTATTGAGCTTTGTTAAGCTGGTGATGCCAAACCACAAAACCAAATATGCACAGGCTGCTTACAGGTTCCTTGAAAGTCGAAACTGTTACGGTTGAAATTTTGGGATTGCCAGATGAACTCCAAAATACGCAAATAGTGCAGCTATCTGATTTTCACTATGATGGCAAATGCTTGTCCGATGAATTATTGATGGAGGCGATCGCACGTAGCAACGAATACCAACCCGATGCGGTGATGCTAACTGGAGATTTTGTCACCGATGATCCGGCCCCGATTCATGCCTTGGCGTTGCAGTTAAAACAGCTTCAAAGCCGATGTGGGGTCTATGCCGTTTTAGGGAATCACGATTATTACGTAGCAGGGGCGGATGCTGAGATTACAGCCGCGCTTTCGGCGATCGGGATTCAGGTGTTGGTGAATGATGTTGCCTATCCGTTTGGGCCAGCCTTGCCTGTTGTGGGATTAGCGGATATGTGGTCGGGTCAGTTTTATCCACACAGCGTGATGAACCAGCTTGATGCGGCAACGCCCCGACTCGTTCTGTCTCACCAACCCGATAGTGCGGTTCCGTTGCAACGATGGCGTGTGGATCTACAACTTTCGGGGCACACGCACGGAGGGCAAATTGTGCTGCCCAGATTAGGCCCACTGCCTGCGTGGGGTAGAAAAATTCGCAGAAGGATTCCTTCTGCAATTCGACGACATATTCCCTATTTTCGGCGGGAGTGCTATAAGGTCATTCGTCACTGGAACTGGGCGCAAGGGTTACACTCGGTTGGTGCGAACACCCTATATGTTAATCGCGGCTTAGGCACCTATTTTCCTGGACGGTTGATGTGTCCGCCAGAAATCACCGTGATTACGTTGGCGAAAGGCAGAAGGTAGTTGAGAGTAAACACCGGGTGTCCGAAAGACACCCGGTGTCTGGGGCCTAAACCTTCAGGTCAGCCAGGATATCCGTAGCGTGGGTGTCGGTCTTGACGGTGTCATACACCTTGACGATCGTGCCATCTCCACCAATCACATAGGTGACTCGCTTGGAGTAGCCACCGCCATCCACATCGAAGGCTTTGGTTAATTCGCCGTTGATGTCAGCCAAGAGCGGGAAGGGAAGATTAAACTTCTCGGTAAACTTTTGGTGAGAGGCTTCATCATCCATGCTGACGCCAAAGACAGTGATGTCTTTGCCCTGGTAGTCCGCGTAATAGTCACGGAAGCTGCACGCTTCTTTGGTGCAACCGGGGGTGTCGTCTTTAGGGTAGAAGTAGAGGACGACAGTTTTACCCGCGTAGTCAGCGAGGCTAACGGTGTTGCCGTTGGTGTCCTTTACGGTGAAATCAGGAGCTTTAGTACCGACAGAAAGAGCCATGAGTTTTATTTCCTTCTATCTTTCATTTCAGTTACAAATTGTAACAGGCTAGACGCGCTAGGGCGATCGCATCCACAGCTTGATCGAGCCATCCCAACTGCCACTGGCGAGCTGTTGACTATCGGGACTGAAGGCGACTGACCAGATCCAGCCTTCGTGGCCGTTTAGCGTGTCCAACAATTTGCCGTTAGCGACGCGCCAGAGTTTGATGGTCTGGTCGTTGCTGCCTGTTGCCAGGATCTTACCATCGGGGCTGAAGGCGATCGCATTCACTGCATTGTCATGTCCGGTGATCGTGTGTAGATGCTTGCCCGTGTTGAGCGCCCAGAGTTGGACGGTATTGTCAGCGCTGCTGCTGGCCAGCAATTTCCCGGTAACGTCGATCGCCACCGACAGGACTTCTGCCTTATGTCCGGTTAACGTGTGGCGACATTTGCCCGATTCCCAATGCCAGAGTTTGATGGTCTGGTCGCGACTGCCCGTAGCGATCGTCTGGCGATCGGGACTGATAGCAACACTGACAACCCAGTGATTATGGCCTTTCAGAGTTTGCAGCGGCACGGCAGCATCAAAATCCCAGACCACGGCTGTTTTGTCCTGACTGGCGGTGACGAGGGCTTGACCATCGGGACTAAAGGCGATCGCCCGCACCCAGTCTGTATGTCCGGTTAAGTTATCCTGCCGTTTACCTGTGTTCAAATCCCACAGTTGAATGCTTTTGTCATTGGCGGTTGTCACCAGAGTTTTGCCATTAGGGCTGATGGCGATCGCGCGCACCCAGCCTACCTGTTCTTCCAGGGCACGGATCAGGGTTCCAGTCTCAACCGACCAGATTTTGAGCGTTTTGTCGCCGCTGCCGCTGACCAATAGCTGTCCATCTGGACTAAAGGCCACCGCGCGAATCCAGGAATCGTGAGCCTGGAGGGTACGAACGCAATTCCAGGTGTTGGGGGTTAGGGGTTGGGGGGTGGGAGGAGCAGTTTGGGCAGGTAGGTTTGAGGGTGGGGAGGGAGACGTTTGGGCGCTGGAAATATCCCACTGGGGCGATCGCGGCTCGTCGGCCATGACTGGTTTCGCCAGATCGTGCAACACCGCTTCAGCAGTTTGATAGCGACGCTGAAGATCGGCTTGCAATAGCTTTTCGAGAATAGACTCTAGATTTTTGCTGAGAGTAGCCTGGAGATGCGGTTGCCAAACCCAGGATTGCTGCTGTGCATTAAACAACGCGAGGGGCGGCAGTCCGGTTAATAAATGCAGGCAGGTAGCACCCAGGCTATACAGGTCGCTGCTAAAGGTGGCATTTCCAGCAGCTTGCTCTGGAGCAGTGTAGCCCTGACTGCCAATTTTGGTACCGGGTTTAAGAAAATCAGTGCCTCCGGCAAATTTGGATGCGCCGAAGTCTACGAGAACGAAGTGGCGATCGCTGGCCCTGCGAATAATATTTTCGGGTTTAATATCTCGATGAATCACCTGGTGGGTGTGGATGTATTTCAAAACGGGCAGCAAATCCGTTAACAGTTCTCGAATTTGCGCTTCGTCGAATACGCCCTGCATCCTCAACTCCTGATCCAGGTTTTGCCCATCGATGAACTCCTGCACCAGGTAACGCTGCTGATCTTGCTCACAGTAGGCAAACAGATTGGGGATTTGAGGATGCTGGCCCAGTTCATCTAGCCGGACCGCTTCTTGCCGAAATAGCTCTGCGGCTTTTTCGGGTGGCTCAATCGCCTGCTCGCGAAAGAATTGTTTGATCACGCAGTAGGGACGGGAGGGCTTTAGTTCATCCACCGCTAAAAACGTTCTGCCAAAGCCACCTTGCCCAATCGGTCGCAACGCACGATAGCGATCGTTCAGCAGCAATTTCGCGCCACAGTTTGAGCAAAACCTGGCCTGCTCAGGATTCAGAGTTTTTTGATCTGCGGGGGCAGGGCACTCCAAATTGAGACAATAGCTCATAGAAAAGGGCGACGCGGAGGTTTGGCCTAAAGTCAATTTTCTTAACCTTACACCTCATTTATTCGAATAAGTAGAGTGCACCTCACAAAAGTTGATTTATGGAGTTAAGGAGGCAGGATTTCTCAAATCAGCAACGGTTCACTGCCGCGCAAAAGCCCCATGATCTCGTCTTTGTAATCCTGGAACTTGGGCTGACGTTTGGTTTGATAGGTGCGCTCGTCGGGCAGGTCAATATAAATTTCTTTTTGAACCGTGCCGGGATGGGCACTTAAAACGTAGATGCGTTGAGATAGGAAAATGGCTTCCTCTACGTCGTGGGTGATCATGAAAATGCTGGTGTGCGTGCGACGCCATACTTCCAGCAAGAATTGCTGCATCGTTTCTTTGGTTTGCACATCCAGGGCACCAAAGGGTTCATCCATCAGCAGAATTTTGGGTTGGGAGGCCAGCGCACGGGCGATCGCCACCCGCTGCTTCATCCCGCCCGACAATTCTTTGGGCAACGCTTTCGCAAATTTAGCGAGTCCGACCACATCCAGATAGTAAGACACCAGTTGGCGGCGTTCTGAGGTGGGCATTCCTCGCAGTTTCAGGCCGAATCCCACATTATCGGCGATCGTCATCCAGGGATAAAGGGAGTAGTTCTGAAACACCATTCCCCGATCGGCTCCTGGCCCAGTCACCCGTGTGCCATCCACCAATACTTCGCCTGCGGTCGGCATGTCGAGTCCTGCAATCAGCCGCAGCAGGGTCGATTTACCGGAACCTGATGCGCCGACTGCACAGACAAATTCGCCTTCTTCAATGTGCAGATTGATGTCCTTCAGAGCAACAACCGCACCGTTGCGGGTCGGAAACTGTTTGTGGAGACTGTTGACTTCGAGGTGCATGGTGGGTGTTAGGTGCTGGGTGTTAGGTGTTGGGCGTTGGGGAGATGGTGTCGGGTATTAGGGCGGTGGGGAGGATGGGGAAGGTGGGGAGGATGCGTTGAGTGTTGGGTGTTGGGCATTGGGGAGGGGAGGATGGAAAAGAGTTTATTTCTCTATCTCCCCCATCTTCCCCATCTCCCTTGTCCCCTCTGTCCCCCCTGTCCCCCTTGTCTCCCCCACCTTCCCTATCTCCCTCTGATTCCTAGATCATCGAGACCAGCGGCAGGCTAACCGGAGCCAGAGGCGGAAGAGGAGGTCGATGGAGAGGCCGATCAGGCCAATGACGATTAGACCTGCGAAGATTTCGTCAGTTCTGAGGAAGCGCTGCGCGATGCTGATGCGTTTGCCTAAGCCTTCGGTGGCAGCGACCAGTTCGGCGACGATCACCAGGTTCCAGGAGGCGGCCATGTTAACGCGGCAGGCGTCGATGATGCTGGGATAGATGTAAGGGAAGATGACTTGCAGGAGAACCTGCCAGCGCTTGCCACCCAGCGTATAGGTGGTTTCAATCAGCTCTTTGGGGACAAACTTGACGGCATCCATAATCATCAAGGTGTTGAAGAAAAGGGTGCCGATGAAGATGAGCAGGATTTTGGGAACTTCGCCCAGACCGAAATACAGAATCAACAGGGGAATGAAGGCGGGAGCGGGCATATAGCGAACGATGCCAATGATGGGTTCCAGGAGCGATCGCACGCTCGCAAAGGTTCCCATCAAGGCACCCATCGGAATAGAGAGAATGGCGGCCAGAAAAAATCCGCTGAGTACCCGAAACAAACTAAAAACAATGTCTTTTTGCAACGTGCCATCGCTGGTTAGCGTCTGAAGTGCTCCCCAAACTTGAATCGGAGTTGGCAAAAAGACAGATACCGTTCCGCCTCCGGCGCTGAGCCAGCTCGATACAATCCACCAAAGAGCCAGAGGCACCACGATAGAGAGCGTAATCAAGATAACGGCCAGGCGACGGGGAATGTTTTCTGCAATGCGCCAGAATACGCTGGGTGGCAGCATTTCAGCAGAATCCAGTAGGCTCGAACGGTTGACGGACTCAGCAGATTGACTCATGGGGCGATCGCTCCTTTAACCCTTACCAGCCGACGCAGCATAGGCTTTGACAAATCGGTCGTCGAATATCTTGCTCAGATCGGGCGCTTCCTTCGCCAAGCCAGTTTCAACCAGAAACTTACTAATCTCATCTGCCGCGTAGTGCAGCGATGTCATATCCGTACCTTTTTCAAAGGTCTTCAAGTTTTGGTCAATCGTAAAGATGGTGGTGCCTTCGTCGTACTCTTTGTATTCGTCAACGGTGACGTTGCCACGCTTCGCCATGATGTCGATCGCTTTGTCTTTGTTTTGGTTGATGTAGTCGATCGTGGCAAACCAGCTATTCACCAATGCCTGAACGTCATCGGGCCGTTCGTTGACCATTTTGCGGCTCACAACCAGGTGGTCAGAGATCGCGCCGGGAAAGTCTTTGGAGCTAAAGAGGGGCTTGCTACCGGGACGCTCTAACGCCTTTGTCGTGAAGGGTGCAAATACACCAACTGCATCCAACTGTCCAGCCGCAAAGGCCGCCGCCGCCGCTCCCGTTTCCAGCGGTTGAAACTCGATGTCGGCTTGAGTCATGCCAGCTTTTTGCAAGCCCAGCAACAGCAAGAAGTGGTCTACTGTGCCTTCCTCAGCCGCAACCTTCTTACCGCGCAGGTCTTCGATGGAGTTAATGCCTTCTTTGACAATGATCTGGTCATTGCCCGTGGAGTTGTCATTGGTTAGCACAATCACCAGATCGGCACCGCCCGACACGGAGCTAATGGTGTCATTAAGGGTCTGGCTGTTGCCGTCTAGCTGACCTGCGGCGAGCGCGTTGATGGAATCCAAATATCCGTCAAACCACTTCAGATCGACATTGACCTTGTTCTGCTGAAAGATACCCTCGTCTTGCGCAACTTGCCAGGGAATCCAACCGGGCCATGCACTAAAGCCAAGTGAAACGGGCTGTCCGGCAGGCGCAGCAGACCCACTGGGAGAGGTACTTGCCCCCGGAGAGGGAGCCGGACTGGGGGTACAGCTTACAGCAATGAATGCACTAAATAGGAATACAGCCGTCCAAGAGAGTAGTTTGCGGATATTCATCGAACCTCCTTTTTTAGCGGACAGTTGGGGGCGGGGGTGGGGAGTGGGGTGCTAGGTGGGGGGAAGGTGGGGTGCTAGGTGGGGGAAGGTGGAGTGCTAAGTGGGGGAAGGTGGGGTGGATGGGGAAGGTGGAGAGGATGGGGAAGGTGAGATAAATTCTTCCCCATCTCCCCTATCTCCCCCATCTCCCTTGTCTCCCTCTGCCTTCTGCCCTGCCAGCCTTACACCGCGACGGTGGAACGCTGAGCAGAACGCTGATTGACTTGCGATCGCACCCAGTCAAACCAGGTGTCTAACCCTTCACCGGTTTTGGCGGATACCGCGATGATGGTGACATCGGGGTTCATTTGGCGAACGTTGGCAGCAATCTTGTCTAGATCCACATCCAGGTAGGGAGCCAGGTCAATTTTGGTGATCAAGAGACAATCGGCTTGCTGAAACATGATGGGATATTTCAGGGGCTTGTCTTCTCCTTCAGTAATGCTCAACAACGCCACTTTGGCGTGCTCCCCGACCTCAAACTCGGCAGGACAAACCAGATTGCCGACATTCTCGACCAGCAGCAGGTCAAACTCGGAGGGGTTGTACTCGTGCTGCAACCGATGGATGCCACCCGACACCATTTTGGAATCGAGATGGCAAGAGCGTCCAGTGTTAATAGCAATAACTGGCACACCATACTGACGGAGGCGATCGGCGTCTAATTCGGTGGTCATATCGCCTTCAATTACGGCAATCTTCAGATCCGAGTTAAGAACGGCCAGCGTTTTTTCCAGCAGCACAGTTTTACCTGCACCGGGGCTGCTCATCAGATTAAGGCAGGTGATGCCCCATTCATCCAGATGAGCACGGTTGTGGTCAGCGCCCTGCTGGTTGGCGTGGAGCAGATTAATTTCCAGCGCGGCGTCAAAAGTTTGATGCATACGTTTCCGCAGAAGTAGAAGAGTACTCGATTCGGTCAATTTTTAGCTCACGCCCAGAGCGAATATCCTCCATTGGCGATCGACAGTCAGGACAGGCGTACTGAATCCCGATTTGGGGTTCATACTCGTGCTGGCACTGATGGCAAAAGGCGATTAACGGCGTTTCGCGAATCACCAGTGCAGCCCCCTCCAAAAACGTGTTCTTGGTTTGCACCTCAAAGGCAAATTGCAAGCTGACTGGCTCTACGCAGGTAAACTTGCCAACCGTGAGATGGACATGGGAGACCTGCGGACGCTCAGGCTGCGACTCCCACCAGTCTCGAACGGTCATAATTAATGCCTTGGTCATGTCAGTTTCGTGCATAAGGCATCACGTCCATTCCACGAGTTCAGGTTGCGATTCGGGATGGATGTAAGCGGGTTTCTCCTTGCGGGGCAATTGACCCGAAAGCACCAGGTGAGCCATTGCATCGCAAATTACACGAGTAGCCATGAGCGAGGTGATGTCGCTGATATCGTAGGGCGGGGAGACTTCAACCACTTCCAGTCCACAAACGGGAGCCTTGTCGATAATTTTGCCCAACAGGTACAGCGCTTCGCGGGGCAGCAATCCACCGGGTTCAGGCCAGCCCGTCCCGGGGACAAATCCGGCATCAATGCAGTCAATGTCAAAGCTGATGTAGACGCAATCGGTGCCATCCAATGCCCGCTCTAAGGCAAAATTTACGGCGGCATCCAGTCCCATTTCCGTAATGTCGGTAACGGTCAGGATATTGGTGGCCCGTTCGCGGCAAACCTTCACGCCTTGACGGGGCACCTGCCAACCGCCAATTCCCAACTGCACCAGGTTCTTAGCCGGAGCATTTTTCATGTTGGTGGCATGGAACCATGGACAGGTGTGCATCCGCTCATCCAGGTCGGTTTCCTGCGTGTCTACGTGGCGATCGAAGTGGATGATACCTACCTTTTTGTCGCCCAAGTGACGGCAAACCCCACGCACGGTAGGAAATCCAATCGAGTGGTCGCCACCCAGAATAATCGGGAACGCACCCGAACTGAAGACATGAGCCACCCCTTTGGAAATCTGGTCAAATGATTTCTCGTTGTTGGCCGGAATCGTAAAGATATCGCCCACATCGCAAAGCGTAATCTGTTCGCGCAGGTCAATCCCCAGCTCAAAGTTGTAAGGCGTATACAGAGCCGAGATACGGCGAATGCCCTGGGGGCCAAAGCGAGTACCGGGACGGTAGGTCGTACCGCTGTCGTGGGGCACGCCAACGATCGCCACGTCATATTCACCGACCTTCCGCACATCTTCCAGGTACGGCGCTTTGAGGAACGTATTGATGCCTGCATAGTGAGGCAATTCGCCGCGTGAGAACGTGGGAATGGAGCGATCGCGAATACTCTCGGCGGCTTCCAGGCCAAACTCTAGTCCGCGTGAAACTTCTTGCTGCCACCCGGTGAACGGCAGTTGGGCTTCCTTGGCTAGCGCCCGTTGAGCTTCAGTAGCGTTAGCATCTGGATTTTGAAACAAAGGATTGTCAGTCATTATTGGCAACCAATACAGGATGGAAATGGATCTAAACGGCCAACTATTCAGTTAAGCGATGAATCTACAGGCACGCAGCAGAAAAGCCCAAGAGACAACCGTAGCCGTCAGACTACTGTTTCTCCCGGGCTTTTCTCCCGCCGTGTGGCTAGCCATTGATATCAGAAAAGGCTGAGATCCAGATGCTAGCTGCTTCTCTCGGACCAGACACGCAACCCTACGCAAGGATGAGCCGGAACCCTAGAAGCACATTTGTCGATTTAACTGGCGCGCAACGAGACAATAACCAGGCGGTGAAACTAGCCAAAAGAATTGAATATGGGTGGAAATGTCTCGGTCGGCTCACGTAATAGCAGCTCAATAAGAATTAAACAGGAAATGCTCAAACTTTAGTTAAAAGAGTAACGATGGGTCTGAGCCAAAAGTGTGTCTTCCGCTACAAAAAATAGTAATTGTGTAAAAGCTCTCTACACGCGATATTTTCTCTCTAAGGACTTAATAAATCCATGCAAAATCGGGCTTTTGGGAAAGTGACACAACGCGTCACTCTCCCAAAAGCCCGATCGCCGAATTCACGTTTTGTTAAAAAGCCAGTTAGAAAGCCAGCATTCTCATTTTGAAACCGATTTCGAGTTTGGTGCGCCCGACGGGCACGCCAAACCCGAAATCGGCGGCGAACTTGCACCGCCGCCGATTTACCTCTTGAGAATTGCTGGTAGAAAGCCGAATGTTTCAATGTATGCAAGTTAAATAAAGTAAAGTTAAGAATAGCGATCGCTTCGTAAAAGTACTCATGACTTCCGTTAACCCAACCTCTACCCAATCTGCTCATTACGACCGCCGCACCTTAGAGCGAGCCGAACGAGCCGTTCGCTGCGCCCCGTTTCAACTGCGGCTGTTTAATGTCATGTGTTCACAGGGCGTTGAGTTGAAGGCGATCGCCGCCGAAGCAGGCATCCGAAACGGCTACACTAAGCGTCCCATTCCAGAACTGACCACTGAAAGCGAACTGTTATGGCTGATTGAAGTTGGACTCTTACGCCGCGAAGTCGATGGCCAGGGACTCACCGACAGCTTTCGCCTCACCCCTCTGGGACGGCACCTCGTAGAAAAATGGCAACATAGCCGCCCCTTCTCCTCCCCCACCTGGCTAGATCAGCTCCGCAACGCTCAAGTTCGATGGCTGCGTCTCCCAAGCTGGCTGTAATCCAGTGCGGTTCGTTCTACTAGAAGCAGGATTCAGAGCACTAACTGAAAATATTGAATTTAGTAAACACCCGCACCGTAGGCAATGCGAAGCGCTTCCTACGTCCAACCATCAACCCCTTGCGGAAGGGGTTTGGGGAGCGCCGCTCGCTCCCCAATGGGGGTCTGGGGGCAAGCCCCCAGAAAGGTTTTTACTCAGCAACCTAAACTTAAAGCACGCCCCTGATCAAAGACTCACGTTAAAAATTATCCGGATCGGGGGGATAGATTGGGCAATACTTAAACTGATGAATTAAATTGAGTGAATTATTGAGAATTCGTTATTTGAACGATAGCGGCAAAAAACTCATCACCATATCAAACTCACCGTTGGTCGTTTTATCACTATTCAATCACCGGAGTTATTTTGCTGCTCTTAACAGTATCTTCATCAAATTGCTATCGTTAGTAAGAAATTTTAATTGCTCCTACGCTTGACAAGCCTTGCTTGATTGCCAAGGGTTTTTCGGAGGTTTTTGGATGAAAGCCATCATGGTTGTAGGGACTACGTCCCACGCAGGAAAATCACTTCTGACGGCGGCTCTGTGCCGGATTCTATGTCGTCGGGGATGGCGGGTCGCTCCCTTTAAAGGGCAAAACATGGCGCTGAATGCCTACGTCACGGCGAGCGGCGGGGAAATCGGTCATGCTCAAGCCGTGCAAGCTTGGGCTGCTGGAGTAGCCCCTCGCGTTGAGATGAACCCCATTTTGCTTAAACCACAGGGCGACATGACCTCCCAGGTGATCCTCAAAGGTCGGGCGATCGGGCGAGTGGCAGCGGCTGATTATTATGAGCAGTTTTTCGAAACAGGTTGGCAGGCGATCGAAGAATCACTCAATCGGTTAGGCGACGAATTTGATCTGGTTGTTTGCGAAGGAGCAGGTAGCCCTGCCGAGATCAACCTGAAGCACCGTGACCTGACCAACATGCGGATTGCCAAGCATCTCAAAGCCCCAACGTTACTGGTGGTCGATATCGATCGGGGGGGAGCCTTTGCTCACGTCGTCGGTACCTTAGAACTGTTAGACCCAGACGAACGGGAACTGATCAAAGGCATTATTATCAACAAATTCCGAGGGCAGCGATCGCTCCTGCAACCGGGCATCACCTGGCTCGAAGAGCGCATCGGCATTCCAGTGGTCGGTGTGATTCCCTGGATCGATCAGGCATTTCCAGCCGAAGATTCCCTATCCTTGCTCGATCGCCACTCAAGTAACGCTACGAGTGACACTACGATCGCCGTTGTTCGCCTTCCCCGCATTTCTAACTTCACCGACTTTGATCCCCTGGAATCTGAATCCAGCGTGACGGTGAAATACGTTGGCTTGAAGGATTCGTTGGGCTACCCCGACGCTGTGATCCTGCCCGGTTCCAAAACCACGATCGCAGACTTGGTCGCCATGCAGCGAACTGGCATGGCAGAAGCCATCCAAAACTACGCCGCTGCGGGTGGAACCGTTCTAGGTATTTGCGGTGGATTCCAGATGATGGGTCGAATGCTGGCTGATCCCGAAGGATTGGAAGGCCAGGAAGGCCGATATAAAGGACTGGGATTGCTGCCCCTGAAGACCGTCATTACAGGACAGAAGGTTGCCCGTCAACGCCTTGTCACCTCTAATTTTCCGCAGGTCGGCTTGCCCGTGGCTGGCTATGAAATTCACCAGGGCCGCAGTCATCTGGTTGACATGGACAGCACGGAACCGGGTATGCCCAGCTATAAGCCCCTGTTTGACGATACCAATCTGGGTGTGGTCGATTCAACTCAATCGATCTGGGGCACGTATCTCCACGGCATCTTTGATAATGGGCCTTGGCGCAGAGCTTGGCTAAATCGGCTACGTCAACAGCGGGGGTTAAAGTCCCTACCGACTGGAATTTCTAACTATCGCGAACAGCGGGAAGCGATGCTCGACTCCCTAGCAGATGTAGTCGAGTCTTATCTAGATCTGTCGCGCCTTGCGTCCTATCTCGACAAATCATCGTCGTAAGCGTTACTAAAATTTGCAAAAAATAAGCGCACCTGTTATCCACGGTGCGCTTGATATCCCTAACCCTTTACGATGCAAATGTACCCGTCTATCCGAGAGCTTATAGCGGCATTCCCAATCCAGTGGAGAACTCAGTGAGCAACTTTACGAAGCAAGCTGCGATCCAGCGATGGAAGAAACTCTAAGTCATTCCACGGAACAAACTGAGCGTAAACGATTACATGCCTTAGCTGTCTCTTCTACCTGGTATTCTAAGCGTTGTTCTTTCTCACCTTCCCATCGATAGGCGTTTCAAAAAACATTGACCCATCGCGGTTTTCAGTTGCCAGGTCACACGATTAACCTCGCTAAACTTTTAGAAAGGTTTCAGAATTGCGTTATGACTGTTAATATTCGTTTCCTGCCGGATGATGTCACAGTAGAAGCAGAGGTTGGAGAACCGCTCTTGCACGTTGCTGAACGGGCGGGGTTATCGATTCCGACAGGCTGCCTGATGGGATCATGTCATGCGTGTGAAGTCGATGTAGATGGCAATACAATCTGTGCCTGCATCAATGCCGTGCCGCCAGGTTTATCTCAATTAACCATTAATCTCTACGTTGATCCAACCTGGTAACTAGTTAGACATCATTCAAACCCCAGAGGGTGTGTGCCGCGCCCCAGAGGGTGTATGCCTCACCCTCTGGGGTTTTGTATTTGATTGTGTCTATGAAAATTCTCGAAATTTCTCCTAGATGGGTTGTGAATGGCGCATCCCTGAAAGGTGCACTACTCCGATCTCGTCTATTTTTATCGCTCAACCTATGCAATCTGAAATTCCATCCTTTCGACAGGGGCACGCTGCGATCGCTCTTGGCAGTAATCTAGGTGACTCTCATACCATCTTGGAATCGGCATTAAAAACCCTTGCTTACAGTCCCGATATCACACTGGATGCTCAATCGCATTACTATCAAACGGCTGCGGTAGGCCCACCTCAGCCCGATTACTTAAATGCCTGTGCGCTGCTTAGCACGAACTTGACACCGCATGAATTGCTACAACGGTTGCTCGATATTGAAATCCAGTTTGGTCGGGTGCGCCGCGAACGCTGGGGGCCAAGGTTACTCGATCTGGATTTATTGTTGTTTGATGACTTCGTGATTGGTCATCCAATTCTACAAATTCCGCATCCTCGCATGACGGAACGAGCCTTTGTATTAGTGCCTCTCGTTGAAATCGCCGCCAATTGGGTTGAACCAATTTCAGGAAAAGCGATCGCCGATTTGGTCAAAGCGGTAGACTGTTCAGGTATCCAAAAAATGCCCTAACCCTCCTCCTTCATCGCCCCCTACCCCTTACACCCCTACCCCCTCATCCCCATGCCAGTCGGTTCCGAACCCCCTCAACTCCTCAAACGAAAACTGCTCTACCAGGGTCGCAAATTTAACTTTGAAGTCAGCCGCCTCCGTCTGCCTAATAAGGCGGAAGGAGATTGGGAGTGTATTCGGCACCCGGGTGGGGCTGTAGCTGTTCCTATTACTGAGGACGGCAAACTGGTTTTAGTCCGGCAATATCGCTTTACGGCGAGGGGGCGACTTATCGAGTTTCCGGCAGGCACGATCGAACCAGACGAAGATCCGGCTACAACCGTTGAGCGAGAAATTGAGGAAGAAACTGGCTATCGTGCCCATCAGTGGAAGTCAGTCGGCAAATTTTTTGTCGCGCCCGGTTACTCGGATGAAATCATCCATGTATTTTTGGCTCAGGATTTAGAGAAGCTGGATGTTCCGCCGCCGCAAGATGATGACGAAGATATGGAAACCATTTTGATGACGCCGCAAGAGTTAGAGCAGGCGATTTTGGATGGTGAACCTGTTGATGCAAAATCAATTTGCAGTCTTTTACTGGCACGGCCCTTTCTGCCCTCTACCTAAAACTGTTTAGTCTTTGAAGGTTGGGTTGCTGAGTTAGAAATCTCTCTGGGGGCTTGCCCCCAGACCCCCATTGGGGAGCGAGCGGCGCTCCCCAAACCCCTTCCGCAAGGTGTTCATCGTAAGTCGGATGA
>DATNPS010000199.1:0-12417 GCA_036703095.1 Crinalium sp. | reverse complement strand
CATCTGGGCATCGATCGGTGGACGGTATTTGGCGGTAGTTGGGGCAGCACATTAGCGTTGGCCTATAGCCAAACCCATCCAGACGCGTGTACGGGACTCATCCTGCGCGGTATTTTTATGCTGCGACAGAAGGAACTGCGCTGGTTTTACCAGGAAGGAGCCAGCTATATCTTCCCAGATGCCTGGGAAGACTATCTCAAGCCTATTCCCCTTGACGAGCGTGGCGATCTGATGGCGGCCTATTACAAGCGTCTGACCAGTCCTGATTTAGAAACGAGACTAGCAGCAGCGCGCGCCTGGTCGATATGGGAAGCCAGTACGAGTAAATTACTCCTTGACCCTAACCTGCAAGCCAAATTTGGCGACAATCAGTTTGCCGATGCCTTTGCCCGCATTGAGTGTCACTACTTTATGAATCGGGGCTTTATGGACTCCGAAGATCAACTATTGAAGAATGTCGATCGCATCCGTCATATCCCTGCCGTAATTGTACAGGGACGGTACGATGTGGTTTGCCCCATGATTTCGGCCTGGGAACTCCACAACGTTTGGCCGGAAGCCGAGTTTGTGGTGGTTCCAGATGCAGGCCATTCCATGATGGAGCCTGGAATTCGGTCGGTGCTGCTGGATGTTGGCGATCGCTTTACTACCCTGTAACCCCGCCTTTCCGGCGGTTATGCTAGCACTTAAGTCAGAGGGATTAGCTAGGTGTTCGTTATCTGCTACCGCCGAGACGACGGTGTCACGACGAGAGTGTTGCCGGAACGCTGGTTTCGCCAGACCGAAGTTCTGCCTCCGGTTCATCACTGGTAGACGTCGGGGAGGGTGGCAACGTGTGAATCGGGATTTCGATCCAGAATTCTGTTCCTTGATCAGGCGCAGATACACACTTCAGCGTGCCGCCATGACGCTTCACAATAATCTGATAGCTGATCGACAACCCCAAGCCCGTTCCTTTGCCGACTGGTTTTGTCGTAAAGAAAGGATCAAAAATTCGCTCGCGCAATTCAGGCGGAATACCGGGGCCGTTGTCAGAAATATGGATGAGCGCAAAGGGGACTAAGCCGTTGCCGCGATCGCGTTCCACCACTTCCGTCCGAATCCGGATGTGCTGAGGGCGTTCCTCCTGTTCTTGCGGACTCATGCGGGCATAGGTTTCTTCCAGCGCATCGATCGCATTGCCCAGGATGTTCATAAACACCTGGTTGAGCTGTCCGGCATAGCATTCTACGGGGGGCACATTGCCGTAGGCTTTAATCACCTCAATGCTGGGGCCATCTGTGGTAGCTTTCAGCCGATGTTGCAGAATCAGCAGCGTATTGTCGATGCCTTGATGAATATCGACAGGTTTTTTCTCCGCTTCATCCAGGCGCGAAAAATTGCGCAGCGACAACACAATCTGACGAATGCGATCGGCTCCCACCTTGATGGAGGTCAGCGTTTTGGGTAGATCTTCAGAAATAAAATTCAGGTCGATCGCCGAAACATGCGTTTGGATTTCGGGAACAGGCTCCGGGTAATGGGTCTGGTATAGCTTCAGCAGACCAAACAGATCCTGCATATAGCGATTGACATACGTAATATTCCCGTAGACAAAACTGACGGGGTTGTTAATTTCGTGCGCTACCCCGGCTACCATTTGTCCCAAACTGGACATCTTTTCGGTTTGAATCAACTGCGTCTGGGTCTGCTGGAGTTCTTCGACAAGCTGGCGATAGCGCTCGTTGCTTTTGTAGAGTGCCCTTTCTACGCGCTTTTGGCGACTAATCGTGCGCTCTAGCCGATGCACATTAGCCCTCAGCTCTAGCTGCATGATGACCTGACGTCCCAAGACCAGGAGTGCCTCAATTTGCTCTGGCGATGGTTTGCGGGCAATGCGATCGAGCGTGCAAAGGGTGCCAATGGCATGACCATCGGGTGTAATCAACGGCGTGCCCACGTAGAACCGCACAAATGGATCAGCCGTAACAATAGGGTTTTGCTTAAAGCGCTCATCCTCAGAGGCATCTGGCACGACCAACACTTCGTGTGGTTTTTGGATAGCGTAAGCGCTAAATCCAAACTGACGCGGAGCCTCAACGCCGTCCCAGCCGATCTTAGATTTAAACCAGATGCGATCGGCGTCAACCAGGCTGATCAGCGCAATGGGCGTGCCGCAAATATGCGCCGCCAGTGTCGTTAAATCATCTAAAGCTCGTTCAGGTGGGGTATCCAACACGCGATACCGCCGCAGTGCCCGAAGCCGACTTAATTCAGAATTGGGTGGTTTAGTCATCCCCGTCACTAAAACCTGAGCATGGTTTGCCCTGAATCCTAACAAAGCACCACCCTGAAATGAATGAAGCTAGCACGAAAGATCATAACTAGCTGTAAAAAAATGAAAAACCTGAATGTGGAATTCGTAATTTCAGGTAAGTAAATATACAGATTACACTACATGGATGCACCGACGCAGATCAAGCAGAATTACTCTGAACTTGCCGTTGATCCAAAGCGATAGCCCTTGCCGTAAACCGTATGAACGAGGGGAAGCTCGTGGTCAGCTTCAATTTTGCGGCGGAGGAGCCTGATCTGGGCAGGTAACACATTGCTGCTCGGCTTTTCTCCATCTCCCCACAGGTGTTGGTGAATTTGCTGATGGGTGAGCAATTGGTTTGGATTGCGCATGAAGTAAGCGAGTAGCTGGGTTTCTTTTTCTGAAAGTTCAATCTGGCGTCCCTGACGAACGGCAAGCTGATTTTCGATATCTAGCTCTAAATCTTCGACGCGCAGCCGTTGGTCGGTAGGGGCAACCTCGACGAGCGGAGGACGTCGCAACAAGGCTCGTACTCTGGCCAATAGCTCTCGCAGCTCAAAGGGCTTGACCAGATAGTCATCTGCACCCGCATCTAACCCATCAACCCGGTCATTTACTGTATCCTTTGCGGTGAGAAACAGAACCGGAGTGGTGTCACCGTGCGATCGCAATTCTTTACAAATTTCCAGTCCGCTCTGTTTGGGTAGCATCCAATCTAAAATCAGCAGGTCATAGTGACCTTGAGACGCAAGCTGACTGCCCTCGGTGCCATCATGAGCCACATCGACCTGATATCCCTCACGGGTAAGCACCTTACTGAGTGGCCCAGTTAACTCCACTTCGTCGTCAACAAGAAGAATCTGCATAGTGAGGAATCCCGCTAGATTCAGCGATTATTCGTAGCACTGCCGTTTCGGCTGTAGTCCAACTACTGGAACGGTGTACGGCAATATTGTACCGAGTTCTAAATTGTACCGAGTTCTAGAAGGGCTGCTCATGGTGACAGAATGCCGCCAGTCCGCCTTCTATAATGAACGCGGTATTGGATGAACGTGATATTTAACCCAGACCAGCCGTTATTTGCAGATATTTTATGACGTTAGCGATCGCCCATTCCCTACAGCTTGACAGCGTGCGCCAGCAGTTTCCCTCTCTCGCTGGAGACTGGATTTTCCTGGATAATGCCGGAGGTTCCCAAACTTTAAAACCCGTAGTCGATCGCATCTCCGATTATCTCCTCACCTCGAACGTACAGCTTGGCGCATCGTATGCGGTCTCCCAAAAATCGAGTGAGCGAGTCGCTCAGGCGGCACAAGGCGTTGCAACCTTAATGAATGCGGCTGATCCGTCTGAAATTGTGATGGGTTCATCGACCAGTTCCCTATTGCGAATGCTGGCGCTGTGTTTGAGTCAATCCTTTCAGCCAGGGGACGAGGTGATTGTCACCAACTGTGACCATGAGGCGAATATTGGCCCTTGGGTTGACCTACAGCGACAGGGAATCGTGGTGAAAGTATGGACGCTCAATCCAGAGACATTGGAACTGCATCTAGAGGATTTAGAGCCACTACTCACACCTCGTACCCGACTGGTGGCGCTTACTCATGCATCTAACATTCTCGGCACCATTAACCCCATCCGACAAATTGCCGATCGCGTTCACGCCCATGGAGCGTTGATCTGTGTGGATGGCGTTGGCTATGCCGCTCACCGATTGGTAGATGTGCAAGCGCTGGATGTGGATTTCTATGCGTACAGCTTTTATAAGGTGTATGGGCCGCATTACGCCGTTCTGTATGGAAAGCGGGAGCATTTGCTCGCCATGCCCGGAATCAACCACTATTTCATTGGCGATACCGACATTCCTTACAAATTCCAGCCGGGAAATGTGAACTATGAACTGAGCTATGGCATGTTGGGCTTCTGTGACTACCTGAGCGACCTGGCAAAACAGCATTATGGCGACGAGGTAGCGTCCGATCTGCGATCGCAAATGCAGCAAGCCTTCGACCTCATTAGCGTGTATGAAGATGTGATTGGCGATCGCCTCCTCACCTACCTCAACCACAAACCCAATGTTCGTATCATTGGCTATTCCCAAGCCGAGCAGGCAAAACGAGTTCCTACCATCTCATTCGTCGTCGATGGCGTTAATAGTGCTACTATTCCGCCCCAAGTTGATCCGCATCACATTGGCATCCGGTATGGCGACTTCTACGCCAAACGCCTGATTGAAGATCTCGGCCTTACTGCTCAGGGAGGCGTCGTTCGCGTCAGCATGGTGCATTACAACACGCTGGATGAAATCGATCGACTGATCGAGTGTTTTGACCGAATTTTTTGACGTGAATTCGACAAATGCGCACAAGCCTACCCGGCGCGACGCGCGGAGCAGGCTTGCGCGCTGTTTCAGCCCTCCGTCGGGCGGCTGAAACAGCGCTATCAATTCACGTCAAACCGTATGCTCCTCAATCACCTCCGGTTCTGCTTCTGCGGCGGTGAGCCATTCTTGCATCGTCGGCAGTGCCCAGATCGCATCTGCATAGGCTTGCGAAATAGGATCGAGCGCCACCTCGTAGGTGACAAATCGAGAGACGACTGGGGCAAACATCGCGTCCGCATAGGTGAAGGAGCCAAACAGAAAGTCGCCACTGTTGCCGAACTGCTGACGCGTCTCGCGCCATAGCGTAGTGATGCGATCGATATCCTCCTGCACGCCCGGTGCTCGGCCTTGACCGGGAAAGCGCGATCGACAGTCCATCGCCATGTGTTCTCGTAGCCGTTGGAATCCGGCGTGCATTTCAGAACTCACGGCACGAGCGATCGCCCTTGCTTTTGGGTCTTTGGGCAACAAATGGCGATCGGGCGTCAATTCGTTAATGTATTCGCAAATCGCCAGCGATTCCCAAATCACCAGACCCTCGTGAATTAAAACGGGAACTCGGCCCGATGGTGAGTAGCGCAACAGTTGCTCACGGGTATCCGGTTGGCTCAGCGCAATCCGCACTTCCTCAAAGTCAAGACCCGCTTGCTTTAGCGTCAGCCAGGCCCGTAGCGACCAGGAGGAATAGTTTTTATTACCAATAACCAGTGTGAATGCAGCCATAGTATTGCCCCAAAAAATGCTCAAGCGTGAGGAATGAAGCATAGACAGTGTACGGTGCGTTACTGCTCAAATTCCATCCGTGCTGTTCAACTCATGTAGAAGCAAAGGTAATAGAACGTGATTCACTCATCCTCAATTCAGCCGATCGCTGTTGCTCAATCTGCTCGGTATCGCCATTCTGCCGACTGGCTAGCCTACTTTCGCAGGAATCAAGTTAACCGTCTGGCAATCCCGTGGGAGTGCCCTGATCAGATCACAGACGCAGAACGGCAGGCGATCGCCCATTCCATCCAAAATTTTCAGTTAGGGGAAAGCTCGGAAGGCGCTCACCTGATGAAATTAGCGCGCGAGTATGCAGAACAAACGGGCGATCGCCATTGGGTTGAGGTCGTGAAGCTGTTTATTGGCGAAGAACAGCGTCATGCCAGAGAGTTGGGGCGATTCATGCAGCAACAGCAGATTCCATTAGCCAAGCACCATTGGTCTGATACAGTGTTTCGCAAACTGCGTCGGTTAGCCAATCTAGAAGTGGCCTTCAGGGTGCTATTAGCTGCCGAACTGATTGCCACCCTTTACTATCCAGCCTTGGGAAAGGCAACGCGATCGCCCGTCTTGCAACAGCTTTGTGCCCAAATCTCGCTGGATGAAAGGCAGCACGTCTGCTTTCAGTCAGAACAGTTAAGCAAAATCCGTCAGCGTCGCCCCCGCTGGCTAACCCGACTAATCGAGCCACTCTACGCCTGCTTCTTTCAGGCAACTGTCCTTGTCGTATGGTTCGATCATCACCCCGTCCTAAAGCGTAGTGAGTACTCTTTCTGGAGCTTTTATCGGGCTGCCTGTGCAGCTTTTAAGGAAAGCCAGAGTGGCGGTTAGTGGATGGGGTTGTGAGGTACAGGATGTGAGGTGTAGTCAGAAACGGTTGGTTCTCCTTGTCTCCCCCACCCTCCCCATCCTCCCCATCTCCCCGCTTCCCACACCCTTACACCCCTGTCTCCTGCCCTCATCGCCTTCTCAAAAAACGCCCCCTTAAGTATTTCTGCTGAAGCAGCTTCAAAATCAGGTGTTAAACTTGAATTGGTGTTGCAAAAGGTTGCAGTTCGTTGAAATATCTTTCATTGACTGGACGCCCTTGGCTTCCCCTGTGGTACCTGGAAATGAAGCTGCGGCGCAAGCGGCTTTCTGACCCGGCTCTCTCTTGGGCAGATCGCTGTGAAGGACCTAGTATGAGCTGATCGACCTGTAACTAAGGTTTGCAGGCAAGGTTTGTTATATCCGCCAATCCTATGTGATGTATGAAGATTGGCAGCCTCGCAAACTCGGTCGGTCAATTGCTCTTCGTAAAGAGTTTTCTAAATTGAATACTTGTCTTGCGGAATTAGGATGAGCCATTTCCGGCTCTGTCTAGTTCGAAATGTCTAATTCGCAAGGCATCTCACGATTGCTGGGAAAGGATACTGCTCTGTGAGCAGCTAGATTCGAGCGTTTATCCCGATCCATTGATTTCACCTGTGAACAGCCTATTTGAATTGGATAGGCAGGTGGGATGCGCTTGGCTTGGCTGCGATCGCCAGTGTTCCTTCCCAAACACATACAGTCCGCTTCATGTTGATGTGTTTCACTCATTTGGGAGTACCTCCATGTCTAAAATGCTCAGCCGCAAGATTGCACCTGCTCCGATGCCTGCTGAAATTAATATTGTTGATCTGGTAGATGGTTACTTTTCCGCCTATAACTCGGCTCGCCTGCGCGAAATTTGTCACCTGCTCAGCCGTGAGGTGATGCGGGACGGCGTTACTGTTGGCTTGAGTCTGTCTGGTGCGATGACCCCTGCTGGATTTGGCGTCTCGGTTTTGTCGCCCCTGATGCGGCATGGCCTGGTGGATTGGATTATCAGCACGGGCGCGAACCTATACCACGATCTGCATTACGGATTGGGACTGGATCTGTATTCCAGTAATCCGTTTGTGGATGATGTGAAACTGCGTCAGGAAGGGCGAATTCGGATTTACGACATCGTGTTTGGTTACGATGTGCTGCTGGAAACGGATGCCTTTATCCGTGAGTTGTTGCGGGCAGAGCCGTTCCAAAAACGCATGGGAACGGCGGAGTTTCACTATCTGCTGGGCAAGTACGTGAATGCCGTGGAAAAGCAGTTGGGCGTTAAAAACTCCTGTTTGCTGTCCACGGCATATGAATGCGGCGTTCCCGTCTACACCTCCTCTCCGGGCGACAGTTCCATCGGGATGAACGTGGCCGCGCTGGCTCTAGAAGGCTCGAAGCTGGTGATTGACCCCTCGATTGATGTGAATGAAACAGCGGCGATCGTTTATGCGGCTCGCGAGTCGGGAATTCCTGATATTGAAGGCAAGAGCGCCGCGCTGATTTTGGGTGGCGGCAGTCCTAAGAACTTCCTGCTGCAAACGCAACCCCAGATTCATGAGGTGTTGGGGCTAGAAGAACGGGGACATGATTACTTCATCCAAGTCACAGATGCCCGTCCGGATACAGGTGGTTTGTCCGGCGCGACTCCCTCAGAAGCCGTAAGCTGGGGCAAGATTGATCCCGATGAGCTACCCGATACGATTGTTTGCTACACCGATAGCACGATCGCCCTTCCTATCATCGGGGCCTATGTGATGAACCAGTGTCCGGCGCGTCCACTCAAGCGGCTGTACGATCGCCGCGAAGAATTGCTGGATAAGCTGCGGTTGGCCTACTATGCTGCTCAAGCTAAACAGCCAGAGCAACCGACCGTGAGCGTTGCTAAAGCACTGACGCGGGAACCTGCGATCGCCACCTATCCCTGCGGTACGCCGATTCCCCAAGGTAAACGCTAAGGGCTCTAGCCGGGGCGTTTCGCGAAACACCCCGGCCAGAGCCTTGATCGTTCTATTCCGAGAACTCGGTATTAGACGCCGATTCACTGTGAGTAGCTTTGGCCCAGGGAATGATTGGATCTTGAGCAAGCCGAGCCGATACCTCAACTGCGCCGTACCGATTTAAGTGGCTGGGGTCAGAGAAATAATCGTACTGGCTGGGCCAGAGGTCACTGAGATCGCGGAAAATAAAGCCTTCCTGCCCTACCGTCAGATTGATCATGTACTGCCGAAACTGCTGTTCGTATTGCAGACGCGCGGGATCGAGGTAGTCGTCGGTCATGGGTAGATTCACGAAGACCACCGGAATATGGTGCGATCGCGTAAATGCCAGCAGCGATTTCAGCGCATCCGCCTGTTTACCTTCAATCCGGAAATCTTCATAGTCGCTATCAAACTGGCCCTGTACCCTGGCGTATTTTTGATAGTAAGTAGCGGGGTTAAAGCGAATTGAAATTGGTAGGAAGCCATTGATATCAATCATCCCTTGCGTCTCAGTCAGCGATGGTGCGTTGCCGTCTGGATTGGCAGCATTCCAGGCCGACTGAGAATTGGAGAGATGGGGCAGGAGGGTAGTTAACCCGCCTTGTAGCAATGCTTTGAGGCGATCGCGCTCTGCATGAACGGTTGAAACGGTACCGAGGCGATCGCTCAACCAGTGATCGAGGTTTTGATAGCTGGATGATAATGACGTTCCTAAGCCGCCCAGCCCAGTTTGGGGAGCCGCTGCCGCATCGGTGGGCTGTGAGCTTGAGGTAGGCTGCGGTAGCGTTCCGGCCAGCAGTTCGCGGTAGCCTTCTGAGACGGCAATTCCGTTGTAAGTTACATCTACATTGCCGCTGTTAAAGGCGCGGGCACCATCGGCCCAGATGATCAGGCGGGGCAACTGTTCTGCGGTAAAAATCCGCCGAATTACCAGATCGACTACTTGGGCTGTCGCGCCATTAATGCCGTAATTAAAGACGCTGAGGTTAGTGTATCCCAGTTTCGCGAGATCTTGTCGGAGGGCGGCTGGATCAACGCCGCGCAATGCCCTGGAACTGCCAATAATCAACACATCGGGCGGCCCAGACATTTCCCACTCTTGATGATAGAGAGCGATCTTTTCATCTAGCTGCTGACTGTTAAAGCTGGGATAGGGCGACAGTTGCGCCAATCCGCTGGGAGCCGGAGCGCTCGTCGGGGGCAACGATCCAGACGGCAGACTGATCGGGGACGGACTGATGACACTGCTGACCGAATCAACCGAGGTGGGAGATGGGGATTGCGTAAAGCGATCGCGATTAAAGGCGTTGGAATTTCCTTCCTCTGTCTTGCTCAGAGGGATATCCGGATAGACAGGGGATGCTGCGCCAGGAGCATCGGGCGTCGAAGCTTGAGCCGCAGAAACGGCGGGTGGGGTTAGTGTTTCTGCTAAGGGAGCCTTAGACGTGGAGTGAACCGCGTAGCTGAGGAGGCGATCGGCCTGAAACGCCAACAGAATACCAATCGCTCCCCAAATCAGCGCGACTTTTGCACCTCCCCGATTCATCTGAATGGGCTGGGCGGTTGTCAGGTCTTGCGCATCCGACGTGGGAATAAACAGTTGCGATCGAATGAGGGTTTGCTGAATGCGGTGAAATGCCTTCTGTTTAAACTGCACCCAGGCATTGTGTAAATCTTCCTGCGTCAGGTCAGGCCGCAGGATGGGGTCACCCGGTTGTGCTACCAGATCACCGACATACACATCCGTCGCCGCAAACTCTGGGGCTGGCTCAGGCACCAATCGCTGACGGGCCACGAAGTCGATGCCTTTGCCCCAAAACGGATGCTTTTGCCCTGCCCGTCGTCCATAAATGCGAACGCCTGCAAAGTCAGATAAAGTCAAATGCTTGAGTAGCTTCGCTACTACACGCGTGACGTGACGCTGATCGGGGCATGTGGGTGCATCCGTCATGATGTGCAGCAAGTCGCCTTTGCGGAGGAGCTGAACGCGAGTGCCACCCGTTGCCAGTCGCTTATCCAGATTCGGATTGAGCATACGGTTGAGCAGAAAGGCGATCGCATCCCAATCGCCCTGTCGCGCCAATACGGCAGGCGGGTCGGCCAGCATGGGGTGTTCGGCAGCGGGTAAGTTCAGCCAGTCTACCCATGCCGGAGCGTCCTGGCCGTCAATCTGACCGTAGAGGGCTGCCGCGTGAATGCCCTGAGGGCCAAGTTCGGTGAGTAAGGGTGCGAGCGTGGCATGGATCGAATCTTGCTCAGGAGCGGCTGTGGGCTTCTGATCTGGATGAATGGCGGTAAACGAAAGATGGAGGGTAGATTCCTTTAGGACACTGGCGGAGAGGGTGGCGTTGTGATTGGCGATCGCGTGTTTGATCAATCGCGTAATGGCCTCTGTATCACCCCAGCGGGCCAGTTCCCGCAGCATCTCTTTGGCAGGCGTCAGGTCAACCCGCAAAATCCAGTCAGGTTCTGGTTCCCCGTTTACCTGCATGGAAATAATGGCATCTCGGAACCCATCTAGCTCTAGCTCGCGCAACTGTTGTGCAACGGGTTCGCCGACCATCCTGGGGTCAGGGCTATACAGTGCCTCACACACGATCCAGAGCCGCTGGGTCGCGGATGCATTCATGAAGGGGGTATGCAGCAGATGAGGCGTGTGCGAGGGTGCTTTATAGGGAATGGTTTTAACGGTGACTTGAACGGCGACTCCCAGGCGGCTGATGGTTTCGCTGAGATAGCGGGCGATCGCCTCTGGTTGCCCCTGCCGCGCCTGACTGCGATTAGACAGCAGAATGGCACCAGCGGGTTGCTTGGGCTGAGGTGGTTTGGTGGCGAGTACCGCAGGCTTTCCTACAACTCGCGGCGCTGGGGCAGGTTGGGCCTCAACTGCCTGGGGGGTCAACATCTGCTGCAAATGCTCTAAGTGACGCTCGATCTGGCTGAGGTTAATGCGAAATGTCCAGACCGGACGTTCTTCCTCTGTCTGGCGACCATAGAGTAGAACTTGATAGATGGGAGGATGATCTTTGGGCAACAGCGTATTGACGTCCATTTGATGCAGGGCTGGCATCAAACGCTGGAGAGTATCCATTTGAGGTGGACAGGGATCGCCTTCGTAGAGGAGCAGCAGGTCATTGCCCCGCAAGCGAAATTGCAGCTTGGCGCTATCCTGGCTCAGGGTTTGGTGAAGCCATTGGCCCAGTGGGGATTTATCGCTGGAAGGAGGATGTTTTTTAATCGAATTAAACATCAGTGTTTTGGCCTATCAGCCTGCCTCTAATCGGATGCATCTCACGTTCTATGAAATGAATACTGTCCCTCTAACCTTAAATAAACTGGAAATAGACTGGGACGTTGCTTGGGATGAATGCAATCTCACATGCGCAATGCTCACTATTTTAAGGAGCAATTTCGCTCTATAGGGATAACATACTATCGCCATAGTGTGACAGAATTACAGCTTTCTAGCACAAGCAAGGGGTTAAGTAAATAGCTCCCCCGTCCAGCCCCAAAGGATGCTTAAATCAGCAATACAGCTTTACTACATCGCTTGCCACATGATGTGCCTAAGAAGTATCTAGAAGATTCTGAAGATTTTTTTTAATGAGGAAGGATTGAGTTTTCAAAAATCGTTGCAATACGGGAGATACACTCTCTTTTTTCGCCGAATGTTTCACGAAATCCGGTTCGCCGCTTGATTTGTTATCTATAGCAACCGCAAGGTTGATTAAAACCTTTCGTACAGCAATTCTCATTTTGAAACCGATTGTGGATTTTGTGCACCCGTCGGGTGTGCAAAACCCGCAATCGGTGTCTGTAACCGCTGAGGCGAGTTTGAACGGCCACCGATTTGCACAATGAGGATTAAGTAGGTAGCCCTAACTAAACCGTGTTATGAGAACTGGGAGAATTGCCCCAGAGGGGCACTCTCCCGGTTTTTATTGATGCCCTTCTACTTACTGGCTTGCGTAGCTGTAAATACATAGAAACGTCATGCCATCGTAAAACGGGCTTCTCATACCACCAGTACTATGATCTGGAGGATCAAATCGGTCGTGTAGTGAAATTACGAGGTTAGATGGTTTATGCTTCGTCGCGTTGCTGTCGTTGCGATCGCCCTTGTGATTGCAGGCTGTTCTACAACCCAGGCTAAC
>DATNPS010000196.1:0-27553 GCA_036703095.1 Crinalium sp. | reverse complement strand
GTGCGAGTTCGCCTGCGGCGAACTCGCACAACCACCGAATGCGGGTTTGGTGCACTCGACGGGCGCACCAAACCCGCATTCGGTTTCAAAATGAGAATTGCTGTGAAGAACTGGTTGCGATCGCTCTACTCCGTTCGCTACTATAGTATGTCGGGCTTGAAGTTATTAGCCTTAAAGCGTGCCGTTGCCATGATTGGTAATGGAGTTGAGGTAGTAAGATAAGAAGTTTTGGGGCGCAGCACGATTGAGCGGGATGAGGGTCAAACATACGATGAACCCCCCAAGCCGTCAGTCTAGCTCCTGGCTAACGATATAAGCAGTTGGATTATTGTAGGAAAGCTCATGGCGAAACGTGTTCAGTTGGTCTTAAGCAAAGATGTCAGCAAGCTCGGCAAAACAGGGGATTTGGTAGAGGTTGCTCCCGGCTATGCTCGTAACTATCTGTTGCCTCAAGGGTTGGCAGTCAGAACTACGCCAGGGGTATTAAAGCAAGTAGAGCGCAGACGTGAAGCCGAGCGCCAGCGTTTGCTGGAGCTGAAAAAAGAAGCAGAAGCTCAAAAAGCGTCTCTGGAAAAATCAGGACGGTTCAGTATTTCCAAGCAAGTTGGCGAAAAGGATGCCATCTTCGGTACTGTCACCGATCGCGAGGTGGCTGAAGTAATTTTGGCAGCAACGGGTCTGGAAATCGATCGTCGTGGGATCACCGTTCCAGAGATTCACAAAATTGGTTCGTACCGAGTTGAGATCAAGCTTCATCCAGACGTTTCAGCTACGGTCGAAATTCAGGTCGTTCCCTTAAATTAATTGGGTTAGCTTAAAAGCTTAGTTGGCGTGGGCGATCGCTCACGCCAATTTGTTTTGTTTTTAGGACGTGTCTGTTTGTCTGTTTCCGTCTAAATCGGTATAGAAATGACGTCACAACTAGCCGAAAATTTACATTCAAGTACATCAAAGCTTAGTACAATAGTACCAGACAGTTTTAGAGATTAGTTTACAAAATGCGATCGCGTCGAGAATTGTGACGCTAAATGTAGGGTAGGATGACAGCTTCCCTATTCATCATCTACTATTTGTAGTTGGTTGCGCTATGCTATCTGAGGTTGGTGAATCGCAATTGAAGAACGCTCAGCTTTAGACCATCCCATTAAACCTGCTTAAGTCTACCTTTCATGGTTCAAGAACTCAACTTTCAGGCTTATAGCGATCGCCTTCCGCCCCAAAACATTGACGCGGAAGAGGCCATTTTGGGTGGAATTTTGCTAGACCCAGAAGCCATTGGTCGGGTGGCAGAGCTATTGCGGCCAGAAGCGTTTTACATCAACGCTCATCAAGAAATTTATCGCCATGCCTTAACCCTTCATGCTCAAGGCAGGCCAACCGACTTGATGAGCATGACCAGTCGCCTCTTTGATCACGGCATACTCGATAAGATTGGTGGACAAAGTCGGCTGGCCCAACTGGTAGACCGAACCGTTAGTGCGATTAACATCGACCAGTATGCCCAACTGGTTACAGAGAAATTTTTACGTCGGAAGTTAATTCAGGCGGGAAACGAAGTCGCTCAATTGGGCTACGAGTTAAACAGTCCGTTAGAGCAGATTCTCGACCAATCTGAGCAAAAGATTTTTGGCATTACTCAATCTCGCCCTCAGCAAAGTCTTGTCTCTACAGCTGACATCCTGACTTCCACCTTTTCAGACATCGAAAGCCGTTCTCTGGGCATGGTACTCCCAGGAATTTCCTGCGGCTTTTATGATCTGGATGCAATGACACAGGGTTTCCAGCGATCCGACTTAATCATTACCGCTGGTCGGCCTTCGATGGGCAAAACGTCGTTTGTGCTTAACATTGCCCGTAACATTGCCGCATTTCAAAAATTGCCTGTCGCGGTCTTCAGTTTAGAGATGTCAAAGGAGCAGCTCGTCTATCGCTTGTTGTCCGGCGAAGCTCAAATTGAAAGCGGACGACTGCGAGCAGGTCGGATCAGCCAAAATGAATGGGAACCTTTGGGGCACTCCATCAGCGTCTTGTCGCAACTGCCCATTTTTATTGACGATACGCCCAACATTTCAGTTAATGAGATGCGATCGAAAGCCCGTCGCCTTCAGGCTGAACAAGGTGGAGGGCTGGGCTTAATTCTGATTGACTACTTGCAGCTCATGGAAAATGGCGGTAGTGAAAACCGGGTACAAGAATTGTCACGCGTGACCAGGGGACTGAAAGGATTAGCGCGTGAACTGAATGTTCCGGTTATTGCCCTCTCTCAGCTTAGTCGGGGGGTAGAATCGCGGACGAACAAGCGACCGATGATGTCTGACCTCAGGGAATCAGGCAGTATCGAGCAAGATGCCGATTTAATCATCATGCTGTACCGGGATGAGTACTACAATCCGGATACACCTGACCGAGGGATTGCTGAGATTATTATCACGAAACATCGGAATGGCCCGGTCGGTACTGTCAAACTGCTGTTTGAACCTCAGTTCACTCGCTTCCGAAATTTAGCGTCGCCTAATCGAGCTTAGGAGATGTCTTTATCGAAGCCAAGTTCTTATTTTATGAAAGTACAGCTTTGTTGTGACTTCATAAAATAAGTTTCGGGTTTTATTAGATTCACGATGCTTAGAGACATTATCACCAAATGCCGGGCTTCCATAACTGAATAGCACCATTTCAGCCACCCATGACATAGCTGAAATGGCGCTTTTGGCTTTGTGTCACACTCTGGCAGATTTGTTATTCGGGATACATTCTATACATTGTGAACATAACGCAAAGCTGGTGTGAACAGTCATTGATTTATAGGTGTCGTCACATCTCTAGAATGATTCGAAATGAGGCGATCGCCAAACTCTGTATTTAATCATGTTAAGAGATCAGACGAAATTAGAGTTTCGATTAATTTTGTTTTCGATATAGCAGAATACGCATAAAATACGGTTCTAGACCTGATGAATCTCACACTTAATTTGTCGAAAAGGTTGACATCAGAGCTTTCCGACAAAATAGCCTACACTCTAGACCAAAGTTCAACTGACACAGGATTGCTCGAAGCGATATCAAGAATTAGAGCCACAAACGCAATCTTAGTTTGCGCTACGTAAGACCCTTAAGGAAGATTTTAGACACACCTTTAGTGTTCTATATCGTCAGAGCTTTGTCTGGAGAGTAACAGGATCAAACCTGTAAAAACGTCCGGGACAGCCTCAGTAGTAAGTATATTTGCAGGGCGATCGTGTCTACATAAGAACTCAAGGTTTTTCGGACTTGCGGATATTCACACATTGGAACTTTATAAAACTCTTACTTAGTTCAAAGATTAGGCAAATCTCCGCGAATCTACTACCAGTATTCATCAGGAGGCTCTTAAGATTGCAGGAAGGTAATGCGATAAGGCTAACTCACCCCCAAGAGGAGTCAAGACACTGTGATTATTACATCTGAACCCCCGTCATCCTCCTTGTTGAATCAATCATCTATGCTGGTTCGCCTCTCTGATACGTCTGATTCTGAAAAGGATGTCCATCCCTCTGTCACCAGTAGGGTCAAGCGACTGATTGATATTGTGGGTGCTTTAGTCGGGTTGACCATTACGCTGATCGTTGGCATTCCCATTGCGATCGCCATCCAGATTGACAATCCTGGCCCAGTCTTTTATCGGCAGATTCGCTGCGGGCTAAACGGCCAAACCTTCCGCATCTGGAAGTTTCGCTCGATGGTTAATGAAGCCGATCGGTTGAAACACTTAGTACATAACCAGGCGAAAGGAAATATCTTTAAAAACCGCAATGATCCTCGCGTCACACGAGTTGGACGGTTTCTGCGGAAGACCAGCCTGGATGAACTGCCTCAATTTTGGAATGTGCTGAAGGGAGACATGAGCCTGGTTGGTACTCGTCCTCCTACTGTGGATGAGGTCATGAAATATAAGCCACACCACTTTAAGCGACTGCTGGTAAAACCCGGTATCACAGGTGAATGGCAGGCCAACGGACGCTCTACTGTGGAAGATTTTGAAGAGATCGTCAAGATGGATGTTGCTTACCAAGAGAAGTGGACTATTCTCTACGACATCATTCTGATTCTGAAGACAATTAAGTCAGTCTTAGCTAAAGACGGGGCTTACTAAAAGGTTTAACTCCTGGGGTTATTGGGAATAGGGGCGGGTATTTTGTGAAGGGTGATTTAATCAACCCGACACAAGTATCCCGCCCCTTTACTTTTGCACCTTTTCAGACACCAGGTAGCTGCCTAGTTGGAGCTATAAATCTCATGCTTTCAACAGGCACCCGATGTTTCGTATCCTGCGCTGCCTATCAGCAGAAGAATCAACCGGAACCGTCAGGAGACGACGGAGACGATGGAGACGGACTGCTCATATTGGAACAACGTTGACTGTTGGGGGTAAACTCTACACTCACTTGGTACGCTTTTTTCTTTCTAGTGGCTTCAAATTCGTGACTTTTAACGATTTCTAATGCTCTTAAGTTAAAGAACTGGTAGCCTGAGCTACGCAAAAGAATAGGAGCTGGGTCATCCAGTACTTGTCCTTCAGGATTGGTTACAACCCCTACAATAGCGATTCCTCGTAACTGTCTAAAGCAGGCTTCGGGAGGATAAGGTGCTGAAATGCTGACTTCTGTAGCATTCTTTCCATCCCAATCATTTCCTAAAAACTCAGTCACTTTTGCAAACCACTGTGTGTAATTTGCTAGAGCCTCAGTGTTAGTTATTCCCGTTTCGTTATAGCTAAAGAGTTGTTGCAACTCCTGCCGTCGAGCAATCAAATCTTGTCTTAACCGCTCACCTGGCTGAGGTGAAGGAGATGCGCTAGGAGATGTAGTCGGAGTAGGGGTTGGGCTGGAATTAGTGGCTTGAGCGCCAGGGGTAGGCGTTGCTGTGCTGGAAGGTGAGGGAGTTGGAGTTACTGAGGGTTGGACAGGAGATTGAGGCGATCGCGTTGGGATTTGGATCTGAGGAGTGCGGGGCAGAGTGTAAGACGGGGGAATCGTAAAGGTAGGAGGCGGAGGAATAAAGCTAGGAATCGAGGGAAAGGTGGGATATGAAGGGGTAGTAGGTTGGGTGGGAATGGGCGGAAACGAATTAGGCAGTGGAGAGAGAGAATACAGATCGGACGGGTCTGGAGCGGATGGAAGTGTTACCTGAGGAGTGGAAAAGTCAGGCAAACGGCTTTGCTCGGTGGGTGTTAACTCCACCAGCGAAACGGGACGCTGAATATCAGGTTCCTCTGGCGTCGAGGAGTGAATGGGCAACAGCGGTAAAACCACCCACAGCAGAGCATGAATGCCTACAGACGCGATGCCTGCAATATAAGTTGGCTGACGCAGTATGTAATGTAGGGTTGGCGGCAGCGACTTGATAACGGAAGAGTAGGACATAGCTTCTGGTTAACCGTCAGTGGGGGTCGGGTGTGGTGTGCTGGGTATGGGGTGTGGGGTTTAGGGGTGGATGGGAAGACTATTTTGATATTAAGAGACGATGGGGAGTAGGGGCGAGGACAGGTGAATGCAACGAAAAGTTGCTTTATGATACATTTCTTCAATATTAGACCGTAGCCAACCAAAAGCTAAGCGTGAGAAATGCACTTCACCATCTTAGAACTCAACACTCTCTTCGGGAGTGACTTGCACAATCAGGATGGAAAAATAGGGGAGTTCCAGGGTAGGGCGATCGCTCAGGTCAGTATAAATCACCTGCTCTGGTAAAGTGGCGCGTTCCACGACATGGCTACGCTGGAGCAGATTGTGTTGCTGGAGCACCTGCCAAACCTGCTCATAAACAGAACTCACTTTCATTAAAACGACCACATCAGAATGAAGCAGTGCCGTTTCTAAATCCGTAACGGTATAGAGAGCAGGGAGGATGGTTAATCGCTGCGATCGCACCGTTAGAGGAATTCCCAAGGCCGCCGCCGCCGCGAGAGGAGAACAAATTCCCGGTATAGGCCGCACCGTGAGATCTGGATGGTGGTGCTGTAAGGTCTGGGCCAGATAGGTGAAGGTGCTATAGAAGCTGATATCGCCTTCAGACACAAAGGCTACATCCTGCCCTTGCGAGAGGTATGCCCACACGGTTTCGGCGGCGTCTTCCCAGGCTTGCATCAATACCTGAGCATCCCGGACATAGGGAAATTGCAGCGGCAGTTGCGTTTGGTTGGGATGTAGCCAGTCGAGAACGGTACGTTCGGCGACGCCTATCTTACCGTGGAGTCCAGCCGGAAAGGCAACCACAGGAACGGTTTTGAGTATCCGCAGCCCCTTGACTGTGATTAGCTCTGGATCGCCTGGACCGACTCCAATGCCATATAGGGTACCAATTAAAGATTGAGACATGCTCCTGATGTTGGGGTTCTGAAAATCATCCATAAACTCAATTCGGGGGACAGATAGGCAAGACATCCCTTGAAAAAACAAGGGGGTGTTGGGACTTCGCTCCCAGCTCCTGCACCCCGTCCTCATACCAGTGGCTGTGTTTTAACCGCCACTCCCCTAAGCGCTAGATGCGCGAACTTGCGGTAGCTTTACCGCATGACTATCCCCAGTATTGGTTATCTCTTAGCCTAAAGCAGCCAGCGCTTCCTGGGCCGTCTTAAAGCGTTTGTCTAATTCAGGTTCGGTGACGGTCTTGAACCAGTTGATAAACGACGGATTGAGGTTGAGCACATCCTCAACTTCAATCCGCAAGCGACGACGGGGTAAGGCCGAGGCGTCCATTCCAGTAATTCCAGTCATCAAGGTAACGCCCAGACTATAGAGGTCGGAGGCTCTAACGGCTCGTCGGCCTAACTGTTCCGGGGGTCTATAGCCGTCGGTGCCGACCAGCGTGAAGGTGGTCATATCACCCGACGAGAAGGATTTGACAGAACCGAAATCGACCAAACACACATGAGAAGCAATGTTATCGGCATCTTCGGCTAACACCAAGTTGCTGGGCTTAATATCGCGATGCACAATCGGCGGCGTGTGTTCATGCAGATAGCCCAAAATTTCCAGTGCTTTTCTGGCCACCTGTTTTGCTTCGACTTCGTTGAGCTTACGGCCTTCTTTCAGGTGTTGCTCTAGCGACTTTCCAGGAACATAGGTTTGGATCAGGGCGAGGGCTTTACCATCGAGGGGCAACTCCATCTCGAAATATCCCAGATATTGAGGGGTTGATGGATGCGAGAAGGTCTGTAGTGCGTCGATCTCGCGCTTAAATAGCTTGATATCATCCTGTAGCGTCTCGTCGTCGATAAACAAGAGCTTGAGAATTACAGGAGTTTCAGTAACGAGATCGCGAGCGAGCAAAGTCCAGCGTCCGGACTTTTTTCCAAGCTGTTGCTCGATCTCATAGCGATCGCCTAAGATTTGCCCTGGCATATACGTCCTGAGTGTTTCAATAATTTTACAGATCTTTAATACGGCAACGGTTTATCAGCGCTAATCTGCGATACTTGCAATCTGAACCCCAGAGAAAGTGAGATACAACCTCATCAGGCGCAGCTTACATCGTTCGGGTTTATGTATGTCTATTTATAATCCAATTTTCGAGCTTCTTAACCATGTCTTCTCCAGCGACGGTTTCTATCCGAGAACAGCAGCATCCTTTAATTCAAAAACTGGCGGACTGTCTAGAAAGCGTCTGGCAGCGCTATCTTGAGCTTTCCCCTTACCATTTGCCAGATGATTTAGGGTATGTGGAAGGACGGTTAGAAGGCGAGAAAATCATCATCGAGAATCGGTGTTACCAAACGCCCCAATTTCGCAAAATTCATTTAGAACTAGCGAAAGTCGGAAATGGGTTGGATATTCTGCATTGCGTTATGTTTCCGCGAGCAGATTATGCCTTGCCGATGTTTGGTTCGGATCTGGTGGGTGGACGAGGACAGATTAGCATGGCGATCGCCGATCTTTCTCCCATCAGTCACGATCAGAGCTTGCCCCCTGAATATCAAGCAGCGTTAAGCCAGTTGCCCGCTGTCGAGTTTAGCCAAACCCGCGCAATACCCGATTGGGGTGACATCTTCTCAGAATTCTGTACGCTGATCCGGCCCAGCAATCCGGATGAAGAAGCGCAATTTTTATCCCGCATTGAGGCGTTTATCACGATTCACTGTCAGCGGGCGATCGCCACTCCACCCACATCAGAGCGGCAGTCCGAAATCATTGCAGCGCAGCGTCATTACTGCACGCGGCAGCAAGAAAACGACAAAACCCGACGGGTGCTGGAAAAAGCCTTTGGGGAGGAATGGGCCGAGCGATATATGACAACAGTGCTGTTTGATTTACCAGACGTGGCTTAACCCGACGTGAATTCGACGAATGCGCCAATTGGTATCCCGCGCGACGTGCGGGATACCAATTGGCGCTATTTCAGCCACGCGGCACGTAAAATCGGGCTTTGAGGAAAATTGCGCGGCGCGCCACTCTCCTCAAAGCCCGTTCGTCGAATTCGTTAATTTTAAGTAGACGGTACCAGCCGTTTACGCAGTGAATCCGATCGCCGTTTGGCGGTGGAATTTTTAGGGTCGTAACTCAACACTTTGTCGTAAGTTTCTACGGCTTGAGCAATGAGTTGTTTCTTCTCGTAAGCGAATCCCAAATTATTCAAAGCAGTCGTATAGTCGGGCTTTTTCTCTAGCGCTTCTTTGTACTGGCGAATCGCCAGATCAAATTGCTCTTGAGCCGCATAGGCAAATCCCAGCGCATTAAGAATCACGGCTGTATCATCGATGCCCGTCAGATCTTTTGCCTTTAAGGCTTTTTGAAACTGGGCGATCGCTTGGGAATACAGTTTTTTATCCAGCAAAATGCCGCCAAGCTCATAGTGTTCTTGAGCCGTGCCCTTCTCCTTACTCAGCTTGTTTTGCAGCCGAGTCAGAGTCGTTTCAACCTTGCGGGTTTTGAGCACCTGGCGAAATAACAGCACACCTGCGATCGCCAATAGCACGACCAACATGCCGAGATATATGACTGGGAGAGTACTATCGTCCATAATCTCCAGTTAAGCTTGTAAAACTCCAATGTCTTTTCTTCAAGCCTACACCAGAATGAACAGGGATTACCCATGTTAGAACTGCATTGCCACACCACCTACTCAGACGGTACGCTCACTCCAGCGGCGTTGGTGAAGGCGGCAGTTAAGGCTGGCGTGCGAGCGTTGGCTATCACCGATCACGATACGCTGGCCGGATGGGATGAGGCATTTGTAGCGGCTCAGGAGTATGAGCTTGAGGTCGTGCCGGGAGTGGAGTTGAGCACCGTACATGGCGATCGCTCCATGCACATCCTGGGGTTTTACCCTGACCGAACCCAGCTATCAGCTCCTCTACATGAACGATTGGAGGGACGAAAACATCGGGCACAGGCCATGATCCAGAAGCTAGCCGACCTCGGCTACGAGGTTCAACTGCCCGAACTGGAAGACGGCAAAGCACCCGGTCGGCCTCACGTTGCCGCCGCATTATTGGCAGCCGGATATGTCCAATCCACTCAGGAAGCCTTTGATCGATTTCTGGGCGATTGTAAACCAGCCTATGTGAACTACGGTAGTTTTTCGGCAGTGGAAGGTATTGCGCTCTTGCGCTCCTGCGGTGCGGTTCCGGTGTGGGCACATCCCTATCTCTATCGGGGACGGAATGTGGAAGATGTGATTGAAGAGTTGGTTGATGCGGGTTTAATGGGTGTCGAAGCCTATCATCCTAGCCATACCCCCAGCCAGCGTGAACGGCTGATTGAGTTAGCGGCTCGATATGATCTGCTGATTAGCGGTGGCAGCGACTATCATGGGCCTCCGTCTAGCCCTCCCCGCGATTATGTAAATACATTAAATATGATGGCGCTGCCGCTGAGTTTGCTGGAACCGATTAAGCAAGCTGCACAAACATAGTGAAGTCCTACATGACGTGAAATGGCTTGAGAGGCGCGCGCCTCTCAAGCCATTCAGATGTTATGGAAGGCCAGTAGCACTGACTCCAGTAGAACTCTAGTGGAATCAGCGCCAGTGGTACTGAAGTTAGCATTAAGCTAGTTTCTTATGGTCTTCATCATATTAAGTTCTTTTAAAACTCGTATCTCTCTTGGGTGGGAATGTTTTTGATTAGCGAAATTCAACAAAAGATAGATTTCCTTTGGACATAAAAATAGTGATTGGGCGATCGCTCTTTCGCGTTTCAACTATTAACTGATAGTGACCAAAACCTCGCATTCATTCGCATAATTTTAGATTTTAACCACTAATGACATTCTAAATAATTACTTATCTGAAATTAGTAGAAATCCTTAATTTCTATCCATAAAATGTCCTTATAAAGGCATGGTATTCGGACGTCTTTCATGATTTGACAAAATATTGCCATCAACTATCCCACTCCTACAGCGATCAGTTATTAACGCCCCCTGAAGGATCTTCTGAAGAAATGCGATCGCTCGTGATTCACTGCCTGTCGTTGGGCATAATCCCTTTGTCAGGGGCAGCCAGTCAGTGGCCATACACCGACGCTAACTGTTAGTAAATCACTGAATATGAACAACAGTAATGAAAATTGAAGAAAAGCTTAATTTCTCAGAGTTTTCTCAGAAAGGCGATTACTGTAGAAGTATAGATAAATATCGCCAGCCGAACATTTAAATAAAAGGTTGGTTTATAAAAAGCCGGGGCCAGGTGTTTTAACCTGGCCCCAAGTTGTATTTAATTGATTGTTTTATTGACCGCCGAAACTGGCTATAAAAACCTAATACTTCTTGGCTAAGAACCCAATTTATAGTGAAAGAAAGGAGCTTTGCCGCTTTCTTTCACTATAAATTGGGTTTTAGAGCGTTAACCGAAAAGTATTAGTCTATAAAGACTACAGTTAAACTTGAGACGTTAGTTGAACAGACACGAGAGTCTCACGCAGTTCTTTCAGTTTTCGCATGACTTGACCTTGCGACACTAGCTCCCGACTGGTAGCGATCGCCTCTTCAATTGTTGAGCCAATCCCACAACGCCAGAGATAAAATCCGCTATTCCAGGCGAGCGATTCCATCAGCTCAGACGATTGCCCTTGCAGCACAGCCATCATCTGCTCCACCGCCAGTTCTGTCGGTTCTAACGGAACGTTGTCACTGGCAAAGCCGTAGTCACGGGAATGCAAATGTAGACGCCCAAACTCAGCTTGATTGGGATCGCTGAAGCCAATAATGGCTGTCCGTTCGCGAGGCAGGTCACAGCTCCCTTCTAATCCCTTAACTGTAGAAAAACGAGTCGTTCCCCGTAACGCAAACGCATTTCGCGCCATATTTTCGGTCGGAGGATGCACAAACCCAACCACCACATGAGCATCTCCAGCATAGGGCGACCACAGCAGTTCCAATGTGGCAAAGGGCGGACGTTTACCGATTTCCTCACGATAAGGCACTAATCCGTTAGCCAGCGGAAAGTGAGCAGGCAGATACACAAACCCCACTCCTGTTTTTTCCAGCACCCGCTGCACTTGAGCGAGGGATAAAACACTCCAATCAATTCCCAATCCTTGCCAAATATCGATCAGAGGTACGCCCTCTTTCGTTGGCATTCGTCTACCGCCATGCAAAATGACGGGGCAGTTTGCGGCGGCCAGCACGAGAGCCGTGAGCGGACTGAGAGGCATGGTGCGATCGCGCCCGTCATAGGGTGAGCATAAAACTGTAACAGGGCGATCGGATGAGATAGGCCGTAACTTCGGCCCCAGTTCATCATATGCATCCAGCATTCCCGCCAGTTCTTCACCCGTAGGCCGTTTGATCCGATGCGCGATCATAAACGCCCCAATCTGAGCGGGCGTTGCCTCCTGCAACAGCATCATTCGAGTTGCATCGGCAGCTTCCTGACGATTCAAATCTTTTCCCGTATGGGGGCCACTGCCGATTTTTTTGAGTAAATCCCTGAAGGTAGTGCTCATAAGGGAAGGGTGGTAGGGATGGGGTGTTTTGGGATGGGGTGTGGAGTGTGGGACAAGATGAGGAGGGTGGGAAAGGTGGATGAGAATCTTACTTCCCTATCTCCCCCATCTCCTTTGTCCTCCTTGTCCTCCTTGTCCCTCTTGTCTCTCGCATCTCTGCCTCCTGCCCTTTGCCTTCTGCCTTCTTTCACAATCTCCTGACCCACCAGGGTAGCATCGATTTGTCAGGTACATTACATTGATTCTGGCTTGTTGCGTTGGTTAATGTTGCGTATCAATATATTTACCAATCGCATTCGGTTCAACGTCCTCCAGGGAGGATAAGGATTCAGACACCAGTTGATAAAAGCGTTTAATCGGGGGAATCTGGAGGCGATCGCTCGTTGTCACCAAAACCACTTGACGGGTGAGGGGTGGATCGAGCATGGGATCGGTCTCGGTTGAGTCGGTGGCGATGGGACGAACCGCTAGTGTGGGATCAGTGTAAGCCTCAATCAGCTCAGATTCGGCCAGGAGGGCGATCATATCGCCGTGTCGCACGACTCCTCGAAAGGCGTCGGGGGTGTTGAGTTCCAGTGCGGCTTTTAGCGTCAACCCTCGGCGGACGAACTGCTCCTGCACGATTCGCTGCATTCCGTAACCGTCCTTAAACACTACCTGCGAATAGCGAGCCAGTTCTTTCCAAGGTACCCAGTCATATTTTGTGAGCGGATGGTTGGCCGCCATTAACACTTTGATGGGTTCGTCGTACAGCACTTTCACCACCATTTCGGGGGTGTTGCTGAGAAAGCGGTTGTTCATCACGATCGCCAGATCGACCAGGCCATCTTTCAACACTTTTAGGGCGCGATCGCTTCCCAGGGCTGTAATGCGCAACTGCACGTCTGGGTAATCCTGGCAGAATTTTTGCAGAACGGGGGGCAGGTGATAGGCGCAAATGGAATGAATAGCGGCCACACACAGTTCCGGCTGCTTCCCAGCCTGCAAATCAGTCAATTCCTGAACCGCATTTTGCCATTCCTGACAAATTTTGCGGGCACGAGGCAAAAAGCGATCGCCTCCCAGGGTCAGCTTGGCCTGAGTGGTACGATGAAACAACGGCAAGCCCAACTCAGCCTCCAAACTTTGAATTTGGCGACTAATTGTAGATTGGGTCAGCCCACATTTCTGGGCAGCCTGCTGAAAACTGCCTGTCTCTGCAACAGCCAGAAAAGCTTGCAACTGTTCTAAGCGCATAGCAACTCGTGCGATCAAATCCCCGTTTGGCGTTCTGTGACCTTATCGGATTTGTCGCTCCGGTTTAGTAGGGTGGGATACAAGTGGGGAAGTATCACCACTCTTGAAGCGCGATCGCCACTCCTTTCGATAATTCTGGGCTAAGCGTTTGATCGTGCGACAAACTTTCTAACCGAAAACGAGCCGCTTCAGCATCTAGCTTTTTGAGAGCCACGATCGCATGAAGTTTCACGCTCCAATCGTCATCGGCTAGCAGTTGAATCAAAGGATCTAAGGCGGCTGGATTTTCCAGTTGTCCCAGGCTGAGGGCGATCGCTTGCCGAACGGTGGAATGGTGAATCGTGGGATGCTCGGTTTGCAGCAGGTTTAATAAAACCCTGGACATTTTCTCTTTTAAGGGTGGGGCTTCCACTCGGCCCAAAATTGTGACAGCCTCCTGAACGATGAGCGGATCATCCAGATTTGCTCCACCTTCTAGATACTGCTGCAAATAATTCCACGCAGTGGGGGTTTCAATCCAACCGAGCGATCGCACCAGATCTAATCTCAACGCCGTAGGGGTATGAGGCGATCGCAGCATTTGAAACAGGGCACTGGCCGCCGCATCGGTACCCAAACGACTGAGAGCGATCGCCGCTTGCTGGCAAACGTCTGGATGGATATCTAACAAGAGAGGCTGAATAACGTTCACCAAATCCAATTCATCTAATAGATCAGAGCGAAATCCTAACCCGGCCACAGCAGCCCGCCGAACCGCCGCCGATGGATCGCGCAATGCCGTGGCTAAAACAGGCGGAATATTTGGATCGTGAAAGCTACTAAGGGCTTCGATCGCTAGTTCACGAACACTATCCTGCGTATCCTGGACGATTGACAGCAGCAGGGAAACGGTTCCAGAATGGCGGATTTTGGAAAGCGCCTGGGCAGCAAGCAACCGCGTCTCTGGCGCATCGAGGAGAGTGGCTAGAGGAGCGATCGCCTCTGTGCCAAACTCGGCCAATGCGCTGATTGCAATATCTTGCAAATCACTCTGGTCTGCCGTTTTCAGCAGTTTGATTAATGCGGCGAGGACGGTAGGATCGCGAAATTCAGCTACGACACGGGCGGCAAACCAGCGCGCATCAGGATCAGCCGTGTCATCTTGCACCAGTGATAGGAGAGGAGCGATCGCCCTCTCTCCCAACTGGGGAATTACTTTGGCTACATCCCAACGATCTTGAAAATCGCCCGACTCTAAAGTCTCTAAAGCCAGTTCCAGAACATACTGCATCAGCGCATCTCGATCGAGTGCACCTGGATCAGGGGTTGATTCAGCCGACAAACGATCGGTCTCTTCGGACGGAGCTTCGTGCTGCAAGCAATAGAGCACAAGCGACCAATCTCCCTGCCGAACGGCAAGCTGGATCTGTGCAAGCGAATCCGATGTACTTATTTTTTGCACAACGATAAATGAATTAGATGATTTTGAACGAGTGTAATAGGTAAGACAAATTTGACTGAATGCTTCATGTACCCTTGCAAGAAAGGTTTTCGATTCGCATCCGTTACCTGTCTGTAGCTATTGTGTGAAAGGGTATGCAGAGGACAAAAAATTTAATCGCTACAAAGGGAGCAAAACATTATGATTGTTGCGCAAGCTTATATATCGCAAAATCAGCCATGTCTCTTGATGTTGATGTCTTAGAACACAGCTTTAATCAGCTTAAACCCAACGCAGCAGAATTTGCTTCCAGTTTTTACAATACTCTGTTTGCTGATTATCCTGACGCTCAAGCTTTGTTCATTCGTACAGACATGGCAACGCAACAGAGAATGCTGCTCAATGCTCTCGTCTTTGTGGTTGAAAATCTCCGCAACCCCGATGTTTTGAGCAAGCAATTGCAAGACTTAGGAGCAAGACATGCTGGCTATGGCGCTTTGCCCGATCATTATCCCTTAGTCGGCATGACGCTGATCAAAACCATGAAGTCATACTTGGGAGACCAGTGGACACCTCAAGTCGAGCAAGCCTGGTTAGACGGATATGAAGCGATCGCCCAACTCATGCTAAAAGGAACCGACGCTGACCGCTAACATGCAAACCTTGCATGGTCTCGATGCGAAATATTCATAATTTGTTAGCTTTTGTGACGGAATATACGAATTTGACTTGCATCTCGGCCTAACGTTAACAACATCGACATAAATCCAAATCGATATTGCCTCACCAAGAGGTGTCTCGCCGAAAAAGTTTGCAAGCGCGAGATAGACGAACACACTCGTCTCAAACCAGGTTTCAGTACATTCAGCGCACAAGTTATAGCGGCTCTGCACAGAGTCCGCATGAGGGTAGTTTATGACCAGTACAGCCCCTACGTCAGCAAGTCTTAACAAATTTGAAAAATTCAAAGCTGAAAAAGACGGTCTGGCCGTTAAGGACGAACTCGAATACTTTGCCCGCTTGGGCTGGGAGTCGATGGATGAAACCGACCGCGATCATCGACTGAAGTGGATGGGTGTATTCTTTCGGCCTGTCACGCCCGGTAAGTTTATGCTGCGGATGCGGACACCCAACGGCATTCTGACCAGTGGGCAAATGCGGGTGCTGGCCGAAGTGGTGCAACGCTATGGTGAAGATGGCAGCGCAGATGTCACGACGCGCCAAAACATTCAACTGCGCGGCATTCGACTGGAAGATATTCCCGATATTTTCAAGAAGTTTGATCAGGCCGGATTAACCAGCATCCAGTCGGGTATGGATAACGTTCGCAATATCACAGGTTCGCCTGTGGCAGGTATTGATGCCGATGAGCTAATCGATACGCGCGGTTTAGTTCGCAAAGTGCAGGACATGATCACCAACAACGGTGAAGGAAATCCGTCATTTTCGAACTTGCCCCGTAAATTTAATATTGCGATCGCTGGATGTCGTGATAACTCCGTTCACGCTGAAATCAACGATATTGCCTTTGTTCCAGCCTTCAAGGACGGCGTATTAGGGTTCAATGTGCTGGTGGGCGGATTCTTCTCGGCCAAGCGCTGCGAAGCGGCAGTCCCCATGAATGCGTGGGTACATCCCCGCGATGTGGTGGCGCTGTGCGAAGCAATTTTGCTGGTTTACCGCAATCACGGCTTGCGGGCAAATCGGCAAAAAGCGCGCTTGATGTGGCTGATTGACGAGTGGGGCATTGATCAATTTCGCGCTGAGGTTGAAAACCAGTTGGGCCATCCTTTGCAGAGTGCTGCACCCAAAGATGAAATTGTTTGGGACAAGCGCGATCACATCGGCATTCACGCGCAAAATCAGCCGGGTTTAAACTACGTCGGCCTGCATGTTCCGGTAGGTCGTCTGTATGCCAAAGACATGTTTGATCTGGCGCGAATGGCTGAAGTGTACGGCAGTGGCGAGTTGCGCCTGACGGTTGAGCAAAACATCATCCTTCCAAATGTGCCTGATTCTCGTATCGCCCTCTTGCTCAAAGAACCGTTGGTACAGCGCTTCTCCGCTGCTCCTGGCAACTTGAGCCGAGCACTCGTATCCTGCACAGGTGCCCAGTTCTGCAACTTTGCCTTAATTGAAACCAAAAATCGTGCTCTGGTCACCATTCAAGAATTGGAAGCCGAGGTGCAATGTTCTCGCCCCGTTCGGATTCACTGGACAGGTTGCCCCAACTCATGTGGCCAGCCTCAAGTTGCAGACATCGGCTTAATGGGCACTAAAACCCGACGCAATGGCCAAACCGTTGAAGCGGTGGATATTTACATGGGTGGCAAAGTTGGCAAAGAAGCGCACCTGGGAAACTGTGTGATGAAAGCCGTGCCTTGTGATGAACTAAAGCCTGTCTTGCGCGATCTATTGGTCAAACATTTCAACGGACGCTTAAAGGAGGAAGATGTGACCTTCGTTTAAGCCAGTCTAATGCTCGAACGCTAGTCGCAGAAACGGTTCTGCTGATTTCACTAAGATGTTCAGCTTGTCAGTGTATCACTAGCACCGTATCACTCTGAATCTCGAACGGTTGCATTTGTTCTTGTTCTTTTTAAGTTTCTAGAGAGTTCTACCATGAGTAAGTTTTCCAGACGTCAGTTTCTGATTACCGCAGGTGCTACCGCTGCCGGAACGCTGTTAGTAAATGGGTGTAGTTCTCCTTCTACCGATTCAGCATCCAGCACAACGGCTAGCCCATCGCCCGTAGCGTCTGCGGATGCGCCGGAAGTGACAACTGCAAGACTTGGATTTATTGCCCTGACAGATTCTGCGCCCCTGATCGTAGCCAAAGAAAAAGGGCTGTTTGCCAAGTACGGAATGCCTGATGTTGAAGTCGTAAAACAGGCATCTTGGGGAACAACTCGCGACAACCTGGTGTTGGGTTCTGGTGGCGGTGGAATCGACGGAGCACACATTCTCTCACCCATGCCTTACCTGATCACCGAGGGTCTGGTCACGGATGGCAAGAAAGTCCCAATGTACATTCTGGCTCGTCTAAACGTTGATGGACAGGGTATTTCAGTCGCCAACTCCTATAAAGATCTGGGTGTTCAACTGGATAGCAAAGTGCTCATGCCCAAAGTTGAACAAGCTAAATCGGCGGGTAATCAGCTTAAGTTTGCAGTGACTTTCCCTGGTGGAACGCACGACCTGTGGATGCGCTACTGGCTAGCGGCGGGTGGCATTGATCCAAACAAAGATGTATCTACGATTGTTGTGCCACCACCTCAAATGGTTGCCAATATGAAGACCGGGACGATGGACGCCTTCTGTGTTGGCGAACCCTGGAACGCGCAGTTGATTAACCAGAAGATCGGTTACTCAGCCATAACGACTGGACAACTGTGGAACAACCATCCTGAAAAAGCGTTTTCGATGCGGGCTGATTGGGTTGATCAACATCCCAAAGCGGCTCTAGCTATCCTCAAAGCCATTCAAGAAGCGCAGATCTGGTGCGACAAGTCTGAGAACAAAGAAGAAATGGTGCAAATCGTTTCTAAGCGCAGTTGGTTTGGTGTTCCAGCAAAGGACATTATTGAGCGAGCCAAAGGCAACTTTGACTTTGGCGATGGTCGTGTCGAAAATAACAGCGCTCACGTCATGAAGTTCTGGAGTGAGAACGCTTCCTATCCTTACAAGAGTCACGATCTCTGGTTTGTTACAGAAGACATTCGCTGGGGCTACATTCCTGCGGATACCGACGTGAAAGCCCTCGTCGATAAAGTGAACCGGGAAGATCTGTGGCGTGAAGCCGCGAAAGCGATCGCCCAAGACTCTGCTATTCCTGCCAGCACTTCACGCGGTGTAGAAACCTTCTTTGATGGTGTCAAGTTTGATCCAGACAATACATCTGAGTATCTCAAGTCACTCAAAATCAAGAAGGCATAGAACTTTAGCTGAGACTATCTTCTAAACCTTTAGAAGATATTTGAGAAAGCGCATTAAAGAAGTAGGTGGGTTGTCAGAATTTGATTGTTTTTTGTCATTTGCGTTGACGTAAAGATATTCACAAATGACTAGCGACCAATGACAATCCACCCAGCTTCTATCTAAATCTCTCACACCCAACACCTCACACCCAACACCCCTCTGCCAAGGAGAGCTGGAGAATGACTGCCCAACTAAGTGCTAATCGCTTCAATCCTCAAGACCTGCTCGCATTTGCAGGTAAGAAAGTTCGGAAACTGTTTCCTCCAGCGATCGCCCTGATTGTATTTCTGGTGATCTGGCAGGTGTTAACATCCCTGCCAGGAGCCACATTACCCAGCCCGTCTCAAACAATTCAAGACACTTGGGAGCTGATTGTTAATCCCTTTTATGACAATGGCGGCAACGATAAAGGCTTACTGCTGCAAATCTGGGCCAGCTTAGGACGGGTGGCGATCGGCTATCTGCTGGCGGCTGTCGTGGGGATCGGACTCGGCATCTTAACGGGTACCAACAAATTTATGTATGAAGCGCTCGACCCGCTCTTTCAGGTTTTGCGCACCATTCCACCGCTCGCCTGGTTGCCCATCTCACTCGCCGCCTTCCAGCAAGCTCAACCCTCCGCAATTTTCGTCATCTTCATTACGGCAGTCTGGCCTGTGATTATCAACACCACTGAAGGTGTTCGTCAAATTCCTCAGGATTACAACAACGTCGCTAAGGTATTGCGCCTGTCCAAACCAGAGTATTTCCTGACGATTTTGCTACCTGCCGCTGTGCCATACATCTTCACGGGTTTGAGAATCGGAATTGGTCTCTCCTGGCTGGCGATCGTGGCGGCTGAGATGCTTATCGGTGGCGTTGGCATCGGCTTCTTCATCTGGGATGCCTGGAATAACTCTCGCATCAGCGACATTATCGTAGCGCTCGTTTACATCGGCGTTGTGGGTTTGCTGCTTGACCGCCTCGTCGGTTGGGTTGCTACCCTCGTCGTCCCGCAGGAACAGAAATAAGGGTTGTTGTTTGAGGGTTAGCCGCTGGCTAACCCTCAAACAACAACGAATAACCAGCACCTAACACCCAACACCTCACATGGCTGTTTTCGTTGAAGTTGACCACATCGATCGCATCTTCCCGCTGCCCAACGGGGGTAGCTACATTGCGCTCAAGAATATTGATTTAAAGATTCAGAAGGGCGAGTTTGTTTCGCTGATTGGCCACTCTGGCTGCGGCAAATCCACCTTACTGAACATCGTGGCGGGATTGGATAAGCCGTCGCGGGGCGGTGTGGTTCTGGAAGGGCGGGAAGTCACCCAACCGGGTCCCGATCGCATGGTCGTGTTCCAAAACTATTCGCTGCTGCCCTGGATGACGGTACGTCAAAATATCGCGCTGGCCGTTCGGCAGGTGATGAAAACCTCGAAACAGGAGCAGGAACAGGTTGTAGAACATCACATTAACCTGGTAGGGCTACGTCACGCCGCAGATAAATACCCCGGTCAACTGTCGGGTGGGATGAAACAGCGAGTGGCGATCGCCCGTGCCTTAGCAACCCGTCCTAAACTGCTGCTGTTAGACGAACCGTTTGGAGCCTTGGATGCGCTCACCCGTGGCAACCTGCAAGAAAAGCTGATGACTATCTGCGAAGAAAGCCAGGTGACCTGTCTGATGGTGACGCACGACGTGGATGAAGCGCTGTTGCTGTCTGATCGGATCGTCATGATGACCAACGGCCCAGAAGCGCAAATCGGCCAAATTTTGGACGTTCCATTTCCTCGCCCCCGGCATCGTCTGGAGGTGGTTAACCATCCCAACTATTACGGGCTGCGCGGGGAAATTATCTATTTCTTGAATCAGCAAAAGCGGGCCAAACAGCGGAAAGCCAAGCAGACGGTGGCGATCGCCCGTCATGGTTTGGAAAAAGTCAACCTGGAATTGGGCTTTATTCCACTGACCGACTGTGCACCACTGGTAATCGCTAAAGAAAAGGGATTCTTCAAAAAGTATGGCTTAGAGGACGTCACGCTCAGCCGTGAACCCAGTTGGAAAGCTATTTCGCAGGGTCTGACAACCAAACGCCTGGACGCAGCTCAGATGGTGGCCGGAATGCCGCTGGCGATGACGATGGGTATGGGTGGCAAAGAGCCGTTGCCCATCGTTTCAGCCTTAACGCTGTCTCGTAACGGCAATGCGATTACGCTAAGCAAATCGCTGTATGAGCAGGGTGTGCGATCGCTAGAAGACTTCAAAGCGATGATCGATCGCACTTCTGATCGGGTACACACGCTGGGGATGGTACATCCAGCCTCGATGCATAACCTGATGCTGCGCTACTGGCTGGCAGCGGGTGGCATTGATCCCGATCGCGATGTGAATCTGACGGTAATTCCTCCGGCGCAGATGGTAGCCAGCCTCAAGTCGGGCAATATCGACGGCTATTGTGTCGGTGAACCCTGGAATTCACGGGCGGTTCACGAAGAGATTGGGTATGTGATCGCAACAGATTTGGATATTTGGCCCGGTCACTACGAAAAGGTATTGGGTGTGCGAGAAGACTGGGCAAACCAGTATCCCCAAACGCACATCGCTCTGGTAAAAGCTCTGCTGGAAGCCTGCGAATATTGCGACGATCGCCGCCATCGGCAGGAAGTACTCGAACTGATCTGTCAGCCCGACTACGTGGGTTCGTCTCCCGAATATACTCGGCCCGGATTCATCGATCCCTATCGCTATGGCACCGATGCAGAACCGCAGCAATTGCTGGCGTATAACCAGTTCTACGTCAACAAAACCAACTATCCCGATCCCGTGGATACGCTGTGGACACTGGCCGAAATGGCTCGCTGGGGCCTGATCCCCTTCCCGCGCAACTGGGTGGAAATTGTCGATCGAGTTCGTCGTGTAGATGTATTTGGTGAGGCAGCACGAAGTCTGGGAATGCAGGATACTGGGCGCGATCGCACCTCTATCAAACTATTTGACGGTACGGTCTTCAATCCCGATGAACCGATTCAATACCTGACCAATGCGACCATCAAGCGCGAAATCCGCATTGAAGAAGCCGTGATCGATCCGATCGCAGGTGCCGCTTAATCACTAGCAGGGGAGCCTTCCAACTCCCCTATTCCTCACACATCACCCTTTTACCCTTTGACGATGCAGATTCTGAATCACGTGCAAACTCAACAAACCCAAACGAGTTCCCCAGAAGCTCGTCCAGCCCCATATCTGGAAATCAAAAACGTTTCCAAGGTGTATCCCACATCGTCCGGCGATTACACCGTTTTAGAGGACGTCAATCTGAGCGTTCGGGAAGGAGAGTTCATCTGCCTGATCGGTCACTCTGGCTGCGGCAAATCGACGCTGCTCAACATGGTGTCTGGATTCCTCAAACCCACTACTGGCGATGTATTGCTGGAATCAGAACGCATCACCGAGCCTGGGCCAGATCGCATGGTGGTGTTCCAAAATTATTCGCTGTTGCCCTGGAAGACAGCCTTTGAAAACGTATATCTGGCTGTCAGTGCAGCTTATCGCGATAAGCCCAAAGCGGAAAAGGTGGCGATCGCCAATGATCACCTGGCTATGGTGGGGCTGACCGAAGCCGCGAACAAACGCCCCCATCAGCTCTCTGGCGGCATGAAACAACGGGTGGCGATCGCCCGCGCGCTGGCCATTCGCCCCAAAGTCCTGATTCTAGACGAACCGTTTGGCGCACTGGATGCCATCACCAAAGAAGAACTCCAGGAAGAACTGCTGAAAATCTGGACGGATCACAAAGTTACCGTTCTGATGATCACCCACGATATCGACGAAGCTTTATTCCTGGCCGATCGCCTGGTAATGATGACGAATGGCCCTGCCGCCCAAATCGGCGAAGTGCTCGACATCCCCTTCTCGCGTCCGCGCAATCGCGCCCAGATCATGGAAGATCCCAAATTTTACGAGCTGCGCAACTACGCCCTCGACTTCCTCTTCCGTCGTTTTGCCCACGATGACGAGTGAGCCTCAGGGAGAGGAAACAGTAGCAATGCTACTGTTTCCTCTCCAACGTTCCCTAGCCCTCATCACATCCTAAAAACGCTGTGACTGAACCTATCAAAACCCTCTGCCCCTACTGCGGTGTGGGGTGCGGCCTGGAGGTCGTGCCCACTGTTCAAAAGGGCGGAGTCGATGCCACTCATAAAATCTCCTGGAAAGTGCGGGGCGATCGCGCTCATCCCTCCAGTCAAGGAATGGTGTGCGTCAAAGGCGCAACAGCTACAGAGCCGTTAGATAAAGATCGGCTGCTCTATCCCATGATGCGCAATTCGCTGAATGAGCCGTTTCGTCGAGCCAGTTGGGATGAAGCACTCGATCGCATCGTGCAACACATTCAAACGGTGCGCTTTACCAAAGGACCAGATGCCTTGTGCATGTACGGCTCCGGACAGTTTCAAACTGAAGATTATTACATTGCTCAAAAGCTGATGAAAGGCTGTTTGGGCACGAATAATTTTGATGCAAATTCGCGTTTGTGCATGTCATCAGCCGTGTCGGGCTATGTGCAAAGTTTTGGTTCCGATGGGCCTCCCTGCTGCTATGACGATTTAGAACAAACAGACTGCGCATTTTTGATCGGCACCAATACAGCAGAATGTCATCCAATTGTCTTTAATCGACTTCGAAAACACCACAAACAGCATTCGCATGTCAAACTGATTGTGGTCGATCCGCGCCGCACGCAAACGGCTGAAGTGGCGGATCTGCATCTGGCGATTCGTCCCGGTACCGATATCGATTTGCTCAATGGCATTGCGCACCTGCTGCTGCGCTGGGGTGAAATTGACGCTCTGTTTATTGACGAATGTACGACTGGATTTACCGATTACGCGAATGTGATTCGTCATTATCCCCCCGAATTAGTGGCGCGACAGTGTGGCATTCGCCTTGATGATTTAGAAAAAGCGGCTCGCTATTGGGCACAATCCAAGCGAATTTTGTCGCTCTGGTCGATGGGCATTAATCAATCCTCTGAAGGCACGGCCAAAGTTCGCAGCATCATTAATTTGCACTTAATGACCGGAACGATTGGTAAACCGGGATGTGGCCCCTTCTCCCTGACTGGCCAGCCCAACGCGATGGGCGGACGCGAGGCGGGTGGTTTGTCTCATCTGCTGCCGGGATATCGCTCCATTAAAAATCCGGCGCACCGCACCGAGGTTGAGCGCTTCTGGAACCTCCCCACCGGGCGAATTGCGCCCTATCCCGGTCGTTCAACCTGGGAGATGATTACCGGATTGGAAGACGGAGCCGTTGATTTTCTGTGGATCGCGGCCACCAATCCGGTTGTGAGCCTGCCAGATCTGGAACGCACCAAAGCCGCACTGAGGCGATCGCCCCTCACCGTTTATCAGGACGCTTACCACCCGACTGAAACAACAGCTTACGCTCACATCCTGCTACCCGCCGCTCAATGGAGCGAAAAAGCAGGCTGCATGACCAACTCCGAGCGAGTGGTCACCTATTGTTCAACCTTCCGCAACCCACCCGGTGAAGCTCGTCCCGACTGGGAAATCTTCGCTGAAGTCGGTCGTCGTCTAGGTTTTGAATCTCAGTTTGCCTTTGCCAATTCTGCTGAAGTCTTTGCCGAATTTGCTCAACTGACCAAGGGGCGTCCCTGTGATGTGAGCCAGTTTAGCCACGCTCGCTTGAGAGCAGAAGGACCGTTGCAGTGGGGTGGGATGCAGTGGGGAGATGGGGGAAATAGGGAAGATGGGGAAGATAGGGAAGATGGGGGAGTTGGAGCAGTTGACCCCACACCCCACACCTCACACCCCACACCCAAACGCCTCTACGCCGACTTACGGTTTCACACTCCCGATGGACGTGCTCGATTTGGAGGATATTACTCGCGGGGATTGGCGGAACCACCGGATGCCGACCATCCGCTGGTGTTTACGACAGGACGACTGTATGGCCACTGGCATACGCAAACTCGCACGGGACGAATTGAGAAAACGCGGCTGATGCATCCAGCTCCGTTCCTCGAAATCCATCCACGCGATGCGGATAAGTTAGGGATTCAGGATAGTGACTGGGTGGAAGTGCGATCGCGTCGAGGGTTTGCCCGATTTCCTGCTAAGGTGACCAAGGCGATCGCCCCCGGTACGGTCTTTGCACCGATGCACTGGGGCGAACTGTGGGCAGATAAGGCTGAAGTGAATGCGCTGATGCATCCAGAAGCGTGCCCCGACTCGCTGGAGCCGGAGCTAAAAGCCTGTGCGGTTCAGGTGTGTTTGCTGAAGAATCGAGTGGAGATGCCAGATACTAACCAGCAGGTTGGCGATCGCGAGGTAGAGATGCTGTCGTAATCTCGCCTTCCATCATGGTGGTGTTTTCGAGAATCGAGTGAGTGAGAGCGGCGCGATTTAAGTTTGCGCCGTTAAGGTTTGCGCCCGTCAGGTTCGTGCCGTCCAGATTTACGTCGGTCAGGTTTGCGCCAATCAGGTCAGCACGAGTTAGATTCGCACCGGATAAATTGGCTCCACTCAAGTCTGCACCGATCAGGTTTGCGCCTGTTAAGTCGGCTCCGCTCAGGTCGGCTTTGCTGAGATCCGCCAAGCTGAGAATCGCTTTCGACAGATTGGCGCTAACCAAATCGACTTCTCTTAAATTCGCCAGGTTAAGGTTAGCCTCACTTAAGTTAGCGCGATTGAAATTGGCACGGTTCAAATTCGTCCAGCGCAGGTTGGCTCGGCTCAGGTCGGCTCCTTGCAGGTTGGCTTCACTCAAATTCGCCAGATTAAGAATGCTTTCGATCAGATTGGCTTCGCTTAAATCGGCTCCTCGCAAGTCAGCTTCATTTAAGTTTGCCTCACGCAAATAGGCCAATCCTAAAATGGCTCGCTTTAGATCGACTCGGCTCAGGTCGGCCTCTACCAGGATGGCTTCACTTAAAATGGCTTCGCTCAGGTTGGCTTCACTCAGATCAGCTTCACTCAGATCGGCTTCGCTCAAGTAGGCTTCGCTGAGATTAGCCCGACTCAAATCCGCTCCGCTCAGGTTGGCTTCAATTAAAATAGACCCACTCAAATTGGCTTCTTTCAGCTCAGCCACACTTAAGTTAATGCCGCTCAGGTCGGCTCCACTTAGCTGAATTTTTTTAAGACTGGCACCACTGAGGTTAGCTTCACTAAGGTCAACTTGAACGGATTGGGTTTGCTGCCATTCGTTCCAGGCATTGACCCCTGTTTGAATCAAAGCAAGCTGTTCCTGATCTGCCATGTGTCTGTCCTAATCTAATTTGCTAAAGAGGTTTATGATGATTTGCTGTAACTAGTTTGCCCACTGTACGCTAAGCGCAGGCGATCGCTTGCAAATCCCATAGCAACCTCAGGTGTAATCGTGTTGGCCTCTTGCAGATGCACTTTTGACGGGTTTGGAAGGTGAAGATTTTGGTAAGAAAAACGTCACGGTTCCAAACAGATGCAATAGGAAGGTGTGATTTTTATGTCAGAGAAAAACCCTACACACCGCGATATGCAAGAGATTTATGGAGTTGGGATTTTGCGATCGCTCGTTAACCCATCCCAGTATTCTCTAAAGGGTTTCTAATATCCGGAAAAGGAAATTATCTTTTGGTAGCAATTACATCACGCTGCGTTTGCAACTGAAAAATGTGAATTCGACGAACGTGCAGAAAAGTGCCCTGCGCGACGCACAGGGCACTTTTCTGAGCCATTTCAACCGCGCGTCGTGTGGCTGAAATGGCGCTATCGAATTCCCATCAGCGTCAGTTTCGAAGGGACTTCAAGAGTTGTGTGAATATACTGAGATTTTTTGAGCAGGGGTCACATCCGGGCTACTTACTTTGGGCTGTTTCTTGGATTTCAGGTTGCTGAGTTATAGCTTTTTCTGGGGGCTTGCCCCCAGACCCCCATTGGGGAGCGAGCGGCGCTCCCCAAACCCCTTCCGCAAGGAGTTAACAATGAGTAGGATGGAGCGCTTCGCATTGCCTTCGCAGCGGGTGTTTACGATTTAATAGCGTCATTTCAACCGCACGACGCGCGGCTGAAATGGCGTCACGTTTCTAAAATGGCGTCACGTTTACTCTAGATAAAGGTCATGGTGCGATCGCGCGCTTCTTCTGACACTTTGTAAAATCCGGCTTCCCATTCCTTCATTTTTTGCTTCAGATAAATGGCTTGAAATTCACTGCCAAACACTTCTTTGACCAGCGGATCGGCTTCGAATGCTTCCAGGGCTTGAATGAGAGTGCGCGGTAAGAAGATGACTTGATGTTTATCGCGGTCTTCTTTGGATAAATCGTACAAATTGGAGCCAAGCGGCAATCCCGGATCAAGGTTTTTCTCGATGCCTTCCAATCCGGCGGCGAGGCTAAAGGCGGCTGATAGATAGGGATTACAACTGATGTCGGGGGTGCGATTTTCAATGCAGGTGCGGTTCATCGGCAGTCGCAGCATGGCGGAGCGGTTGTTGCGGCCATAGCAGCGCAACACGGGTGCCCAACTGATGTCGGGCATATCTCCCTGTGCGATCAATCCCTGATAGGAGTTGTAGGTCGGACAGGTTAATGCCGTTAGCGCGGGTGCGTGATGCAATAGCCCTGCGACAAAATTGAGAGCAAGTTGCGAAAAGGGCATGTCATACTTGGTAGACAGCACATCGACATCATCAGATGTACGCTCAAACAGGTTTTTGCCTGTTTCAACATCGGCCAATGACATGTTGAAGTGGGCACCACTGCGGAAATCATGACTGAAGGGTTTTGGCATAAAAGTGGCGATCGCCCCAATCGATTGAGCGACAGATTTAGCCATCAGTCGCAAAAAAATAAAGCGATCGGACATCGTTAGCGCGTCACTGTAGGCAAAGTCAAATTCATACTGTCCTTTACCGCCTTCCTGATCAAACGAAAAAACACCCCAACCCAACTGGTTCATATATTTCACCATTGGATCTAGGAAGGGCATCGATCGTAAGGTTTGAAATACGTCGTA
>DATNPS010000192.1:0-8806 GCA_036703095.1 Crinalium sp. | reverse complement strand
CAACTAGGATGGCCTTGACCATTTTGTCATGGATTCTATATGTACCGTCGGCTGCCCCTAACTGATCCTTAAAAATTGGGTCTATCCTGGTTATTCGAGACGAATGATACATATTGTTTCCACAGTTAGGCGCTAATATCCGCATAGTACGATCGCCCGACACAGCTCATCTTATTTTTTTAAAAAGGAATTCGGTGATAATGGACTGCCGCCACGTTCAGTTTTGTATTCACGAAGCCTCTCAACCCCAAAGCTGTTGTGCTCCGATTGACCTCGAGCAGATTCAAGCGTTGTTTCAGGCGGCTGCATTTTGGGCCAAAGATCGAGATATGGAGAAGATGGCGATCGCGATTGCCAATAGCAAGCCTGTGGTCAGCGTGTGGGATGGCGATCGCTTAATCGGGTTTGCCCGTGCCACCTCAGATGGCGTTTACCGTGCCACGATTTGGGATGTGGTGATCCATCCCGACTACCAGGGCGCAGGGCTGGGCCGCAAGATGGTAGAAACGGTTCTCATGCATCCCCATGTGAACCGGGTAGAGCGGGTGTATCTGATGACTACACATCAGCAAGAGTTTTACAAGCGCATCGGGTTTGAGGAGAACACCAGCACAACAATGGTGCTTTACAACAGCCGCATTTCTCAGGAAGAGCTAACCCTCCCCGCCGAAATTTCTCACATCGAGTGACAACAATGCTTAGGATCGCGGATTTAATAAAAACCAAAACTTAATTTTGGAACGTGCGGCAGAGCCACACGTTCCAAAATTAAAAACTTGGTTTTAATTTACCCATGGTTCTTAGTATACAAATCGGTTTCAAAATGAGAATTGCTGATCGGATATGACTTTCGCTTGAAATAAGTTGCGCTACTATGATCAGATTCCTGCCTTGTGTGCATCATTTCTGGCGTGACTATGACACCTGAGCAAGCTCAAGAAATTGCCCGTCTTCGTGCAGCTAATGTCGCTCCCAAGCAAATTGCGCGACAGCTTGGATTACGGCCTGCCGAGGTGAGCAACTTTATTCGTGAGCAAGCGGCAGAAACTTCGCTGACTCGTGCTGAGAAAGGTGAACTGTTGCCGCTTGAGCGCTGTCTAATTAATGAAAATGCAGCTAAACGGCTCCTGAATCCAAAACCAGGGTTCCTGAAAGGGCTATTGCGCCGCGACCAATCGTCTGATGTAGAAAACGATGGAGTAGGTGGTTTAGCCCAAATTTTTGTCACTCGCATGGATCGCAATCAGTATCTCATGTGTAGTTATCTCGTGGATTATTGGTGTTTGGGTGTAAAAGATGCTTCAGGACCACGAAAGCTCGATCGCTATAAATATGAGGCGATGCTCAAACAGACAGAGAACAACTTTCATCAAAGCTATCAAGAAATCTCGTTACGCGAGGCTCAAGCGATTATCTTTGGCGCAATCGATTATGCAGCGAAGCTAGGGATTCAGCCTCACGCTGACTTTGAGCAAGCAAAAGCAAATCTGGGGCCGCGCTTAGATGATTTACCTGCCATTGAGTTTGGTCGTGATGGCAAACCTTTCTACATCAGTGGCCCTTACGATAATCCCGACAAAATCATTCGTAAACTGGAAGATGCGGTTGGTAAAGGGAATTTTAATTTTCTCATCGGTGGCCCTCCAGGCTTTTAACAGCAATTCTCACAACAGCAAGTCTCATTTTGAAACCAACTGCGGGTTTCGCACACCCGACAGACACGCGAAACTCGCCATCGCTAAAAATGAGCATGGCTAGAGTTACAAGCCAAAGCACTACTCAAAGCCAGAATCTTATACTAAAGATAGACCCCAAAAATCTCCGAGGGAAAGGCATGGCTCCAAATCCCACGATTATGCAGGCTGTTGAGCAGCTAGACTATCGAGTCACGGCAGGTGACGTAGCATCTCAAGCTGGCTTAGATGTCAAAATTGCTGAGCAAGGGCTTCTGGCGCTGGCGTCAGAAGCGGGTGGACATTTACAAGTGTCAGACGCTGGGGAAGTTGCGTATCTTTTTCCCCATAATTTTCGCGGCGTTTTACAGAGCAAATATTTTCGGCTCCGGCTTCAGGCGCTATGGAACAAGATCTGGGGCGTTTTGTTTTATCTCATTCGGATCTCGTTTGGGATTGCCCTGATCGTTTCGATTGTGCTGGTCATGCTAACGATCGCCATCATCTTGATTGCAATCAATTCCAGTCGCCAAGATAACGACAACCGGGATGATGGGGGTGGGATGGTGTTCTTCCCTCGCTTCTGGATCGGCCCGGATATTTTCTGGTTCTTTTCACCGAACTACTACAGTGGTGATTATGCGTCTCGGCGTCAGCGATCGCACCGCAGCCGAGACGGCAACCGGATGAACTTTCTGGAATCGGTCTTTTCATTCTTATTCGGCGATGGCAACCCCAATGCTGATTTAGAGGAACGGCGTTGGCAGGCGATCGCCACTGTCATTCGAAACAACCGGGGGGCGGTTGCGGCTGAGCAAGTTGCACCCTATCTGGATATTTCTGAAGCAGAGCTGAACCGGGAAGATGAAGATTACATGCTGCCCGTTCTCACGCGGTTTGATGGTCGGCCTGAAGTAAGTCCAGAAGGACAGATTGTCTACCATTTTCCAGAATTGCAAGTGACGGCCAGCGATCGCCACATTCAACCTGTCGCGGATTACTTAGAGGAACGGCTGTGGCGCTTCAGTCAGGCAACGTCTGGTCAAATCACACTGGCAACTTGTCTTGGAGCCTTCTACCTGGTTGGCACCCTCGTTCTAGGTTCGCTGCTGTCAGATGGCTCGATCGCCGCTCAGCTTGGCGGATTGGTTGCTTTTGTGAATGGTATTTATGGCGTGCTGTTGGGTTATGCGATCGCCTTTCTGGTCGTTCCATTGATCCGATTTTTCTGGCTCAAGTGGCGAAATGCGAGCATTGAAGCTCGTAACGAAAAACGACAGGAACGAGCAGATGTTCTGCATCAACCGAATGAAACCATCCTGCGAAAAATTGCCTACGCGAAGCGGTTTGCCGCAACAACGGTGGTGAATGCGAATAATCTGGCCTATACCACTGAAACGAATCTGACTGAACAAGAATTGGCCCAGAAAGACAAAATTGATGAGGAATGGCGTCGTCGGCTAGAAAGTTCTAGTTCTTAAGGCAACGCGAATTCAACGAGTGTGCAAAAGCTTGCCCTGCGCGACGCGCAGGGCAAGCTTTTGCACACTCATCAAATTTACCAACGACATAGTATTTATACTCAGGTCAAATTCATTTCGGGGAATTTAAAGTGGCCTTGTCTAGCATTCAGTCACTTTATGTCGCCTTCAATCATCGCGATTCTACTGCTGGTTATTTTAGGGGTTGGATTGGCTTGGCGCGATCGCCAAATGCGTGAGGGAATTGATCCAAACTTGCTGCAAGCAACACGGGGAAACAAGCGATTGGCAAAACGATTGTTGAGCAATGCTAGAGAACGCTATCCCGGTAAGTCGGATCGCTGGTATGTCGAGAAGGTCATCTATGACCTGGAGCGCGATGGTGCTGGTGGACGCCGCAAACCTCGTTCATTTGCCAGCATGACTCGCGGCGAACTCCGCGAAAACTTAGTTCTAATTGGCGCATTTGCCTGGATGCTTAGCGCTTTCTCTTCGTTAATTAATAATCTATTTCGTAGATAGCTTTGATATATAGAAATCCCAAATGAGTTGTAAGACCTGCACCCCAAAGGCATGTGAGTCTTATAACCCATCTATAGCAACCGTTGAGATGGTTAGGACAGGGGGTATGGGGGCTGCGCCCCCAGCCAGGGGTTCCACCCCTGCACCCCGTCCTAACTAACCCCTCGATTGCTATATCTCACAACTTGATTTAACGCGAATTCGATAGCGCCATTTCAACCGCCCGACGGGCGGTTGAAATGGCGAAACTTGGTGGTGTGCGCGTTGATTTAGAACTGCTATGGGTCTGTTGCCATAGCAACAAAAAGGTTGATGAGGACGGAGTGCAAGTTTTTTCCCTGCACTCCGTCCTATTTGCGTTTTATTCGACTCGAATTTTGGCTAACTGAGTACCTGTGTAATAGTGGGAAACGATTTGCTGATAGGTAAACCCACGCTGCGCCAGGTTGTAAGCGCCCCATTGGCTCAGACCTAGCCCATGTCCAAAGCCACGACCGCTAATTTGAAAACTGGTGGGATAGGCGACATTTCCAGTACTTGCAACCTGATTTGCTGCCGGATAGAACGCAAATAAAGTGCTTTTCAACCTCAGCATCCGGCGCAGTTCATCCCCGGAAACAGAACGGCTTCCCGCATCGCCTGTAACCCGCATGGTGACAATTCGTCCCTGAGGAGTGGTTCGCTCTGGCGTGAGCGATAGAATATTGCCAACACCGGGAATCATCTGCCTCAACCGATCCGCTGAAACAGTTTCACTCCATTGGTAAACGGGTGCTCCTTCGTCAAAGTCTTGCACACCGCGCAAATAGGGAAGAGCTTGAACCCAAACATCTTCTACGTTTTCGGTGTGACCACCCGACGAAGAATGGAATACTGCTTCAATGATCTGACCGTTGTAGGTCAATACCTGCCCTTCGGTGGCTTGTACAGCCGCCTGGGTGCTGGTTGTTTCTTCCTGCATTCCTCCGTAGACCTGCCACTGAGTCGTATCGCCGACATCAAAGATGGCGTTGGCACTGCTCTGCCGTTGATACAAAGCATAGGAACGGGCGGCCACTGCCTGTGCTTTTAGCGCTTCTAACGGCCAGTTGGTTGGCATCTCGCCACCGACAACGCTGTAGAGGTATTGCTCTAAGTCAACGTAGTTAACAGCCGTGAGTGTGCCTCCACTGGCGACGAGGCGAGTGCGGCCTCGATACCAGCGATCGCCAATCCAAACAACTCCTCCATTCGTCGGCTGAATCCACATATCTCCAGCCTGCCAGCGGTCTAACTGTACCTTGCCCTGAGCGCTTTGAGCAGTCAAAGAACTCATTGCCGGAATTTCTGCTAAAGCTCGACCCGTTCCATCTTGAACGATCGCTTCTGTTGAACTGCCAACGGTGACTTGATTCACACCCTGCTCGACGGCAACTCGCATCTCTAAGGCGGCCTGAGCAGGAGCGATCGCCGCTATCCAAAGCAGCAGTGACATCCACCAAGAATTTTTGGCCAGACGAAACAGTGGCTTTAGCCACACCCATTGGAGGCTAGAGCAATTCGCAGAGGTCATGTTTGCAGGCTCCTCACACAGAAGAAGGTCAAACGGTGTACAAAATCAGGAACAACCAGTTAACTAAGATGATGTTTTCAACCCTCAAGTTTCACAAACCGGAAACTCTCTAGAGAAGTATCAACCTCGATCAATATAGACCAATTTGTGCGAATGTCGAGACCGTAATTGCCTGTAACAAAACCTGAATTTGTTGTGAGATAAGGAATTGAAGAATTTTGTCAGATTTTAGGGAGTCAGGAGCCAGGAGCCAGGAGATAAACGGATAGTTAAGACAAGGGGGGGGCAAGGGGACAAGGGGACAAGGGAAACAAGGGGGAAGCACAACGTGTTCCCATACCCCATACCCTACATCCCACGTCCCATACTCATACTCCATACCCTCTTGCCTCCTGACTCCTGACTCCTGACTCCTATTTTCTAACTCTCTTGCTTAAACGATTCCAGCCATTCGCGGATTTGCTGTGCAGCAATGTCACGTCCGCCCAAGCCAAAGGCAAGCGCGATCGCCACTGCGATCGCCCCTAGCAGTAAGCCAAACGCCAGGTTCACGATATTGCTGGCAATGCCCATTTGCTGGAGAGCCATAGCGGTAGCCAAGGCGAGAACCGCAATTCGAGCCGTTTGGCCTAATATGCGCGACTGCCGCCCCCCAGAACTGGTAATCAGGCTAAAGGCCAGGTTAGCCAGATATAGCCCTACGGCAAAGACAATCAGCCCCACCAGCACGCGGCCAAAGATCAGCAGCAAGCCCGACACAATCGCGGTCAGCGCTGGAATGTTGAGAATATTGGTAGCGGCGACCACTGCAAAGAGCATGATCCCGACCAGCGCAATAATCCCGACGATCTCAGATGGAGTACGCGAGCGGGTTGGAGCCAGTTGCGGAATTTGGCCAGGTTCTTGAATCACGGTTGCTCCCGGCTGTGCAGGGGGAACAGTCCGAGCGGCGGGTGGCGGAAAGCCAAGCCAACTGAAGATATTGTTGAACCCAACGCTGGTCAGAATATCTGTGACAATATCCGCTACAAATTGCCCGATCACGTAAGCAACCACCAGAATGAGCGCTGCCGTGAAAATTTGGGGGAGCGCATTCAAGATCTGATTGAGCATGGAGGTAGCGGGTACCGAAATCGCTGCAATCTGGAGAGCATCGAGAGCAGCGATCGCCGTTGGAATCAAAATCAGCACATAAACAATCGTGCCAATCAAGCCCGACAGAGATAACCCACCGGGCGTGGGACGCAGCCCTAATCGAGTTCCCAGGCGATCGGTTCCCGTAGCGGCCAGGAGATTGGTGACGATTCCCCGTACAATTCGCGCAATAAACCAACCGACCAGCGCAATCACGATCGCTTCTACGATGCGGGGAAGCGCGGCCAGAAAATCATTGAGGAGATTCTGAACGGGCGCAAGCGGGCCTTCGAGATCCAAAACCCCCAGGATCAGCGGCAAGAAAAAGAGGAAGACAAACCAGTACAGCGCATTTCCCAGCGTCTCACTCAGCAAAAACTGATTGGGCGGCGGGGGTGCGGCTTCACTGGGCGCAGGGGGAATGTCTAACCGAGATGGTACCGTTACGTTTCCCGGTGGCACCGTCGCATCTACCCGGGGTGGGGCAGGTGGAGGTGGAGTAGCCTGATTCAACCGTTCATCGATGCCAAAGGAACGCGCAATCCGAATGACAACCGTTCTCGCTAGCGTCGCAAGCAACCAGGCGATGCCAATCAAAATGGCGGCTGAACCCAGCTTTGGCAAAAAGGCGAAGATTTGGTTGAGGAAATTATTGAGGGGTTCAGAAACGGTCGTGAGGTTGAGGGCATCTAAAAATGCAACAACCGCAACGGTAAAGATGATCCAAAAAACAATGGTAGAGGCCCACTTCTCAACATTGACATTGTCTTCGGCTCTTGGCCCACCAATCATCCCCGCTAAACGGTTGTCTAGCTTGGTGCGCTGAAGCAATCCACGCACAACAGCGGCGACAATAGCAGCAACAATCCACCCCAAAATCAGGATGGCGATCGCTCCCGATATCGATACCACCACATCCCACAATGATGGATCGATCGGTAAGGCGAATCTTGGCGAAGTAGTTGGCGCAGCGGTTGGGGCTGTAGCGACCAATAGGTTTATTTGGCTGGCGGGCGAATCTGGCCCTATCAAGCTAGTTGAGATAGGTTTAGGAATGTGTCCGGCTAAAAAAATGCTGCGTAGGGGCTCGTTCATAGGTCTCACAGTATAGGTAGAGTGCTACAAGCATCTGTAACCATAAGCGTCCGCAACAGGGCTCATGGTTTATACTCTAAAGCGCTGTAGTCTATATTTTTAGTATTTTGAAGAAAATTCCATATTCACTAAGACATATCTATATCGACGGAGCACAAGCCAAATTTACTTGGATAAATTCCCGAAAAAGGCTAAAAAACCCGTAGAATCGGCTTTTTGAAACATTGATGCCTGACAGTTACGTCATGATTCAGAACGATGTCATCTTTCTAGACCTGCGTTTTTTGTTAACGAATTATTGCTGACTCGAGACTGTGTCAGGATAATGAGTGAACCGAGTGAATTTAGGCTAGCTGAGTTTTGCAGATTACATTTCTAGGAACCAGTTCAGGTGTACCGACGCGATCGCGCAATGTTTCCAGCATCGCCCTGAGGCTGCCGCAACGCGCGGAAGTCTGGTTGTTTGACTGTGGCGAGGGCACTCAGCATCAGATCTTGCGGAGCGAGGTGCGCATTAGCCAGATCACCCGCATTTTTGTGACTCACATGCATGGAGATCACATCTATGGGTTGATGGGTCTTCTGGCTAGCTGCGGTCTGGCTGGAAACCCGACTCGCATCGACATCTATGGCCCACCCAAGTTAGAAGACTATCTGCGGGCTAGCGGTCGCTATTCCCAAACTCATTTCTCGTATCCCGTCAAAGTGCATACGGTCGAGCCTGGAGTGATTTTTGAGGATGACGAATTTACGGTGAGCTGTGCGGCTCTAACCCACCGGGTTCCAGCGTTTGGCTATCGCGTGGCTGAAAAAGATCGACCGGGACGGTTTCATGTCGAACGTGCTGCTGAGCTGGGGATTCCGTCCGGCCCTCTGTATGGTAGGCTCAAGCGCGGTGAAGTAATTACCCTACCGGATGGGCGAGTGATCAACGGGGCTGATTTGTGTGGCGCAACGGAAATCGGGCGCAAGTTTGTTTATTGTACCGATACGATTTACTGTGACAACGCGGTTGAACTGGCTAAGAATGCCGATGTTCTAGTCCATGAAGCCACCTTCGCCCATCAAGATGCAGAACTCGCCTATCAACGCCTCCACTCCACGTCCACGATGGCGGCTCAGGTGGCCCTAAATGCACAGGTCAAGCGGTTAATCATGACCCACTTTAGCCCCCGCTATGCGCCAGGAAATGCTCTCGTGCTGGATGATTTACTAATGGAAGCAAAAGCCATCTTTCCCAAGACGCTGATGGCGCATGATTTCCTGACGTATGATATTCCTCGTCGTCAAGACGATGGCTTAGAGAAGCCTACTCCCGCTCCCTTAAAAACCACCAAACGCTAGCTAAT
>DATNPS010000186.1:0-20547 GCA_036703095.1 Crinalium sp. | reverse complement strand
CGATCGCGCGATCGCTGCCATCGATTATACGCCTGAAGAAATCGAGTCAGCCTGTGAGCAGTTCTACCAGCGATGGAATCTTACGACGAAAGAACAGCAACAGATGTGGCGATCGCACTGTGGACTGAATCAAACTCAGTTTGAAGCAATGGTAACCCGATCGCGACGCATTGAAAAGTTCAAGCAGATCACCTGGGGACATAAACTGGAATCCTATTTTCTTCAACGCAAGCAAGCATTCGATCGCGTGATTTACTCGCTGTTGCGCACGCAAGATCAAGATCTGGCCCAGGAACTTTTCTTTCGCATTTCTGAAGGCGAACAGTCATTTGCAGCCCTGGCTCAGCAATACTCTCAAGGCTCAGAAACCGAAACGGGAGGACTGATTGGACCTGTTGAACTCGGTACATTGCATACTAAATTGGCAGAGCTGCTTTACACCAGCCAGATCGGGGATACAAAACCATTTAGGCTCGGTGAATGGTGCATGATTGTTCGCCTGGAAAAGCAGATTCCTGCACAGCTAGATGATCAAATGTGCGATCGATTACTGCAAGAAAAATTTGATGACTGGCTCCAAGAACAGATCCAGCAGTTGCCCGATCGTGACAAAGTTTGGCTAGGGCTTGTACCTGCTGACTTTGCTGAAGCCAATAAAACTACCGCGCAGCTTTTTTCTGACTGTAGCTGATCACCTCAGCTTGTTGCAGCCGCTGTCTCAAGCGTTCATTCTCTGGCACAACTGCTCTACCTCGGCACTCAAAGGATTTTCAGAGGTGGGCTACCGATTCTCATTGTCCATAATTTTTCCTGCTGTAATTTTTTATTTCCACTTTTGGAGATTTTTATGCTTCATCACGTTTCTTTTGCGGTTCGCGATCCACATCACGTTGCCAGAGTCGTTGCCGAATTATGGCACGGGAAGGTCATGCCTTTTCCAGGTCATGCTGGCAGTTTCATTGCGCTGGCGATGGATGCTCACGGCACGGCGATCGAGTTTCTGCCCAAGGGATCTGTCCTTAAACCTGCTGCATCAGGGGAGTCGAGTGAGTGGGATCAAGAGCCGAATTCGACTGGCTATACCGCAACTCACGTCAACATGGCGGTTCCCATTAGTGAGGCAGAAATTTATGCAATTGCAAGCCGAGAGGGTTGGCGCGCGGTTCGATCTGGTCGGCAAGGCTTGTTGGAGCTAATTGAATTCTGGATTGAGAACGAAATCATGCTAGAACTGATGCCGCCCAACTTAATGGAAGGGTATCAGCCGCTTGTGCAGCCTGAGAGTCTGAAGGCCATTTTCAATCTGGAATGAATGAATACCCGCAATCCCATACTCTCAAGACTGCAACGTGTTAATCAGCCCATCATGTTCCGCTTGAATTTCATGGACTGTTTGTGGCAGGAATTTAATCTGTTTGATGCTGGATGACGACCGCGCTCTAATGCATTGCTTATAGGCAATCGTAAAACGGTTACAGAACAACATGGTGCTTTGTCTATTGAGAACTGCGTCACAGGTTGACTTCTAAAGCGAAAATGCATCGCAGCATGGGATTCCGCAGAGAGCGATCGCCTTTTCATGAATTTAACCCAAAGAGTTCACCATACCTAACACCACCATTGAGTTGAGACGGAAAAAACAATCATGAAATATGTACTGAAGAAGATCTTAGAACACAAACAAGCCTACTCCGAGTTGCCCTTATTTCACTATATGCGCGACTCTAGTTTGACTGAAGAAGAGAGGCTTGGTTTCTACCCTTGCATGGCGCACTTCATTTTGAGCTTTGGCGACATCAATAAGTACATGCTGCGAGAAGAACCCACGATGAATCCATACCAGCAGCAAGTCAATATCCATACCTATGAAGATGACCATCATTGGCCCTGGTACCTTGAAGACTTCACTAAGCTTGGTTTTGATCATCTGTGTAGCCCAACATCATGGATGCGGTTTCTCTGGAGTGATGAAACACGCCAAAATCGCATCTTAACCTACCGACTTGCTGCCCTCATTTCAGGGGCAAATGCAGTCGAACGGATTGCCATCATTGAGGCAATTGAGGAAACCGGGAATGTACTCTTCAATACCATGCTTGATTTAGCGAAGGCAATTGAAACTCGACGTGGGATCGAACTGCGTTACTGTGGAGAGTTTCACTTCAATCTAGAGTCTGGGCATTCAGCCGGTAGCGATCATGCTGAGATTGCTGGAATTCCATTAGATGAGACAACTCAAGTACGTTGCCTCTCTCTTGTTGATGAGGTCTTCAAATTGTTTGAAGCCTGGACAGACGAACTGCTTGACTATGCAAAAAGGCATTCATTTGCTTTCTCAAGCCATAAGCATCACACAACAATCCCAGAACTCTATGGACTCCACCTCTAATTTTCTGTATCCTCGCCACCAATATTACGGACAGTTCAGCCCTGAAGCTTTGATTTTCAATGCCAATTTGTAAGAATTCGCCCAACGGGTTGGTTATATCGCCAGCCTACAAACGGGAGGCAAGATCCCGCCGCAGGAAGCTTACTACCAGATTGAATCCCTTTGGGAAACCCTTAAGTCGAGCCTGGATGATTCGAGTTTGAGTTAGAAATTGACCTCCATTACCTATTCCAAAAGCAAAGAGTTTTCTTATGACTGAGATCGAGATTTACAGCGCAATGCTTTGCCCGTTTGCCCATCGATCGCGCTTAACCCTACTTGAAAAAGGCATTCCCTTTCAACTGATCGAAATTGATCTGCAAAATAAGCCTGCCAACTTCAAAGAGATTTCTCCCTATGGCAAAGTGCCTGTGCTCAAGCATGGCGAACATCGAGTGTGGGAATCTGCCATCATCAATGAATATTTGGACGAAGTTTTTCCAGAGCCTCCTCTCTTGCCTAAAAATCCGATACAGCGTGCTCAAGCGCGAATCTGGATTAATTTTGCTGATACTCGATTGTTTGCTGCCACGGGCAAATTGCTATACGGTAGTCCACAGCCGCAACAGCAAGCGGAAGCCGTGAAAGAAGTGATTGAGCACCTACGGTTTGTTGAGCAGGAAGGATTGGGAAAACGGTTTGACAACGGACCCTATTGGCTCGGCTCAGAAATTAGTTTGGTTGATTTCACCTATTACCCGGTGTTTGAGCAATGGGCTGTGCTGGAGCATTTTCGGGGTGTGAAATTTCCACCAGAACTCGATCGCTTGCAGCAGTGGCGCAACACAATGGCAAACCATGAATCGGTGCGGGCGATCGCGCAATCTCCAGAATTTTATCTCGAAGGGTATACCCACTTGGCTCAAGCCATATTCAAACAGGGAGGTTCACCATGAAAACTGAATACTATTGATTGTTTGCAGCGATCGCAGACTGAATTAGGCGCTTTAACATTCAAACTAGAAACACGATGGCTGAAACAGTTGAAACTCAAGTTATTAACGCCGAGGAACGGCTGAGGCAGGCAATGCTTGCTTCTAATGTCAGCGTTTTAGATGAACTACTTGCCCCCGAAATTATCATTACCAGTCATCTTGGCGAACTGCTAAAAAAACAAGATGATCTGGCCGCCCATACATCCGGTTTGATTCAGATCAACGAGTTGAATCCTTCTGAGCAACAGATTCAAATTCATGGAGAGGTGGCGATTGTTTCAGTCCGAGTGCAATTATCCGGTAGCTATAATGGCAGCCCTGCAAACGGGGACTTTCGTTTCACGCGAGTTTGGGCTATCTCTGCAAGCGGAACTTGGCATATCGTCGCTGCCCATATTGGCATGGTGGCTTAACCACCCAGCATTTGACTGAATGATTTGTATGTCGATGACGCAATATGCACTTTCAATAGGAGTACTCAAATGCCCATATCTCAAAGCGACATGTTCGCTGCATCTGGTGATAACTCTGCTGCTTTCAACATCGTAAGCGAAACGCCTGATGCTGTCTTGGATTCTGGTCACGAATCGGTTGTTGCGGAGCTGATCCAGCGATCCGCTGATTCAAACGCCGCGTTGATGCGCGGAGATATCGACACCTACCGAACCTTAATCACTTACACCGACGACTTTACGCTGATGTCGCCCTTCGGCGGAACACCGTCGCACGGTTCGGAGTACACACCTGAACGGATGGAGGCGATGGGACGGTTTTTCAAGAACGGTGTTTTCAGACAAGAAGTGGTTCAGTCTTATGCTTCGGCTGACATGGTTGTTCTCGCAATTATCGAATATCAGAACGTTGAGGTGGGCGGGCTGCCTGCCCAGGAATGGCCCTTGCGAGTCACTCTAGTCTATTGCCGAGAAGGGGCAGAATGGCGGTTGGCCCATCGACATGCAGACCCTCTCGTTGAGGGCATCAGCTTAGAGCAGGCGGCTGTACTGGCGCGAGGTGAGAGATGAAAGACGCGTATAATCCCCACGGGGCAGCTTTAATGGATTGCTTTCGCGGCGATACTTCAGCGATCCTGATTTGTTATCAGGACGGTGTACGTGACGATGTGCCAGCTTCCTTCTGGTTGCGGGAAGCGATCGATCCGCTGGAAACCCTCGCACTTGAACTTTGTCGCGGGCATGTGCTCGATGTAGGTGCAGGTGCAGGTCTACATTCGCTTGAGTTGCAGCGCCGGGGAATTGAAGTCACTGCCATCGACGTTGCCCCTGAATGCGTCACCATCATGCGGGAACGCGGTGTCCGTAACGCGGAAGTGGCTGACCTCTACGAATTCGAGGGCGGACCTTTCGACACGATCGCCTGTCTCTGCAACGGCTTAGACAAAGTCGGACGGCTCACCGACCTGCCGAGATTTCTGGATCGGATGCGTCAACTCCTGGCACCGGGTGGTCAGCTCATCGCGGACTCATTTGACGTCCGTATCGGTGCCGACGAATCCTGCCTTGCTGATCTTGCCCGCAAGACGGAAGCCGGACGCTACTTCGGTGAACTCGATCTCCGTTTCGAGTACAAGGGCCAGAGCGGTGCCCCGTTCTCAGTGCTTCAGGTTGACTACGAAACCCTAGCGCAGATTGCCGGACAAAATGGCTGGCATTGCGACTTAATCAAGCGTGTCGGTGCTCACTATCTTGTCCGTGCTCGACCTGCGTGACGACGCACACCCAACCTCCATATCAAAGTTTTTATCAAGGTCTTTCAATGGAACTCTCTCAGCTTTTTCTCATTTCCTGGGCTGCACTCATTTTCTGGGTGCTCGGTCAGATTTGGCTGGTTCAGATTGTCATCTACCCACTCTTTGCCAAAGTCGGGGCAGTAGACTACGTTCACTATCATCGTTTCTATTCCCAGCATATTCCGCTTCCAGTGATCATTCCGGGCTTCGCCAGTTTTCTGCTGCCTTTTGCGCTGGCTCTCTATGGCCCGGCAGTTCCTTTATGGATGGGCATCTTGAACATTGCCACCGGAATGGTTGGCTTGCTGGTAACGGTGATGTTAGAAATACCGCGCCACGCACGGTTAGAGAAGAATGGTAAGAACGACGCCACCATCGCCGAATTGATCCGCTACAACTGGCCGCGCACGGTGTCGATCAGTGCCCAGTCGGTCATAACCTTCCTGATGCTGTGTTATGTCTTTGGGGATATCTGACAGACAGCCGTGCCTCCTGTCGCCCACGTATGCTGGTTGATAATGATTATCGAAAGAAAAGCCCACTATTTGGTTATGGCAGTATTTTTTTATGAAGCAAGCCATGATGACGGAAATAGCTGGAACTTCCACTTTGCAAAAACTATCGATCAATCGTATCAACGAGTGAGCCAGAAGCAATGCATCGAGCAGTCGTATTTCTCTCGCGGTCTTTAATTAGCCTATGGATTGTGCTGGTTAGCGCATTTCTGGTGATACTGCTGCAAAATGCTCCCAGCGCATCGAATACCCCTTTTGCTGGCATATCCATCCGGACTGAACAGAACACAGTGATTCACCTACCAAATCGAATTTTTAGCTGTACAGAGACAACCCAGCAATTTCAGTGTCGGACAGAACTTCAAAACCGTTTGCTAGAAATTAATGTGACCAAAGGACAGGCTTATAAATACGACTTGAGTCATTGTCACGTTTCCTTCGACGGGCGATCGGTTGGTTGTCAGGAGAACGGACAAACCTACGCGCCAATGTTGTTGGAGATGTATGAAATTACAAATCTGGGTTTGAATTCCCAACAAACACAAACGATTCAACAGGAGTACTGGATCAGAACCGTCCTTGCACAGTTGGGGGATCGCTTGCTGTGGATCAGTACCGGACTAGCGTTAGTGGCAGGCGTCGGTGCGGCTTTCTTCACCTGGCTCCATCCCGGTCATTTGAGTAAAGGGTTTGCCAGTGTTGCCTGTGGATTTGGCATGTATCAGTTAATGGGCGGAGTCTTGGGTCGAGTGCCCTATGATGCTGTTACACCCTATGGATTGACTCCTGATACCTGGAACAGGGTGGTACCGGCGGGAGCGATCGCCATTGGACTGATCGCCCTGATCACGACTGCACTTCTGCTCTGGCGTAACCTGAATCTCTTCACCAGAATTCTGATCAGCCTTGGCAGTAGTGCCGGAATTTTCAGTCTTTGCTGGTGGGCTTTGATGTGGAATTCAAACTATGTCCTCCATTTCCTGGGTTTATCCAAAAACCTTTGGGTACAGCAGGGCTATCCCTTGATGTGGTTTTCTACAGCCATTTCAATTGTCCTGGCAATTGTGGCGGCTATCTGGGTTGGACGATACACCCATCAATCGATTAAAAGATTTCTCTGTCTGGGATGTGGCGTTGGTGCGATCGCATTAGCCACAAACTTATTTGTATTTATACTTCTGGGATTGGGATATGTCGATTGATGCAAGTTTTTCCCTCCGATAAACCAATTATGTAGTGCGGTTACTTCATTTCAGATTGTTCCCAATGCTTCATTTCTTCGTTAATGAGTGATTCACTAAATCCTGATACATTTTTTCGATCACCCCCGCATCTAATCCTTCCTCGTCTGCCCAGACCCGACGTTGCTGCAACATCGCTTGCAAGCGTTCAGGTGCTCTGACGGCCGTTTCACTCGCCTTAAACTTAGAGGCAGCTTTGACATAGGCGAAACGCTGACCCAGAAGCGCAACAACTTGACGGTCTAACCGATCAATTTCGGCTCGAATGTCCACCATACTCTCACATTGTTCGGGTGTCTTCATAGGCTGGCAGAGGGTAAAATCATGACAAATTCTGAAATCGAAGCGATCGCGTGACTGAAGTACTTTCAAACTTGCCATTAACAAAGACAAACAGCAAGGGGCTGAACGCCAGCCTGTTTACTGGAGTGAGTGGTTAGGTACCGAGATCGGACGATGAAAGTGAACAGACTTCCATCGATTGAATCAAGCCATGCTCAATAGTGAAACGGTGACCCACGTGTTCATCGGCAAGCACGGCTTCAGCAAGATCGCGCACGACCTGATGCACCTCGACCAAGACCTGCCCAGTATCCTCTGCGTGAAAGGCAACTGGCTCAACGTGAGGATTGATCTCGCTCCATTGCTCCGTCCAGTAAGCGCGGACTGCTTCAGCCCCACGGGCAAAACCGCCTTTGAATGCTTTCGGCCAATGCATGTTAGGAGTCATAAGGGCGAGGGCAGCATCAATGTCACGCGCGTTGAAGGCCGCGTATGCGGCGCGTAGCATCTCAATTTCTGGTACAGGTTGATCTAGCATACGCTTAACCACGTTGAGCTGCTTCGATCGCAGCGATGTCGATCTTTTTCATCTGCATCATGGCATCGAACGCACGCTTGGCAGCAGCAGGATCAGGATCGGCGATCGCGTTTGTCAGGGCGATCGGTGTAATCTGCCAGGACAATCCCCATTTGTCTTTACACCAACCGCACGCACTCTCCTGTCCGCCGTTGCCGACGATCGCGTTCCAGTAGCGATCCGTTTCTGCTTGGTTAACGGTTGCGACCTGAAACGAGAACGCTTCGTTGTGTTTGAACGCAGGTCCGCCGTTGAGGCCGAGGCAGGGAATTCCCATCACGGTAAATTCGACAGTCAACACATCCCCTTGCTTCCCCGATGGAAAGTTTCCTGGTGCGTGATGCACTGCATCGACAGACGAATCGGGAAATGTCTCGGCATAAAACCGCGCCGCGTCCTCGGCAGTGCCATCGTACCAGAGGCAAATCGTGTTCTTTGCTAACTTCTCCATGTCACTTCTCTATCAAGATGAGCCACCCAGAACCGAAGTCAACGATGTGCTTGCAGTCGAAGAATATTGGCTCGGACGACATTTCCGCCCATTCTAGCGCGGCTTCACTGTGCTTCACGTGGGCAAGATAACAGTTGAGTTCAGCAAATTTTGTGAGCGGCGACAATTTTCAAGACCTAACCAAAATCTATAAATCCGCTCACAAAATTCCGTTGCAACGATTTGTTGTGCTGCTGGCACTTCGCACAACCCTTCCTACTTAAACTGATCAACATCTTTCTCTTTCGACAAGAGAAACTTAAGCAAGGACTTGCCTTGAAATCGACAAGTCTGCATAATTCCAAGAAGAAGCAAGTACTGGGGAGCAAGAGATTCAAAGAAAGTGCCTGAAATCTTCCTTTGTACAGCCAAGTGTCTGATTGCACGCTCTCCCGCATTATTATTCCACGGGATATTGTCTTCTTTGAGAAATGTGAACAGACTTTCTCTGTAGCGTAAAAAACGCTTTTGGTATTTTAGAGCCATGCCTGATTTATAAATTTTGCTGATTGTATTTTCATAAAATTGATTGACACTAGCATCAAATTTACTAAGTTTTTTTCTCTTTAATCCGTACTCCTCTACTGTTTCTAAAATAGGCACAATCAAATTTCGTACTTCTAGCACAAATCCTTCAAATTCACTATCAAACGGTGATTTCCATAAATCATCGTTCATATCTCGAATTAAATGAACCCAACATTTTTGCTGCTTGCATGTTATTGAGTCATAGCCAGGGTAGAAATCTGATACCAAAGTGCCTGAATAATCACTTAGAAATTTGTGAGCAATGTCTGCTTCTCTCGTCGGGGTAAGTTTGAATACAACATGTCTTCCGTCTGAAAATACCCACACATACTGATCAATTCCTTGAATATTAATTTTTGTTTCGTCAGCATGGATAAAAGAACTTTCTAAGATTTTTTTTATAAGCAGTTGCTCTGTCTCGGCATAATAATCGCCAAAATATCTTAGGAAGTTTAAGACTGAACCTTCACTAATTTTTTCTCCAAACTGGTCTTCTAATGTTTGTGTAATGACTCTGTACGGTAGTCGAAGAAACAATCGGTGGTATACAACCCACGATTGAAAACCGTGACCGTATGCTAAATAATCTGTTTTTAATTCAGGAGGATTATAGTGTCGGCGACATTTCTGGCAGAAGCCTTTTTTACCTGTATATTTTATAACTGTTTTTTTGACTCCACTTTTATCAAAGACAAGATCGATAATGGTGCATTCGGTAGTTCGTTCCGACTCTAAGAGCAGTTCACCTTTGTGTTCTGGGCATTCCACTCTTGTAGGTACACAAATAACCTTCTTTGCTCTAGGAAGTGATTTTGTATGACCTGTGTGTCCTTTTTGACCACCACGCTTTATTTTCACTTCATTAATAGTTTTACCTTGCCGGAGACTAATCTTTTTCTTGTCATAGTCAGCATGAGCAAATTTTAGAATGGTATCAAACTGATTGTGTAATTCAGTGCCTACTTTCGCTGCTAATCGTTTGGGATGGTCGGCAAAATCAACCTCAGATAGGGTGTCAGCAGAATCCTTGATTTTGGAAAGCTTGTCAGCCAATAATTTGAGCGATTGGCAATCTTCGCGGTTGTAAGTTAGTAGTAGATCTTTGTATTTGGTTTCCTGCGTATCCTCCCAATGATGTCGCCAAACAATGCTTTGTAGACCAGATGCCTCTGGTGATGTCCAAGTCGCTCCAATAAATTTACCGATGGTTTTTAACCCGTTTGAATAAACAGGAAAGTATACCTGGCCGTAAATGTAGGTATTGACATTAACGAGGCGGTTCTTGATGCTTTCAACATTTACATCTGATTTATAGCGCTTTGCTAATTTAGCAATTGCACGTACTTCATAGTCTCCATAATGATAAATGGGAGCATCAGTGTATTGATTGACTATTTCTGTAAATTGCTGCCATATTTGGGCTTCATCTCCACGGGTATCAGCCCAGAAAGAATAATGCTTGCATAAGTTCGTTTCATCATACACAAGTAATCCGATGAGGTAATCATACTGCTGATCAGGGATGCCTTCAATATCCAAAAAAAGTTCGACAGGCTTTCTGGCTAACTGAGGTAATTCATGGAGATAGATTTTGTTTGTTCTGATCGCTAACGCTTGTAGCTCTAGCTTATGCAACCGCAATGGTGCTTTCTTGGCACGCTTATTACGTCGTCGAGGTTTGTACAAGTAGGAAAGTTGCTTAACTGTAAAGATTCCTTTCTTCTCGTAGTGCTGAAGCACTTTTGCTGAAGCACGATCCAATAGACTTAGGTTATCTTCTTTCTCCGCCTGTGTTTGGCATAAATGTTGAAATTGGCAGTAAGGGCAATGTTTATTTAAGATCAAGGGCGGTGGTTCAGGGGACTTAGCTTGAATTAACCCCTGCAAGTCTTGAAGGATGGATGTCAATATTTTGTAGCTACTCTCCAAGCGAATCTCATGGGATTTTAGCTCCGCATCGATAATTCTGCCTGTTACAGGTGGCTTACCCTGAATTTGCCCTAAAATATGACCGATGAAGATTAACTCTAACCTCTGATCACCATTGATCTGGTGTGTTCCAACAAAAATTGTTGGCTCATAACTGTGTTCACCTAGCGATGAAGGTGATGATACTTTTGTCAGAATACCGCAGGCTGCCTCACACTCTTTGCCCTCAAGTTTGCCACCAATCAGGAAACTACTCCCGTTTCTCAAATTTCTATTGCTGTAAGGTTGTATATCAGAATGTTGTTGCTTCAAATTTCCCAAGTATTCATTGTGGTTGGTAGACTTCTGATGCTCAAGAATAGCAATGTACTCGTTGACTTTACCTACCTCATCGGAGTGCAGAATTAAATAAGCCTTGCGTGGACATTGGACGTAGGCAACCACGATTTCAGGGTTGATTGTTCTATTCATGATTTAATTTGTCCAAATGCGCTTGTTTGCAGGTTGCTCTACCACCAACTAAACCTTATCGGCTCATCAATTGCAACCCACTATCCTACAGGTAATCTCTAAGAACTGTCCTCATCGATACTCTAAGGATCACAATTATTAGACTGAATGATTCTGCCTAAAATTCCATTTTAGGGAGAGAGAAAGAATTATTCGTCATAACTTCGACCTCAACATCAAACACGTGATCCAAGCAGGCGATACTGTACTGATGCACACTCAATAGCAGGTGTCTGCACCACAGCAAATAGCGGTGTAGGCGATCGCAGTCACCATCCCAAAAACAGGAGAAGCGATCGCTCAGCCACCCAACAAAAGAAAGGTATTTACCTAAGTATTGATTGGCGCTATAGTTAGGTATATGCCTAACCGATCTATCCAGCTCGATCGCATTTTTTATGCCCTGGCAGACCCAACCCGGCGTGCTGTCCTCGAACGGCTGAGTGTTGGCCCTGCTGCCGTGAGTGAACTTGAAAAGCCATTCGATATGGCATTGCCATCGTTTACTCAGCACCTCAATGTTTTAAGTGACTGTGGATTGGTTCAGTCCCAAAAAACAGGTCGCATTCGCACCTATCAGATCGCTCCAGACGCTTTAATCGCCGCTGAACAGTGGATGTTAGAACAACGCCACCTCTGGGAAGCTCGCCTCAATCAATTGGATTCTTACCTCAATCAACTGAAGGATAATACCGATGACTCCATTCACTCATCAACCGGATACTCAACTTGACCTGGTGTTTGAACGCATCGTTGATGTTTCACCAGAACTGGTTTGGGCAGCCTGGACAACGCCAGAGCACCTGAAGCACTGGTTTACTCCCGCACCCTGGAAAACGATCGACTGCGAGATTGATCTTCGTCCTGGTGGTCTTTTCCGCACGGTAATGTGTTCTCCAGAGGGGCAAGAGTTCCCCAACGTCGGATGTTATTTGGAAGTCATCCCAAACGAAAAGCTGGTTTGGACAAATGCCCTTCAACCGGGATATCGTCCCATCATCCAAACATCTGAGAAGAACAGCGGTGACTTCCACTTTACAGCCGTGATTGCTCTTGAACCACACGAACAGGGAACGAAATACACTGCGATCGTGATTCATGGAAATCAGGAGGACTGCAAGAAACACGAGGACATGGGCTTTTATGATGGATGGGGCAAAGCTCTCGACCAGCTTGTTGCTCACATGAAGCATCCCTAGAAACAGTGAAGCAGAAACAGGAGAAGTAATTCCAGGCATCAACTTTCTAATCTCGTGCAACAACGGAAAGTGATGATGACCGTCTACGGAGAGCTGTCCAGCCACCATCTAATATCACAGATTGAGAGGTTGAATACTCAAATCTTTCAAAGTGATTGTGAAGTGCCGTTGTTCTTCTGTCGCAATAAAAGAAATGATCGCCTCACAAGTTACAGCAACCGTTAGCATCACCAAGTTACGTGCGAGGGGATAATCACAAACATCATCATTGACATCGGATGGAACTCGATAAGCACCATTCCAGATTACTTCTGCATAATCCGCAGAGAGTCCAGCATGGAGGCAAGGAACTCTAGCGCGATCGCCATAATCCTTCACGGCTTGACGAGAAGTGCTGTTATCGAACACGTCAACAATCAATCCACTCTCTTTGAGTAGTTGAGCCGCATTTGCCGCAGTCAGTTCTTTGGTTTCAGCTTCTACCTTTGTCCCGATCGCCCGATACAGATTATTTGCCAAAATCTTGGCTTTGAATACACCGACATCTGAGCGGTAGTAGGGTTGAGTGGAAAGATTGCGTTCTTCAATGCGATCGCGATCAATCACTTTAAGCTTGCCAAAACCAGCACGAGCTAAGTTCTCAACCAAGTTCGCGCCCAAAGCTCCTGCACCACAGATGGTTACAGGAAACTCTCTCAGCTTTGCCATAACCCCATCGGTTCGGTAAAGCTGCTCGTGGAAAAAGATGCTCATAGTCTTACCACTCCCGGTGTTCCATCACACCCACTAACGATTGCAAATCGAAATCGAAATCGCGTCCGCTCAAGCAAATTCCAGAACTGACAACGGTCAGATCATCTTTGGCGATCGCACTGGTATGGCGAGTGCCATCTGAGGTTGTCCAATCCACCGTCCAGTAGTCACCCCGATCCTGGAACTGGTGTAGTTCACCGCCACCCAGTTTAAGAGCTTGCCGCAGTCGCTTTTCATCTCGTTGCGGTTGGGCAAACTCCTCTATCTGCTGAGTCGCTAACTCGTAGAGCGATCGCATTTCTGGGGTCATTCCCTTAAACTGCAATTCCTCAACGGGAATCAGTTGCTTGAGATTGGATTGCAAGGTTTCTGCGATCGCGGGGTCAGCGCGGCGATCGATGTCCTCAAACCAGCAGGAGTTGCCATTCCAGTGGGCGAGAATTTGCTCAAACGCAACGCCTTCTGTCACCAGATGCACAACCACAGGTTTAACTGCCTTAAACCGTTGCCGCATATCCGCTTCATTGACGGGATATACCAACCAGCTTTGATGTTGTAAGCGATAAGCTAACCGCAATCGGATGGTCGGAAACTGCTGTAAATAAGCAGTAATCTGAGGCAAATCGGCTTCTTCAAGCATCGTTGCCGTCTGTGCATCCACAGGCTGAAAAATACCCCATCCTTCAAACTGACGAGGTTTAGAAGTGAAGGTATAGACCATCCCTGCTACCCGTGTGCGAACTCGTCCACCCTTGACGCAGGGGGCAAGGAATTGAGTTGATTGCAGTTGTGCTTCAGCGTTTGCAATCTGGTTGAGTAAGGTGTGAATATTCATCATAGCTGGAGGCGAATGAGTAAGAGTTCTTGGTGTTTCTGACCCATCCGTCACCAGTGTTGATGGCTTAAGGCAGGATTTCCAAATCAGCCATGATGCCAAAATGGTCAGAAGGATAGAGAGTACGACTGTTAGAAGCGGGTTGGTTCAGAATTACTTGGCAGTTCTTGACCCGCAGATGATGATTGACAAAGATGTAATCCAAAGTACCTCGCCAGGGACGAAGTGTGTGATTGAATCGCAAATTGCGAAATGTATGCCACAGCACTTTCTTCCAATTGCGTCGCACCAGGGGAGTCGGGCAGGTATAGACTGGCTCTTGACCGTAGTGTGCAGCATAGGCAGATGTGAACTGTTGCCGCATCAGCGCGATCGCTGAGGTCTCCGGGGTTCCGTTAAAGTCTCCGACTGCAACAATAGGTAGCTCTGGTGGAAGCTGTCCTAACCAATCTAAAACCTGCTGCACTTGAGTATCCCGATCTGGGTGAGGTCCGGGATACCAGTAATAATGTCCATTGCAGAAGACAAACGGTTGCCCATCCACCACAACCTGCACATACTGGGCAACACGGTTCTGCCCTTTCAACGCGAGCATCTCTTGCTTGACGAATGGATAGCGGCTGAGAATGGCGATTCCTTCAGACAGAGCAGTTCCTTCATCGTTGACTTTAGGGGTGAAGGATACGTAGGGCATATCTAGCTTGTCTGCAAGCCAGACTCCTGTATTTTCAGGTAATGTGACGACCTCCTGCAAAGCAATTAAATCAACATTCTCTGCCACCAGTCCTTCAACCAGGAGTTCCCGTCGCTGTGTCCATTCTTTTAGGTCAAATAAGATGTTGATTGTTGCCGCTTTAACCATATTTGTTCTTCCATAAAGGTTGAGTTTAGCTGATAGTTTTTCAGCAATCCTGCGTGCAAGTTTTGGGAGCATTGCGCTTTCTCAGTTACTTGGGGCGCTCGGAGTCGTGAGTTCTTACACACTCTTTCAAGGATGGCTACTTCTAAGCCCACCTCCCAGGTTCTTTGCACTCCCCGTTCACAAGCGCCCACTGCTCGCAGTGGCACGTTTCCTCTCGTACTCGTATGTAAGCTCTACAAGTTAGGGCACGCAGGAGATTATTGAATGCTACTGATTACCAGGCAAAGATTCCTGAATGGCGATCGCCTCATTCTCAATACAATGCTTCTCTTTCAAGGATTACTTCAATTAGCTTTTGATAAAGATTCGCTTAAAAACTTCAGTACCTTTTTAAAGGTTTCTATTGTAGTTTTGGATAAAGGTACAGGAGCTTTCTTGATAAGATTTTCTTGAATAGCCATATTCAATAGCTTCTTGTCAACCTTATCTGAGTCAGAAAAAACAGATTTTTGAATTTTAAGCAAATCAGCAGGATCAAAAAGCTTTTCCATTCCACAATTCGCCCATGAAGATTCAATATCTTCAAACACAAATAATCTATCTTGTATGATTCCATTGAAAACGTCTTGATAGCGTCTCTTTTGCTTTTTACCCTCAACATCACTATCCAATACAACGATAAAGTTTCTTCCCCATGCATAGTAAAGACGGATAGCAGTATCAAGAGAACCCGAGCCTGAACCTGGTAGTAAAGTTACCTTCTTCTTCTGGCTTATGAGAACCTCTTGGAAGTAGCTAAGTGTATAAAAGTCATTTTTTCCCTCAACCATAACCACATCCGTTACAGCTTCTAAGTTACTAGGACGGTATTCCAACACGTCAAGGATTGGTTGATAATAAGTATGTTGATTAGGGTGGTGACTAACAAACGCTCTATATCTTTGAACCTCAATATTTGTTGGCTCAAAACTATCTATGTCATCATCTTCATACTCAAGCGCTTTATTCCTAACAATAAAAGCGCTTTCAAGCCACTGTGGATTAATAAGGTGATGACTATGAGTTGAGTAGATTACAGAAACTGATGATTTGGTCAGTTCTTCAAGGGCACGCACAAGTCTTTGTTGAGCAGCTTGATGTAAATTAGAAGCAGGCTCATCAAAGAGGAATACTAAATTACTATTTCCTTGAGATCTTTGAACCCTAAATTGTGTGAAAAGCAGAAATGTAAAAAACCATCTAAAACCTAGACTCCTTTCACGGATGTAATAGTTATCCTCTCCATCTTTTAATTGCAATTCAACGTAAAGAGCCTTACTCTTTTCATCCATTTCAGGGTAACTGACTATTATAGATTTGTTTCTTGTATCTGTTCTAAAAACACTGAGATTATCAGAAAAGATAAGTCTAGTAATTTGAGAACTCATTTTATTGAGTACACTATTAAGAGCTTCTCTGTCTTGTCGCTTTCCACTACTTGCCCTCTCAATGATGTGAGTTTGTAAACTTAATTTGTTATTTAGAGAATCTAAAACATCTTGAAGAAGTCTTCTGTAAAACACCTGTTCTCGTCCTTCACCTTCAAATTTTTCCAAATAAATTACATCTGGAAACTCAAAAAGGAAGTTGGGATAGTAGATAATTGGTGGAACCATACTTCTAATAGCTTCGTAAGTAAGATTCCATACTTCATGTTGTTTCCCTAATTTTTCTTTTGTCCTCTTTCGTCCTTCTTTTCCATAAATATCTGACCCGAAAGTGACTTTCTTTTCTGCAAATGAAGAATTTACAAATTTAAAATCAAAAGCAATACTTACACTTGGGTTAATGCGTTCACATTGAAATTTATTATCCTTAAGTATTTTTTCTATTAATTTGACATCTTTTTCTTCAAGCTCAAGGCTCGCCTCAATTCTTACTGAGTCAGTAAAATTGTCTTTCCGATTTTTGGGAATGAGCGAATGATTGTCGTTGATTCCACTAGGGTGAAGTGTTAATACACTTTCGTCAACATTCCTTATATTTTCATAGAAAAATGACAAAGCCTCCATAATAGTTGTTTTACCACTTTCATTAAGTCCAACAAGGATAAAGATTTTTGATGCTGGATTACCATCAAGATCTAGCTTGAGACTTTGAATCCCTTTAAAGTTAGTAATATTGAATGCTGTATATCTCATCTTTAAGTTGAACTGTGGGAGAACAGTGGTATGTTGGTCAAGAGCAGGCATTGCCTAGCAAAAATGCTGAGCAATGCCTCATTTTAACCCTACTTATCCGATCGCACAGGCAGTGGTGTGTCTAGAATCTCCATCAGCAGTTCCAGACGAGAAGGGCGTGTCAGCAGCGGAACCAGATTGGGCAAGCTGTAGTAGTCTCCCGCGAAGGTAAACGTTTCTACAGGTGCTTGCTGTCCCTTCAGTTGGCTCTCCAGCCAGTTGCAGTAACCACCCACACGAACAATCACCACATTGGGCATGACCGCCAACTCTCGGCAGTAGGTCTTGTACACCTCACCGAAGTAGGGAGCCGCATTCTCACCCTCGTCCGTCACGACAATAATCTGGTCAACGACTTGCCGCTTCTTCCGCATCGCTTCCAAAGGCGCACCGATGCTGGTGCCACCCCCAGCCTTGATGTGCTGGAATGCCCGCTCCCAGTCCGTCAACTCCTTACCCTGGGCAGTGACAGGATAGGGAATGTTGTCGAAGGCGTAGACAAACAGGTTTGCCTGAGTGATGCCAGAGATCAGGGCAGCGAGCCGCTTACCAATCTCGATCGCATTCTCCATCGAACCTGACTTGTCTACGAGTAAGGCAGTGGGACGGGTAATCACACCACGCCGCTTCACTTGCTCATTCGTCACCTTCTCCAGACGGGCAAGGGTATCGGCATCGAGGTCGGTTGCATCGGCTGCAACTTGAGCCTTGAATGCCGCAACTCGCGCACTCTTGGATGCCTCGTCCAGTTTGCCGTCAATCAACGCTTTCACTTCTGGATGATCCATTGCCCCTCTTGCCTTCAGCGACTTGAGGTTGTTAATCACTTCCTGCGGAGTCATGCTGTTGATCAAAGCGACCAGAACAGTCGGAGTCAGTTGCTTGATTGCACCAATGGCGATCGCATATGGCAACTTGAACTCCACAATCAGCCGAGCCTGTTCTGCTGCACTCTCTGCCTTTGCAAGTTGCTTCAGCACCTCTGCCAACGAACCAACCGGAGGCTGGTCACGGAACAGAATCGCATTCGCCCGCTCGTCAGGCTTGATGTGCAGTGAGGCATACAGGTGCTTCATTGCCTTGCGTCCCCGCAGAGCCGCGCGATCGAACAAAGCGGGGTTGCTCTCCCGCACATTCAGATACCGCTGCACCGCAGTCCGAGCAGAACGAGGGAGCTTATTGCGGTGCTGCTTCATGAAGTCCACTACACGAGCCACCTGATAAGGGGGAAACTCTTGCAGCATGACGAAACCAGCATCACGGTGTTCTACCAGATCGCTGGTTAGCAGATGAGCGACAAACACTTCCTTGTGGTCGCGCACATCGCCATTGCGCTGATACCACACTGCCAGATGCCCGTAGAAGATCGGGTCAAGTTCAACGATCAATTTGTGAATTTCTGCCACTTGCTCCAGCTTGCGATGGGGCGTAGTCAGCAAGCTGTTCAGCATTTCCAGACGCAGATCACGTTCAGTATTGTTCACAGGAACCTCCTCTGGTTATCGTGGATGAGGAGGCAGATGTTGCACGCAACGGTGAAGAGTCACCGCGCAAGTTACAGAAGCTTGGCTGAAGAGTGTGATCCCTCCAGTTTTGCCTGCTAATAAGGTTCAGGCTTGCAGCGTATCCCTCCAGATACGCACCTTTGTTTGGTGGAGAGTATGTAAGCTTCTGCGATCAGGGCGCGGCAACAACTGCCAGTAAAAGTGAAAATGGATGAGGCTATTGCCTAAAAGTAGTGGCTGCGTAAACTACCGTCATACCTGCCGCTATTACGGCAACATCGCTTGAAAGGAACGTCCAGAACCGCAGGGACACAAATCGTTGTTACCCAGTTTTTCTTGCAGTTCTTTATCACCGTGAACGATGCGATGTCCTCGTTTGACAGCGGTTTCCGATGGATATCCTCGACGACGTTTGCTAGAGGGTTCAAAAGCAAAACGATTGCAGATCGTTGAGGTCTTCCAAATCGTTATCTAGATTAGTGTTATCAAAGTTGCTTCGCTTCATGATCCTCACCTGCAGTTCTGATAAATTTCATTGCCAATGCCAATCTCATGTCTTTTTCTCAGATTGCAGAGACTGGTTTTGTATGCCCTTTTGAGAGTTGATCTGCTTGACGAGTGGTTTCAGGGAGACGATACTTGGGCGCACACCGTAGAACAAAATCGATCGCACTGTTCAAACTAATCCGATGTCCAACAGAGACGTAAACAGGTTTGATATTTGACTGCGTGCGAACGATCGCTCCAATGATTTCTCCGTTATCTCGAATCGGTTGCCATGCACCTCGATGCTCTGAGAGGAGTTCATGCTCTCCCAGGTAAGGTGTTTTTGCCACACCGATCGACAGTAAACCACTAACAATGCCAAGATGACAGGCAAAGCCACAGCGACGTGGGTGAATACAACCATTGCCATCACACAGCAGTAGATCGGGTTTCGTCTTCAACTCTGCCAGTGCCTCCATCACCACTGGAACTTCCCGAAATGCCAGCAGACCTGGAACATAGGGAAAGGTCGTAGGACGGCGAATCATTACTGATTCCTGAAGCGTCAGGTCAGGAAATCGAAGAACGGCGATCGCGGCACAAGCAATCTGGTCATCCTCTTCAAATCCCACATCAACTCCGGCAACGGTTTTCACTGCACCAAAGTCATCCTCCATCACCACCCATGACCGTAACTCATGCTGAAGAGCGATCGCTGCTTCAGGAGTAGCTGACTGAGTTAGAGTTAATAGCGGATGATGCATGAAGAAAACCTCTACCGGAAACTGGAACCATAATCGAAAAATGCGATCGAATGAGGGACTGTAAAAGTCACTTCGTGCAAGTCAAAAAAGCGGGGTGTCATACACAGGATTTGAACCTGTAGTAGCTTGATTCTAAGTCAAGTGCATTATCCATTAGGCGAGTATGTAAGCTTTTTCAGTTAGGGCACGAAGTGGAGAGATTTATCCGTAAACGGCTTCAGGGCGAATGATCAGATCACCACTTGGACGGCGATCGACTACATACGCGGAGAGTCGATTGGTGTTGACATCCAAGTGTCTGGAAACTTGTTCTTTAACAGCCACATCACTCATACCTGTGGCAATTCCTAATTGAGTTTCTAGGATGTCAAGCGATCGCCCTTCAAATCGAATATGTACCATTACTATCACCTCTTGCTTATCGATAAAACAACGGAAGGAGGAGGAGTCGTTCGCGTAGCGTCTCCGTTAGGAGAAACCCCGATAGCGAAAACTATCCTCTGGTCTTCCAAACCAGTTGCCGTCCACACAGCCGCACCTTCCGAGAGCGGAAACTGGAGGAATCGAACCTCTACAGCATGAACTGTACGCCTGTTTTCGGGACAGGTTATCGCCCATCGATCGCAGTTTCCATTTGGGGTGACTGACGAGAGTCGAACTCGCTAACACTGGTGTCACAAACCAGCCCCTCCACCACTTCGGGTTCAGTCACAGTGGAGCCAAGGGGATTTGAACCCCTAAC
>DATNPS010000164.1:0-18081 GCA_036703095.1 Crinalium sp. | reverse complement strand
GTTATCAAACACCACCCCATCTCCCGGCTTCAGGGGAGCTTCCAGCCGCACGGCCACCTGCTCATTGCGAACGCGAGTCACTTCGCCCAGATAAACGCCGCGCTTCTTGCCAAATCGGGCATGAACCAGCTCTTGATTGTTAATTCCCTCAAACCATCCTGTATGCAGCCCCCGCGAAAACGCCATTTCCAGGTCGTAATAGTCTTGCTGACGAGGCGTAAACGAGGCGGTTTCTTGGGCCGTCAGGTCAGCGAAGACGCGATCCAGTGCTTGCCGATAAACGCGAGTAACGTTGGCTACATATTCAGGCGCTTTTAGACGGCCTTCGATTTTTAAGCTGCTCACTCCCGCCTTCACCAGATCGGGCAAAACGTCTAAACCCGCTAGATCTTGGGGACTGAGGAGATATTTGCGATCGCCCAAAATAACCGTTTCGCCATCTGCAATCAGGTCATATGGCATCCGACATGCCTGAGCACACTCACCTCGATTAGCCGATCGCCCCCCCAGCGATTCGCTGGTTAGACATTGCCCCGAATAGGCGACACACAACGCTCCGTGGACAAACACCTCCAGCGGCAGCGCCACTTCCTGCTGACCTAACTGCTGCTGAATTTTGTTGATTTCTTTTAGAGAACATTCACGGGCCAACACGACAAGCTGACAGCCGAGCGATCGCGCAAAGTCCACCCCAGCCGCGCTGGTAATCGTCATCTGGGTTGAAGCATGAATGGGAAAATCGGGCGATAGGTGGCGAATTAGGCGACAAATGCCCACATCCTGCACGATCACCGCATCCACTCCGGCTGTGATAATGGTGCGGAGATATTGCTCAGCCTCCGCTAATTCCTGCGGAAAGATCAGCGTGTTTAGAGTAACGTAACCCTTTACTCCCCGGCGATGCAGAAATGCCATCAGCTCTGGCAAATCGGCTTCTGTAAAATTGTGCGCCCGCATCCGGGCGTTAAACCGCTCCAGCCCAAAGTAAATCGCATCTGCCCCATTCTCGACCGCCGCTTTGGCACACTCCCAATGGCCTGCTGGAGCGAGGAGTTCGGGACATTGAAGGTGGGAGGCGGTGGAATCAGAGATGCAGTTTGGCGCAGTATTCATCACGGTGGGGATTGGAATTATCCTCTGTCGTTGGGTGAAATGACAGAAAGACGTTGGAAACAGCCTATTGATCGTAGCAAGTCGCTCTGTAAAACGACGTGAATCCGAAAGGTTGATTTGGCGTTTATCAGAATTCCAATTGAGCGCTATTCTATAGAAAAGTAAATATTTATTTATGTTTAAGTAGAGTACTTCAATTAAATACAAAACCCAAAAACCTGCGCCCCCCGCTGCGCGGGGGGCGCAGGTTTTTGGGTTTTGTATTTGACTAAGATCACCTACTTATATCAAACGTAAACCAACTCTAAGGTTGGCAGGATTCAGCATCGCGCTTCTTAAGAAGGTGAGGCTCATATCTGTTCAGACTGACCGTATTCATAAACTGCCTAAATAATTAACACGGTGAATTGTGCAAGAAACCATACGTGTTCCGGTAGCGCTGGATGACCCGATTAGTAACCGATTACTCATCGTCATTCAGATTGTTCTCGCTGTACTGATTGGCCTCGGATTCATTGCTATCGGAGTAGGGGGTGGCTCCTGGATTTTGGGAGGCATTGCTTCAGGCGCACTGGTGTTCTACCTCTACCGTGCCTTCTATAACAATCAAGCGGAACCGAATCGCAATTTCAGAAAAATTGGTCAAATGTTGGTGGGATTGACCGTTGGGTTTGCGATCGCCCACAGCAATCTCACCGCGCTATCGCTTCAGCTTCCAACCTTCATTCTGCTGGCGCTATTCCTGCTGTCGAGCGGAGGTGCAATTGGCTATGTTTATTCGCAGCTTGAAAGAACGGATTTATTAACGGGGCTGTTATGCACCGTTCCCGGCAACATTGGCGTGATGGCCAGCATTGCAGCAGACTATGGCAAAAAAGCGTCGTTAGTGTCGCTGGTTCAGCTCATTCGGTTTACTACCGTGACGCTGGTGATTCCGCTCATGGCGCATGTCACCACACAGCACAACGTTGGCGATGTAGTGTCTGCCTTAGTTCACGATGTCTCTATTTTTAATTCAACGTATTTGTTGCTGTTGGCACTGGTGTTGGCGATCGCCGCCCTTGCCGTTCAACTGGGCAGCCGCATTAAGTTACCTGTTGCCGCCTTCTTCGGTTCGATTATTGTTGGCATTCTGTTTAATCTATCGCTGGATTCGCTGCATATCTTGCCGAGTGCCAGCTTTAACTTACCGTCATTTCTGAATGTAATTGGTCAGGTGCTTTTAGGCATCACCATCGGCGAATATTGGGGCATGAATCCCCACCTGAAGCGGCGATCGCTGGCGTATACCATCGTCCCGGTCGTGTTAACCTGCCTGGCTGGATTTATTTCGGCAGGATTAGCCATGCTGCTAACGGACTGGGATTGGCTGACCTGCCTACTGGTGACGGCCCCAGGGGGATCACCCGAAATGATCTTAATTGCTCTAACGCTGAACCACGATGTTGAAATCGTTACAGCGGGTCATCTCATTCGGCTGATTGCCATCAATCTTGCGCTTCCCCTGGTGATATCGCTGGCCTGCAAATTTGAACGTCAGGCCCAATCGACAATCTGACAAATGGGCTTTTGGGAGAGTTGAGCGACGCTCAACCCTCCTAAAAGCCCGATGTTGTGTACGCGGCGCGCATACAACATCGGGCTATTAAATTCACGTTTCAATAGGCGTATACATTTCCATTGGCATCCACGGAAACTGTAGAGCGTAGATTCAACGGATCGCTGGTGGGCTTAAACGTAATGTCCAAGCTTCCGGTTGAGGTATTTGGGCGAACGTCAGTTGTAATCAATCCGGTGCGATCGCCCACATCTGATACAGCCTGCGATCGAAACAGCAGTGAAACCGGAATTCGCAAATCGCGCAGGGTAACGGTTGAGTTTGGCGGAAGAACACGCGACTCGGTATCACCAATCGCCTGATACTCAACTGGAGATCCGGTTTGGTTCGTCAGGCTAAGCGAGAGGCGATCGCCCGTTAAAACAACCGATGTCACTGGAGTAGGCAACTCTTGAGCGATCGCGGATGTGCTCAAACAGGCAGGAGCAATAAGAACCGTAAAGGTCAGAACACTAGCAGCGATCGAATTTTTCATACCAATTTGACGATATTAAGCACTATAAATCCCTTCAAAGGAGGATGTGCGATTTCCAGAACTCTGAAATGCTGAGCTAGATGCGCTAGGCTGCGCTTTATAACAGCTCTAACCCTCTACCGAGGAACCTATGAAATTAGATACTGTTGTTCTTGTTCTGATTGAAGTCCTCATTGTAATCGGCCTGTCGCGATTAGTTGGGCTGGCCTTTCGGCAGATCAGACAACCCCTGGTGATTGGCGAAATCGTTGCAGGGATTATGCTAGGGCCATCCTTGTTTGGCTGGCTGGCACCGGATTGGGCTGCTGCCATTTTTCCACCCGAAGCTGTTCCCTTCCTGAATGTTTTATCGCAGGTTGGACTAATTTTCTTTATGTTCCTGATCGGGTTAGAGCTTGATCCCAAATACCTGCGGGGTCAAATGGATGTAGCCGTCCTCACGTCTCACGTCAGCATCCTGGCTCCCTTTTCACTCGGAACTGTGGGTGCGCTGCTATTCTATCCGCTGGTCTCGAATAGCAGCGTCTCCTTCACGGCATTTGCCCTATTTTTAGGCGCGGCGATGTCGATTACCGCCTTCCCGGTACTGGCCAGAATTATTACCGAGAATAACCTCCAGGGCACTCGATTGGGGACGCTGGCCCTAACCTGCGCGGCGGTGGATGATGTGACGGCCTGGTGCTTGCTGGCGCTGGCGATCGCCGTTGCAAAACATGGGGATATGGCCGCCGCAATTCCCACCATCTTGTTTGCACTGATTTACATTGGCGTCATGCTGACCGTGGGACGCAAGTTCCTACAGGGATTATCGAATTACTATGAGCGACGAGGCCGCCTCAGCCAGTTTGTGCTGGCAGGGATTTACATGGGGGTTGTGGTTTCGGCGCTGATTACTGAATTAATTGGTATTCACTTGATTTTTGGCGCGTTCCTACTGGGTGCCGTCATGCCCAAGCATGTTGGGCTAACCCGTGAACTGGCTGAAAAAACAGAAGATTTCGTGCTCACGTTTCTGTTGCCTGTCTTCTTTGCCTATAGCGGTCTGCGCACTCAAATTGGACTGTTAAATAATCCCACGCTCTGGTTGTTGTGTGGATTAATTGTGGTGATTGCGATCGCCGGGAAATATATCGGTGCTTACACGGCCGCGCGAGTTTGTGGCATTGACAACCGCGAAGCGTCTGCGCTCGGCTGGCTGATGAATACACGCGGATTAACTGAGCTAATTGTGTTGAATATTGGACTCAGTTTAAATGTCATTTCGCCGCTGTTATTTACCATGCTGGTGATCATGGCGTTGGTAACCACGTTCATGACATCGCCGCTGCTGGAGTGGACTTATCCGAAACGCTTGATTCGTCAAGACACCATTGCACCCAACCTGGATGAGGTCGAACCAGCCTATCGAGTGCTTGTGCCTATTTCAAATCCCACGACTCAAGAGGGATTGATTCAACTGGCGTTGGCGATCGCAGGTCTTCCCGCCGCTCCCAGCACAACGTCTCAACCTGCCGCAATCTATCCGCTGAGTCTAATTGAGACGGAAGAAGAGACATACGAAAGTACACCTGCGGCGGTGGAACGAGAAATTGCAGAACGGCAGGCCAACCTGAACCAATTAATTGCCCGTCTTGAACCAGAGACTATCCGGCCCCTCGTTCGTCCTATCATTCGGGTCGCCGCCAATGTGGCCCAGGAAACGACCCGCATAGCAGAATTAGACCATGCCGACCTAATTTTGCTGGGGTGGCACCGTCCCACCTTTAGCCGCAATCGCTTAGGCGGTCGCGTAGGGCAAATTCTCAGCACGTCGCGCGTCGATGTAGCCGTGTTTGTCGATCGCAATAACCACCGATTTGAGAAATTACTGGTTCCGTATGTGCCCAATATTCACAATGATTTGGGGCTAGAAATTGCTTTACGGCTGCTGATTAATCATCCAACGTCTACGCTGACCATCCTGCGCGTGGCATCGCCCAATCAACCGGCGGCTGAGCTAACGTATGAGTTTGGCATGTTGATGGATCGACTGCCTGCGGATGTGCGCGATCGCATTTTCATTCCAGTCATTGAGGCCGACAATCCAGTACAAGCGGTGATTGAAACCTCAGAGACGGCAGATTTAACGATCGCCGGAACCAGTCGCGAATGGGGTGTAGAACGGCAGACATTGGGACGTTACACCGATGAGCTGGCCGTTGAATGTCGATCCTCACTGCTGATTACCCGCAAAGGACAAGTCACTTCTCATATCACCACCCTGACTGCTGAACCCGACGAAGTCGCTACGACAGGAGTTAGTTCAACCTGAGTTCGATAAACGCGCTATCGAAGTCACATTAATTCAACGGGAGTCAAGGCATGAACACTCATTTCAATGCAAAATCTTTAGCGTTTTATGTTGTAGCGATCGGGTTTGTTGTCGTGCTGTTCAGTGTGACAACCGCTTATGGTAATACGCATCTACATGCCCCTACCGCGATCGATGGTCGCTACTCATTTGCCGCCAGTAACCTGCCCGGTTGTTTGAAAGCGGATAAACTCATTCTTAACATTCAAGAATCTGGAATCTATCTGACTGGATCACTGCTGTCCGCCGATGCAGACGATCGAATCGTCAAAATAGCTGACGAACGGCCTTCTCTGACTGGAGAGTGGAATGATCAGCAGCTTACGCTCTCAGGACGCTTGTCTCATTTGAAAAACTGCGACGATACGGTTCATATTCAGGGAACCGTTAACCAAAACGCGCTGACAGGCAATATTCGGCTTGAATCTGCCTCTGAAGTGGCTGATTTTGCAGCTCAACGTGAGGAATCCAAACCAGAGGCTCAATCTCATTAGCGTTGGGTCTGTCTCTTATGGGGTAGGGCGTTTCGCGAAACGCCCTTACACCTCGAATGTTCATCAATGCACTCGTTGGCAAGCTTCTGCTTAGCCATGCGCAGTCGGAAGCTACAGATTCCTGTTGCGATCGCAGCATTTGTCTATAGACCAATCGTTCTGTGCCAATCTTAAATATTTACGTCACTTATACTGTGAATGCTCTGTTTGTAATTTCGCAACTTCATCTTTTAATTTTTTAAAGTAATCACTTTCCGTAATTTTGTTAACCTCTTCTTCTACGCGTTTCTGATCGATCGCAATATGCAGTTCACCCAGTAGTCGCTGCAATGCTTTTTCTTCCCGTTTACGATGATTAATATCTTCTACCAACCCTTCAAAATACAGTAAATTTCCATATTGATCGCGAACAGCACGCGTGTTTTCTTCAATCCACGAAATGCTGCCATCTTTGCGATACACCTGACACTCAAAATCTTTCACTTCACCATGTTCTTCTAGCTGTTGTCTTAGGTCTTCTTGTTCTTTAGGATTAACATAAACTTGTGTTTCGCTATCTGCAAGGCTATTTAGCATTTCTTCAGGAGTGTTGTATCCATAAATACGTGCCATTGCAGGATTGACGTTAATGAATTTCCCATCCAGGTCAGCCTGAAAAATACCCTCCAGCGCATTTTGAAAGATACTTCGATAGGTTTCTTCAGCAATCCGCAGTTCTTCATTTTTAGTTGCCAAGTCTGAGAAGGACTGTTTTAGCTGATCTGACATGCTGTTGAACGTGTTGGACAACCGAGCAATTTCGCTAATTCGGCTGGACTCAATGTGCTGGTTTAAGTGACCGTTTGCAATATCTTCAGACGCGCGAGCAACTCTGAGAATGGGCTGCGAAATCAGGTGAGAGGTGAGGATACCCAGAGCGATCGCCACCACCAGCGCTACCGCACACAGCAAAATCGTATTGCGCGTGTTGGCCTGAATTTGGCCCATAAAATCAGATTCCGGCACCACAACGACGATCAGCCAATCCAGCCCTCGCCCATCCCGGAAGGGAAGCACCTGGAGAAATTGTCGTTGACCATTCAAAACGAACGTCGTTTGCAGCGATCGCCCAATTTGATTGAACCCGCCAAACTGAGCTTGCAAAAATCGGGCTGTTTCTCGAATCAACGGTTCCGTGCTGTCCGTAGCGGGTAAGAGTTTTGCATTTTCACCCGACCCGACCAACAGTTGTTCCTCGGTTGAGCTGGACAAAATCGCACCCGACCGATCCATCACAAAGGCATGGCCGGACTTCCCAATATCCAAATTGATCAAGAAATTATGGAAATCCTTCGGCAACAGCACATCCGTTGCGCATACACCCAAAAGCTGACCGCTGCCTTCGCTATAGACAGGCTGGCTGGCCGTAATGGTCGGCAATCCCGTTGTGAAATCAAGATATACATCACTCCACACCGGACGCTCAGCTCGCACGGCGGCGGTATACCAGGGGCGAACTCGCGGATCGTATTTCTTCAAGGCTTCTTCAAAATAGCGGCGATTGCCCAAGTTATCAAGGCTGTAAAGGTTCATGCGTCCGCCTGTGGCGTCACTTCTCAGCATGATCTGAAAATCATTCTCTTGTGTTACACGACTCACGCCCAGAAACGTGCCTTCTCGATTGGTCGCGCAATACACGGCATCCACATAGGGAGAAATTTTGACCTGCTGAAAGAACTGAGCCACATTCTTGGCTGCCGCAAAATCAATGTCACCCTGCACAAAAGCGACTGAATTCAACCGATTGAGGGAATGAGGATTTTCAAAATACCCCTGCAATTCTCGTTCAATTCGGAAGGCCAATTCGCTTTGCAGGATATTAGCAACGCTGCTCACGGCTTTCTGCCCGCTCAGAAAGGACAGCCATCCGACCAGCCCAACGGCTGTCACGACCTGTAACACGAATGGAACCACCAGCAGCGTCCGTAAACGCAACTTGCTTGAACGTGCATTAAAAAGCAGCTTGGAAACAATCATGAGGCTTATACGCAGGGGGCGATCGCTCTGGACATGACTGCATTTAAACACGAGGTGAGGAATTAGGCAGCGAATCTCATAAAATCTATAGCAAATCTAAAAGGTTATACAAGCGGGCCATAAATGCAGAAGCGAGCGGTTTAGCCGCTCGCTTCTACGCAAAATTGTTTTTTAAACCGTGCAGTCCTGAAACTGACATGAACAAATTAATTTTATGAGATTAAGCAAGACTCCAGATTAGAATTCAAATCAAACTTTGCTTTTCAGAAAGCCTAGTAGATTTTGTAGAAACGCGGCTGTAACAGGCTCCTTAGCAGCAGGCATTGTTACAACGTCTGGCCTGTCCAAATTTTCTACAGGCATATCAGACGGTTGTAAAATATCAGCCGTCAATTCTTCCAACAAGCCAACTGCAATGAGGCGAAACGCCGTACGCTGAATTGCTTCTAACGAATGCGATAGGGTTTCGGCGATCTCTAAAAGTGGTGTATTTCCATCCGCGCTCTCCCAAACTTTGCTTTCGATCGAGTCGAGTTGAAACGATGGTCTGGCAGACGTTGTTTTGGTTAGAGCAGAGTGAGCATCGGGCAGTTTGTCTTCCAGGTATTGCCAATCTTTCAGAACGCGCAACCCTAACAAAACGGCTTCTGACGCAGATAAACTTAACCCGGTCATTTCGACTTTAGGAAGCGTTGTCTGCGCGTCAAATTTGAATTGACCACTTTGAATTTTGAACAATGCACAGATTTTTTGGAGTACCTGAGCATGAAACAACAGCTTAATCTGTTCAGAGCGCAGCAAGCCTTGAGCTTTTAAGTAGGTGCACAGGGGGGTGTCCAGGTTCTGCATTTGCTTGAGGTGGCCCATGATATTGGCATTCAGCCAATGCCGCTGGATCAGCATTGAAATCAATCCCTGATAGTCGGATCGATCTGCCGCTGCCACAATTCGTCCATGATTGAGCCAGATGTAATGACATTGTGGTTCAGGACTGTGGTTTTCTACTCGAATCGTCAACCGTCCCGTCTTTTGGCCTCGCTCTAGAATTTGAAGCACTTCTGGTAACGAGAATGTTTCTAAATGACCTGAAATTGCCATACGATTCCTGAGAGCTGAACAGGGTTTAAGCGAAGGATCACAAATTAAATAAAACCCGGAAGTTTACTTTCGGAAGCGCGGCAACGTCGAACTTCTAAAAATAAATCTTCAGTTTTATTAAATCCAGAATTCTAAGTAGGTGTCATGGATAAACCGACTTATGTATCAAATCTATTGGTAAAGCCGTTATTCCGTAATCCAACAATACGCTGACATCCCTCAGCACTTAGGCGGGAACGTAGCCTTGACCGATTTGTAAGGATAAAATTATGTCTGGAAATATGTCTCGATATAACTCTTTACATACAAATATTAAGCTACTGATCAGGCTAATGGAAATGGCGACTTCTTGCCTATGCAATTTCCACGGATCTATAGCCATATAGCTTTCTTAAAATCTAATTCTGTGGGTGAAACTACAGCACAACAGTAAGCCTCATGTTGACGCAAACTCGATAGCGCCATTTCAGCTGCGCGTCGTGCAGCTGAAATGGCGCAAAAGGTTGCCCCGCACGATGCGCGAGACAACCTTTTGCGCGTTCGTCGAATTTACGTTGAGCGTTACAGCCAGTTTCCGAGCAGCACATACGGTGCCCAGTAGCGGGGATGACGATATTGGCTATCGGCCAACAGTTTGAGCTGAGCCTGACGGAGGGCCTGTGCCTTGGTAACAGCACCTGCTGCCAGCTCTCGATAAAATTCGCTCATGAATACCGCTCCAGACTCGTCATCCAGACTCCACAGTGAGGCCAGAGTGCTACGCGCGCCAGCCCGAACCGCTACACCTGCCAGCCCTAATGCAGCACGGCGATCGCCCGTTGCCGTCTGACAAGCACTGAGCACCAATAGCTCGATCGCTTCTGGGCGGTCTTCTTCGCGGGTGCGCAGCAGATCATTCAGTTTATTCACATCAATCGGGTTATCCCAGGCCAGAATAAACGTCTGTTCTGCGTTTGAGCTGAACTGCCCGTGCGTGGCAATGTGCACCACGGGGAAGGGATAGGTATTGATTTCCGACTGAAACGCCGATTCCGTAAAGGCTTGATTGAGCAACACGACACTGGGCACTTCCGCCTTAATCGTTTCTACTTCCTCATTCACATAATTGAGTGGGGTAAAGCCGTGGCGAGCTTCACTGAGTCCGGCAATCAGCACATTCAGGTGCTGCTGTTCTAAACGACGGGGGCTAAAGAGCTTCAGTCCCGGAGCCAGCGCGATGCCGTATTTTTCAACCAGATAGTGCTGACCGTCATACAGAGATCCCATGGGAATGTTGCGCAGAGAGCCATCCAGCACAAACACCAGCGTATCGATGGTGTCAGAACTTAATTTGGCTTCAGCAGGGCGAATCAGCCAGTCGTACACCTTTTGTGACGTGGCTTGCAAACTGCGGAAACTGTAGGGCACCGTAAGTTGACGCCGCATAGCATCAAGGGTTGTTTCAACCTCTTGCTGCGAAACGTAGGTAGTGTAGTGCAGCAGGTTTTGCTGCTGGGGCAGTTTGAGAATCACCTCCAAGCGATCGGGCAGAATGATCGGATAGAGAATCGCTGAAGGCAATTTTTCTTGATCGACCACCTGATCTAGCGCAAACTGAGCATCCAGACAGGCTTCTCGGAAGAAGTTATCGAGTTCTGCGACTTGCAGTAACTCAATCACTTCACGGGCACGAGTCAGGTTTTTCTGACCCGGCTCAATCCCGCCTTGCGGCTCCATCAACAGGTCTACCAACTGGCGATACACGGGTTCAACTTCTTCACGGAAAGAGAATTGCACATCTCGATTGATCGCGACAAGGTCACTGCGGAGCGTTTGCAGCGTATCGATCGCCTGAGAATAAGCGGCGATCGCCTCTTCTGGTTTGCCTTGCAGCTTCAGCAAGCGGCCTAGCTGCCACTGCCAGCGATAGGCAATGTCAGACGCATTGGTGGATTGCGACAGCAAGAGAGCCTGTTGAGTCAGATCTTGAGCAGTTGACCACTGGCGAGTTTTCTCATACAGTCCGCCTAAACTGCCCAGAGCATACGCCTCTGCCCGCTGGTCGCGCATGTCTTTAGCCTGCTGACTGGCGGTGGCTAACAGTTCGGCAGCCTGCATTAGTAAGGGTCGTTGCGATGCCAGAGCATTCGTTGATCCAGCCGCATTTCCTTCTTCACGGTGAATTAAACTCTGCGCCAGGTTAATTTGGGCATAAATGGCCGAGCGGCTGGGCGGTAGGCTGGCAATTTGGGTTTGGAGTGCCGGGATCAGATCATCGGCGGCCGACCATTGAGCTGTGTCGAGCAGCAGGCTGACAGCGTTGAGTTGAGCCTGCGTGCGAGTCGTAGCAGTCGGGGCAGACATCGCCTGCTGGTAGAACGACAGAGCTGCACGGGTCGCTTGTTCAGCCAGAGGCGTTTCATTCTTTACCCTGTGGTTAGCGGCCTGAGCGCGAGCTGTATTGCCCAGACTCAGTTGAGTTTCTGCGATCGCATCCGCTAAATGCAACTGTTGCGCAACGCCCAAGCTGGCCTGCAAAATCTGGCGCGATCGCTCCAAATCGCCTACTACTCGCAACGCATCGCCTAAGCTGCGGAGGGCGATCGCCTGGGTCAGTGAAGGGGACTGCCCCTGAATCGTTCGGTTCAATTCGGTGAGGGTCGCGATCGCCCGTCGATACAGTCCCAATGCTTGTAGTGCCTGCGCCTGGTTGACCGTACTGCTAATCACGCCAGGTTGATTATCCAGCGTTTTATACAGCGCGGTGGCCTGTTCCCATGTCGCCAGGGCCGTTTCAGATTGACCCTGTGTAAGTTGGAGACTGCCCTGAATATCCAGCGCTTGTGCCAACACCGACAGGCGATCGCGATTGGATTCGGGTATAGATTGCAGCAGATCCAGACTGGTGGCGATCGCCTGATTGGCTTCCGTCCAGGCTCCAAGCTGCTGATAGGCCAGTGTTAAATTGCTTAGGGCGATCGCCTGATGCAGAGTGTCTCCCTGGCTGCGATAGGCGTCTACGGCTTGCTGTAAAGCTACGACCGCATCCTGAAATCGTCCCGCATCATACGCCTGTCGGCCCTGTTGCTCTAACGCCGCAGGAGAGGACTGCGCTTGCGCGATCGCGGCGGGTGACGGTTCAACCGCAGGACTGGGAGAAGCTGTCACACAGAGCAGTATAGTCAGGCAAACCAGCGCCAGCCATGCGCCCCAATGCCGGAACCATCGCAAGCGAGGAGGATGGGCCGTGCGCGATCGCCCGTTCCAGAACGGCTGACGATTGGCTTGATTGCGAAGCCAGACTGTCCAACGTTTCATCGCGTCATCCTCCCCTATGGTGAGTCTTACGATCGGGTGCAAGCGATTATGCTCGTCTACTGGAACACCTCACACCCCAAATTCTCGATTCCTGACACCTGCGGATAAGGGGGGTTGCCTCCAGCCAGGGATGGCCCCCCTGCACCCCGGTTTAACCTGATGTTCACTGAGGTAACTCATACTCTTCAGGATTTGGCTGCCGTGATATGCAACGTTCTAAAAAGGCGTATAGGTGATGGAGAAATACACGCCGTTTTCCTGCCAGGTGCGCTTGCTGCCGTCCACATCAATCAGGGGAATTCCCCAATCCAGACGGGCACTCAGGCGATCGCCCATGCGCCACAGCAGCCCCACCCCAACCGAGGCGAGAGTGCTGGGATCAGGATCTTGCCCTGCGTTATTCCAGACGGTGCCGAGGTCAACAAACGGGACGACTTGCAACAGGCCGTCAATATCTCGCGCCCGCAAAATGGGAATACGAACTTCTGCCGACGCAAGAATGCCGTTGTCGGTCAGCAGCGCATCCTGACGATAGCCCCGCACGCTTTCCTGGCCACCCAGACCAAACTGCTCCAACGGCACTAGGGAATCACCCGTCAGCTGAACGTCGGTTCGCAACAGCAACAGCGTATCGGGAGCTAACAGCCGCACCCACTGACCCTGACCGCGCCACGCAAAAAATCGGCTGTCGGGAGCGTTGTCATTCACCGTGGAATCCAGCGCATCCAGACCCAGGCTAAATTGCGATCGCGCGGCTAGCACTTCTCGACTGCTGCGGCGAGTCCACTCCTGGAAAAACCGCAGAGCCGAAATCCGGGTGCGTCCCTGATCATCTGCCCCAGGTGACAGCGGAAACGGCCCAATATCATCAATCGATAGCTCGGTCTGGCTCTCCTGCCGGGATGCCGTTAACCCCAGAGCAAACTCTTCGCTGGGGGTGCGGTAAATCGGCTGGCGATAGGACAATTCGTAATAGCGCGACGTCGCTTGGATTCCCAATACGTCAAACGGTGGCTCGATCACATCGCTGGAGGTCGTGCCAAAGCTAAACCGCACCGTGCCATCGCGCGGATTGACAGGATAGGTATAGCTGACATTAAACTCATCGCTGCCGTCGGTATTGGTATACCCGGCACTAATACTGTCACCCTGACCCAACAAGTTCGCTTCTGTCACCTGCGCGCCTCGTCGGAAGGTACCGACACTGGGCGATCGCCCGTTATTGGCAATCAGATCCAGGCTAAACGTATCGGCTTCTGCCACCTCCACTTGCAGGAGGCTGGTACCGGGACGCGCCCCTGCTTCCAGGTCAGCCGACAGACTGCGAATCAGGGGATCAAGCTGGAGCAGTTGCAGCCCTTCCAACAGATGATTCACGTTCAGCGGCGGTGAAGCTGCAATCCTCAGCCGACTTCTGACATAGTTCGGATTCAGTCGTCGCGTTCCGGTGATATTGATATCTTCCAGACGGCCCTCGATCACCTGAATCACCACGACACCGTTGGTCAGCGTTTGAGGCGGAATGTACGCCCCAGACGTAACATATCCTTTGCTGGTGTAAAGCTGCGTCACGGCAGAGCGAGCCTGAAGCAATTGAGCAAACGAAACCGACCCCGTGTAGGGCTGGGTTACAGCAGCCAGTTCCTCCGGACTGAATACCGTGCTGCCCTGAACCTCATACCGCGTCACGTTAATGGTGGCTGGCACTTCACCCGGCAGGGTTTCTTGGTCTCCGGGCGGCTGCGTTGGAGTGGGCAAAAGCTGTTCCGGTGGCGGTAAGGTAGGCAACTCCTGTTCGGGTAGAGGTTCCCTGGAGGGAGGCTGTAGCCCCGGCGTCAGGGGTGAACCTTCAGGAGTAACTTGGTTGTTAGGCAGATCAACAGGTAAGTTTGGCAAGTTACCCGGCACGGTTGGCGTTGCTTGAGCCAGGAGTGCCGGGATATCCGGACGATTAGCGGGAAGACTGGTGTGGCGATCGCCTTCCTCTACTGCCGCTATGACCTCTGGATGCGTGATATTAGACTGCCCCAACTCGGTCATGCTTTCTGCCTGAGCAGGCTGTGTAGATGCGCCCAGCGGCACAGCCGACAGCATCATGAGCATTAGAGAGGGGTAGATGGGGGCTTTGAAGTTAGGATTCATTACACGAAGTATGAATAAACACAGGACGATTAGAAACGGCACGGGTGCCTGAGCCGTAGAATCACAATACCATCGGTATTCATTATCCAGCCCTCTGTCGCCATAATCGGGATATCTCCACAATGAGAATTAACGGTGGATATAGGAGTCATATTTGGCAACACAGACAAAACGATCCCTGTGTTAAGACCTCTTGCAGCACCAGGAAGATTGATTTTAGTGATATCAGCAGGTGGACAATAACCCGCTACTATTCTCAATAAACTGCTAATTATTCTCAGTTAAAAACATAAATTTGATAGCCCAATATTGTACGCGCATCATGCGTACAATATTGGGCTTTTAAGGGTATCGTGCATCACATGCCCCCAAAAGCCTACTCATCAAATGCACCCTAACCTTAACTTCTGTTTTAATTGGTTGATCTTCCCTGGTTATCACTCAGCGGTTGTTGGATATTACTTGAATATTGATATCAACTACTAAACGGTGAGATCAGGCGAAACACATTTTATGGCTCTCATAACTTGACGAAATCAACTTCTTATCCAGCCCTTTGAACATCTTTATTTTTGGGTTTTGAGAGAAAAATAAGGCCATGTTAACTGGTTACGTTAAACACTTTATCCTTCCATCTGAATTACGTAAATTCGACGAATGTGCAACATGACGTCCCGAGTGTGACCGGGAACATCATATTGCGCCATTGCAGCCGCGCGGCTGCAATGGCACAGGCGAATTATGTCTAATACCAATTCAATATGAAGTTGAATGGTGTGCTGATGCGTGACGTAAAAACTAGACTTTAATGGAGTTCGATCAAGACCCAAGAGCGATCGAATTGGTATCGTCAAGCAACTGATTCAGCGCAATGTATTGAGCCATACAAAACACATTCTTAATCTTTCGAGCCACTGTTTCTACTTTAAGAAAATCAGGTTATGCTTCAAATCGTCAGCAATTCTTATGTTGCTAAACCTGTTGCTAAACCCAGGCCAGTGTTTATTCGCGCAGCAATTCTCGGCTATTTAGTGAGTCACTCAGCCCACAGGAGATTTAACGATGGCAAAACCTGTTATCCTCACGGTTGATGATGATCCAGACGTACTGCAAGCCGTGTCGCGCGATCTGCGACATCAATATGGCGATCGCTTCCGGATTGTTCGCGCCGATTCAGGTTCAGCAGCCTTAGACGCGCTGCAACAGCTTAAGCTGCGCAATGAATTTGTCGCTCTATTTCTGGTGGATCAGCGAATGCCCCACATGAGCGGGGTAGAGTTTTTAGAGCACGCGTTGGAACTTTATCCGACAGCTAAGCGAGCGCTATTAACCGCCTATGCCGACACCGATGCTGCCATTCGTGCAATCAACAGTATCCAGATTGATTATTACCTGCTGAAGCCCTGGGACCCGCCCGAAGAGCGGTTGTACCCAGTGCTAGACGATTTACTAGATGATTGGCTGGCGTCGTTCCGTCCGCCGTTTGAAGGCATTCGGGTAATCGGCAATCGCTGGTCGCCGCTGTCGCACCAGGTAAAAGATTTTTTAGCCCGCAACCAGGTTCCCTATCAGTGGTTAGATATCGAACTGGACACTGAGGCGAATCGGTTGATGGAATTTGCAGAAGCCGACGGCAGGCAGCAGTTGCCGCTGGTGCTGTTTCCTGATGGTTCCCGACTGGTGCAGCCGTCCAGTTTGGCGATCGCTGAAAAGATTGGCTTGCAAACTCAGGCCGAGCGTCCCTTTTACGATCTAGCAATCATCGGAGGTGGCCCTGCCGGATTAGCTGCCGCCGTATACGGTGCTTCTGAAGGACTCAGCACCGTCATGATTGAACGAGAAGCACCGGGTGGACAGGCTGGGTCCAGTTCGCGAATTGAGAATTATTTGGGATTTCCGGTAGGATTAAGCGGTGCAGACCTGGCGCGACGCGCTGTGACGCAGGCACGACGGTTTGGCGTAGAAATCTTGACGCCGCAAGAGGTAACGGGTGTGCGGATGACCGATCCGTATCGCATTTTGCATTTGGCAGACGGTAGCGAAATCAGTTGTCATGCGCTGCTGGTCGCAACGGGCGTCTCGTATCGCAAGTTAGCCGTACCGGGAATGGATCGCCTCAGTGGTGCGGGAGTCTATTACGGAGCGGCGATGACAGAAGCGATCGCCTGTCAGGGTGAAACGGTATATGTCGTCGGGGGTGCGAACTCTGCCGGACAGGCGGCCATGCACTTTTCCAAATATGCCCATGAGGTGGTAATGCTGGTGCGATCGCCCCTCACTAAAAGCATGTCGCAATACCTGATTGATCAAATTGAAGCGACTTCAAACATCACGGTTTGTACAGGCTGTGTGGTTGAAGAAGTAAAAGGTGAAACCAATCTGGAAGCGATTGTGATTCGGAATGTGAATACAGGTGACATCGACACTGTGAGCGCCAAATCCTTATTCATCTTTATTGGTGCCATGCCGCAAACAGATTGGCTGAATGACACTGTAATACGGGATGACCGTGGCTTTATCCTGGCAGGGCCGGATCTGATCAAAGACGGAAAACCCCCTAAAGGCTGGACGCTTGATCGCAGTCCGTTCTTATTGGAAACCAGCGTTCCGGGAATTTTTGCGGCGGGTGATGTGCGCTATAACTCGATCAAACGAGTGGCATCAGGTGTAGGTGAAGGAGCGATCGCAGTTCAGTTTATTCACCGTTATCTGAGTAAGGTGTAGCGTTGTGACCAACAAACTCTGTATTGACGATCTGCTCAAACTGGAACCGTTTCAACAGTTGCCCCAGAGCCGATTAGAGTGGGTGTGCGATCGCACTCACGTTGTAACGGTTAAAGCTGGAGAAGCCCTGATTCAGGAAGGTGATCCGCATCGGGGTTTATTCGTCCTCGTTGAAGGTGAGATGAATATTGCGCGTCACAGTGAGGGCATTGAAATGCCGCTGGGACGGCATCACGCTCCGGCTTTTTTTGGCGAAATTCAAGTTCTCACCGATGAACCTGCCCCCGTTACCCTGCGCGCCTTAACGGACTGTAGTCTGCACGAAATTGAGGCTGATGACTTTCGTACCTTGCTGCATGAATGTCGAGAGTTTGAACAAATGATCTTTCGCATCGTTCAACGACGACTGCGTGGGTTAGAGTCCTTTATTCGGGGACGAGAAAAAATGGCCGCTCTAGGTACGCTAGCGGCGGGTCTAGCTCACGAACTTAACAATCCGGCAGCCGCCCTGGTTCGCGCGTTGCGAGACATGCCTCCAGCAGTGCTGGAACTGCAACGAATGAACTTAGTGTATGGACAGCGCAACGTGGATGAAGCCCATACTCAACACTGGTTAAGCGTTCGGGATGCTGGGTATGACCTGATTCTCAACGATCGCGTTGATGCTGTTACGCTGAGCGATCGCGAAGCCGTATTAGAAGAGTGGCTCGAAGATTATGGCGTTAAACAAGCCTGGAAATTAGCTGAACCGCTG
>DATNPS010000160.1:0-18660 GCA_036703095.1 Crinalium sp. | reverse complement strand
GATACTCAATCCTTATTACAAAACTGTAATCTTAGGATGTGAATCACCTTACTTATCGAAGCCTAAGTCTTTCGACATAATCAATTGATTTTCTAAAATCTTTAAAGTCAATTACTGTTCTTGATTGACCCATAAAATCTTATTTATTAATGAGGTTTGATTTATTGCTTTCTTGGCCAAACAAGGCTTAGTCTTTATTAAGACTCAGGGTGAAATAGCTTTGAATGGCCTGATTGGGCATCTTTTTACTAATATTTTTTATCCTGCAATTTGTTTGAGTTATGAATTAAATTATCTGTTTTTATGAGAAATTCGCTAGATTTTTAACTTTGGAAAGATGTAAAGAAATAAGATGTTTATCATCTGAGTAAGTATCCTCGGTATCCGAAAGATTGTATTCTTGAATCGAAGGGAGAACAACAAACGCTTTTTGGTCTTCTCTTAAGGTGGAGATCTCGTTCTGAGGGTCTCTATCAATAGATAGGGTTGTTATTTTCATGCGTAATTTCTTGGCGCAATAAAAAAGATTTTCTGCACCTTTGAAAAGGTTATTTTTCTATTTATATAGCGTTTTAGAGCAGGTGACCAAAATTTGAACAGGGCGCAGGGATGAACCATTGGGCTGGCAGCAAAGCTCTCGTTTTCCCGGTTCCCAGATAGATTGTGAACGCTATACATCGCTCGTAGTTAATTCCACTGACTCAAGCGAAATGGGCTGGTAGGTTGCTGGGAAACGATTGTACGCGTTCTTCCTTTTGACCTCACGTTACACTGAAGATGTGTTAAGACTGGTGACAGGAACCAATCCAGTTACCCTAACCAAAAGATAAATTGGATAAGTAACTTGAAAATCCGGAGGGGAGACTGCTGTATCCCTTAGGGCGCAACTCCTACACTTCAGGGTTTTGGTTGCTTATTGACTTAAACTCATCAAAAAAATTTAGCTGCTTATCTCATACACCCCAAAAGGAAAGAAAGAGTCATGGGACTATTTGACCGTGTTAGTCGGGTTGTTCGGTCTAATCTGAACGCTGCCGTTAGCGGAGCTGAAGATCCGGAAAAGATTCTGGATCAAGCGCTGATTGACATGCAGGAAGATTTGATCCAGTTGCGTCAAGCCGTCGCTAGTGCGATCGCCAGCCAAAAGCGGATTCAGCAGCAGTATAATCAGGCCCAAACAGAGTCGAATAATTGGCAACAGCGTGCTCAGCTCGCGCTGCAAAAGGGGGATGAAAACTTGGCGCGGGAAGCTCTGAATCGCAGGAAGGTACAGACTGAAACCGCAACAGCCTTAAAGACTCAACTTGACCAACAAGCTTCTACAGTAGATACCCTCAAGCGCAACCTGATTGCCCTGGAAGGCAAAATTGCTGAGGCGAAAACCAAAAAAGATATGCTCAAGGCACGGGCGAGCGCGGCCAAAGCCAACGAGCAGCTACAGGGCACAATGGGCCGCTTGGGCACCAGCAGTGCCATGGCAGCATTTGAGCGCATGGAAGAAAAAGTGCTGCAAATGGAAGCTCGCTCTCAAGCGGCGGCTGAGCTGGCAGGGTCAGACTTAGAGAGTCAGTTTGCTGCACTAGAGTCGGGTTCTGATGTCGATGCTGAGTTAGAAGCCATGAAGGCTCAACTGCTGGGTGGAACAGCGTCAACGAATCAGGCTCAGCTACCGTCCTCTCCGTCCACCACGACGCAGCCTCCTAAAGATGCTGCTGTTGATGCGGAGTTAGAAGCTCTCAAGACTCAACTTGATCAGCTCTAAAGAAACGTGAATTCGATAGCGCTATTTCCAGCCGCAGGTTGCGCGGCTGAAATATAGCAATTCTCATTTTGAAACCAATTGCGGTTTTTGTGTGCCTGTCGGGCATACAAAAACCGCAACTGGTGGCTATGCAAGCTCGCCACAGGCGAGCTTGCATAATGAGAAGGCTGGTTGAAATTAGCGCAAACTTGCCCCCAATTATTTTTGTGTGACCGTCGGGTGCACAAAAATAATTGGGGGCATTGTGTGTTCGCCGCAGGCGAGCGTGTAATGCCCCATTTCTGTCATGCAAATTGTTATTTCAGAAAAATTCGGTTTTAGAACAGATGTGTAGACAGGTTAAGCTAGATTCAGTAGTAGATCCGTAGCACAAGCTGAGCCGCATTCTAAAAATTGCATGAGTAATAGCGTACTGACGATCAACGATTCCCAATTCGCAACCGAAGTATTGGATGCAGCCCAGCCTGTCCTGGCTTATTTTTGGGCACCCTGGTGTGGGCCATGTCGCTTAATGGCACCCTCCATTGAATGGGCCGCTTCTCAATTTGGCGATCACCTCAAGATTGTCAAGATGGAAGTTGACCCCAATCCAGACACGGTTGCAAAATATAACGTTCAAGGTGTTCCTGCGCTCATTCTGTTTAAACGCGGTGAGCCAGTTGAGTCGGTCGAAGGTGCGATCAATAAACAGAAGCTAGAGAGCTTTTTGTCTTCACACCTCTCGCTCGCGTCTTAGTTCATACATTAAAAACACGAGATTTGGTTGTGGGATGTGCGGTGGGTTGACGCATCCCATAAACGACTTTCGCTCTAATGCTTTGTCATGTCTCAGTCATGGAACGCTAGACAAAATATTCCTGTTACGCCGCGAAACGTTCTTGGTTAAGACGGTTCGCGGCGTACAGTTTTTTACTGATGTCACCCACTCTTTTCAGGTGAGCCAATTATGCAATTTGCCAAACGTTTGGAACCGCTTCAAGCTAATGTGTTTGCGGACATGGATCAGGCCAAAGCCAAGGCTAGAGCCGCAGGACGGGAAATCATTGATCTCTCGCTGGGGTCGTCCGATTTACCAACTCCACCTCATGTGTTGGAGGCGATCGCCCAATCCCTCCCCGATCCGGCGACGCATGGGTATTTGCTGTTCCACGGTACCCAATCCTTCCGTCAAGCGGCAGCACGCTGGTATACCCAAAAGTTTGGCGTTGAGGTTGACCCTGAAACAGAGGTGCTGCCGCTCATCGGTTCTCAAGAAGGTACGGCTCACCTACCATTGGCCATTCTGGATCCTGGGGATTTTGCGCTGTTGCAAGATCCGGGTTATCCATCTCATGCCGGAGGAGTTTACCTGGCAAGTGGACAGATTTACTTAATGCCCTTACTGGCCGAAAATGGCTTCTTACCCATTTTTGAGGATATTCCAACCCCGGTACTGAACCAGGCTCGCATGATGGTGTTGAGCTATCCTCATAACCCCACAACGGCAACTGCTTCGCTGGCCTTCTTTCAAACTGCGGTTGCCTTTTGTCAACAGCACGATCTAGTTCTGGTTCACGATTTTCCCTACGCTGATCTCACATTTGATGGCGTTGCTCCGCCTTCTGTACTTCAGGCCGATCCTGCCAAGAGCGTTTCAATCGAATTCTTCACCATGTCTAAGTCATACAACATGGGAGGATTTCGAGTGGGGTATGCCATTGGTAATGCTGCGTTAATTAAAGCTCTGCGCCAAGTGAAAGCGGCGGTAGACTTCAATCAATATCGCGGTATTTTGAATGGGGCGATCGCCGCTCTTACAGGCTCTCAAGATACAGTTCATGCGGCTGTGGATACCTTCCGTCAGCGACGCGATGCTTTTACTGCTGCGCTACACCGTAATGGCTGGTTAGTACCTACCCCCAGTGCCACGATGTACATTTGGGCTAAGCTGCCTGAACCTTGGACGTCTAATTCGATTCAGTTCTGTACGCAGCTTGTAGAAGCGACTGGAGTTGCCGTTGCCCCGGGCGCGGGATTCGGCAAATCGGGTGAAGGGTATGTTCGCTTTGCGCTGGTGCACGAACCTCGCATTCTCGAAACGGCAGTTGAGCGAATCGCCCAATTTTTGAAGAGTTAGTCTGAGTTTCGAGCCATGTGAATTTGATAGCGCCATTTCAACCGCCCGACGGGTGGCTGAAATGGCGCGAAAGCATGGTATTAGGATAGGGCGCAGGGGTTCCACCCCTGGCTGAGGGCGAAGCTTCTACACCCCCTTTAGGTTTCAATGTCCTACATCAATGTAGCTACAGCTATAGGGTTTTAGCGATCGCCTATTGCATCCGGTCAATCGTGCGATATTGGATCGCCTCAGCAACATGCTGAGTTTGCAAATGCTCGTCGCCCGCTAAATCTGCGATCGTGCGAGCAACTTTGAGAATGCGGTCGGTCGCTCTGGCCGATAGCCCTAATTTGCGAATAGCGCTTTCTAATAGCCCACGAGTTGTGTCGTCTAACTTACACCACCGTCTCAGGTGGCGACTCTGCATTTCTGCATTACAGCGTAGCGTCTCCGACTGAAAGCGAATCCGAGTGCGATCGCGCGCTTGCTGTACCCGGTCTCTCACGGTAGATGATTCTTCCCCTGTGAGTTGTTGAGTCATTTCTTCGGGCTTGAGGCGATTAACGGCGACTTGCAGGTCAATCCGATCCATCAACGGCCCAGATAGCCTTGCCCAATATTGCTCCCGGTTGCGCGGCTTGCAGGTACAGGGTTGAATCGTGTCGCCAAAATAGCCGCAAGGGCAGGGATTGGTGCTGGCAACCAGGGTAAATTGAGCGGGGAATGAAACCGACTGTTTGGTGCGAGAAATGGTGACATGGCCATCCTCAAGGGGCTGACGCAGGAACTCTAAAACGTCCCGCTTAAACTCGGTCAACTCATCGAGAAAGAGAATACCTCGGTGCGCGAGAGAAATCTCTCCCGGACGGGGATAACTACCGCCACCGACCAGCGATGGCCCAGACGCTGAATGGTGTGGACTGCGAAAGGGGCGATCGCCCACCAGTGACCCCTTGTTTCTTAGCAATCCGGCGACGGAGTGAATCTGAGTAACTTCCAAAGCCTCCTCAAACGTCAGTGGGGGCAAAATACTGGGTAATCGACGAGCCAGCATTGTTTTCCCGCTCCCTGGCGGTCCGACGAAGATCAAATTATGCCCACCCGCTGCGGCAATTTCAAGTGCTCGACGGGCATGGGCCTGACCTTTGACATCGCGCAAATCCAGCCCTGAAAACTGCGATCGCTCCAATTCCTTTAACCCATCCACGCTGAGCGGTTGATAGCGGTTAGGGTCGTTTAAGAAATCTGCCACGTCCGATAAGTGTTTGAATCCGTAAACGGTTAGCCCTTTTACAACAGCGGCTTCACGCGCGTTGTCGGCGGGTACGACTAAGCCTTTTACCCCAAGCTGTTGGGCAGCGGCGGCGATCGCCAGCACGCCCGCAACGGGTCGCAGCGCTCCATCCAGAGACACTTCTCCTAAAAACAGATAATCCTCTAGCAATTGCGGACTAACTTGCTCAGAGGCTGCTAGAATGCCAACGCTAATGGGTAAATCGAAGCTTGGACCTTCTTTGCGTAAATCGGCTGGGGTTAGGTTGATGACAATCTTCCGCATCGGAACGGCATAGCTCGAATTCTTGAGAGCTGCTTTCACCCGTTCTCGTGACTCCTGAACAGCGAGGTCTGGTAATCCCACGACTACAATGCCAGGTAGCCCTCCGGCTACATCCACCTCTACACCGACTTTAACAGCATCGATCCCAATCAGCGATGCACTCCAAATTCTGGCAAGCATTACAACCTCTAAACAATGGCCCTGCTTGCTAGAGTGCCCCTAAGGATCGCGGATTTAATAAAACCCGAAACTTAATTTTGGTTTTCATTTATCCATGACCTACAGCGATTCTCTCTTGAGTAAACCACAGTTGTTTTTTTGAGAGCCGCGCGGAGCGCGGCTCTCAAAAAACAACCGGGTTTTAAGCGATTGAAAACCGCTGTAAATTACTGTTCAGACATTCAGGATGGCGTAAACATGAGTGAGACGCAAGACACTATTTTTGCAAAGATCATTCGGAAGGAAATTCCGGCAGATATTGTCTATGAAGATGAGCTGGCGATCGCCTTCAAAGATATTAATCCTCAGGCTCCTGTTCATATTCTGGTCATCCCAAAACAACCGATCGCCAAACTGTCTGATGCCGAGTCTCATGATCATCGATTGATGGGGCATTTATTGTTAACAGCAAAGCGTGTTGCAGAGCAGGCCGGACTGACCAACGGTTATCGAGTAGTTATTAACACTGGGCCTGATGGAGGGCAGACGGTCTATCATCTTCATCTCCATATCCTGGGAGGCCGACACCTGCACTGGCCGCCCGGTTGATCAAGGGTTTCAGCCTGTTGCCCGTTCCAGTTTCAGTCAGCATCGCTACCGCCATTTGCGGCTCTTGAGGCTGTAAACGTCACGACGTTTACAGCCTCTTCGACGTCTAAATTGATGGAATGGCGATATATAATCGTTTTAGCTTCAGCACCCATCACAGGGTCAACTTTTATTTAGAAATATTGCGGAAAATATACTAAGTAATATTAAGCGAATCATTCGCTGAAATGTAGTTATTAAACGTACTCAAATGCCCTTCAAATCAATATTTTACTGATTAAAAGTACGGATTCAAAACATTAAGAAATAAGACAATTGTTCCGAAGGGATTTACAGCTCTAAATGGAATGCTTAACTTTATTTATTACAGTGACTCAAACAAACTCATTAATCTTGTAGTGAGTCCATTGACTCACTGTCTTTGTTCATTTACATCAAGCAATCATTAATTATGACCACTACTCTTCAGCGGCGCGAAAGCGCTAACGCTTGGGAGCGGTTCTGCAATTGGATCACCAGCACTGACAACCGCATTTATGTAGGTTGGTTCGGTGTCATCATGATCCCAACCCTCCTAACCGCAACCATCTGCTACATCATTGCCTTCGTAGCGGCTCCTCCCGTTGACATCGACGGTATCCGCGAACCCGTTGCTGGTTCTCTGATCTACGGAAACAACATCATCTCTGGTGCAGTTGTTCCTTCTTCTAATGCGATCGGCCTTCACATGTATCCCATCTGGGAAGCCGCTTCTCTCGATGAGTGGCTCTACAACGGTGGCCCTTACCAGCTCGTTGTCTTCCACTTCCTGATCGGCATTTTCTGCTACATGGGCCGTCAGTGGGAACTGAGCTACCGCTTGGGTATGCGTCCTTGGATCTGTGTAGCTTACAGCGCTCCTCTAGCAGCTGCTACCTCCGTATTTTTGATCTACCCCATCGGCCAAGGCTCCTTCTCTGACGGAATGCCTCTGGGTATTGCTGGAACCTTCAACTTCATGTTCGTGTTCCAGGCAGAGCACAACATTCTGATGCACCCCTTCCACATGCTGGGTGTAGCGGGTGTGTTCGGTGGTTCTCTGTTCTCCGCGATGCACGGTTCTCTGGTGACCTCTTCTCTGGTTCGTGAAACCACTGAAGTTGAATCTCAGAACTATGGTTACAGATTCGGTCAAGAAGAAGAGACCTACAACATTGTTGCGGCTCACGGATACTTTGGTCGTCTGATTTTCCAATATGCATCGTTCAACAACAGCCGTGCGCTGCACTTCTTCTTGGGTGCATGGCCTGTAGTCGGCATTTGGTTCACCGCGCTGGGCATCAGCACGATGGCGTTCAACCTGAACGGGTTTAACTTCAACCAGAGCGTCTTAGACTCTCAGGGACAAGTTGTTAATACCTGGGCTGACGTTCTGAACCGTGCGAACCTGGGTATGGAAGTAATGCACGAGCGCAATGCTCACAACTTCCCGCTTGACCTGGCCGCTGGTGAAGCTGTTCCTGTAGCGATGACTGCTCCCACCATTGGTGGTTAAGAGAGGCCCTTAACAGGTCATTTCTCATAAAAGGGATGTGGGCTAAGCCCACATCCCTTTTTGTTGGCGATGGTCAGGGATGTTGCGTCACGCAACACCCTTATAGCAATCGAGGGGTTAGTTAGGATGGGGTGCAGGGGTGGAACCCCTGGCTGGAGGCGCAGCCCCATACCCCGCTCCTAACCATCTCAACGGTTGCTATAAAAGTCTGATTTTTCGCAATGGAGCACAAACAATAATGGGGCACGGTACTTAGCACCGTGCCCCATTCGTTTAGACATGTGGAGAAAAATTCAAAACGGTAAGGCTTAACGTGTTCCCGATCCCTGAGAACTGCTGGGACCACCAATGTCATCAGGAGGTTGGTAAGTCGAATCTCCCTTCAGCTGATGCGGCTCTACTTTAGAGGTGTTGGCAACGTTTGAGTGAATTCCTTGTAGATGAGCACCGGAGACTGCCTCAGCACGGGATGAGCCTGTCGAAGCCAGAGCCGTCACTGAAGTGAGCAACGGTATGGTAATCGTGAGCGCGATAGTACCCGTAATTTTTAGGAAAGTACCCATAAGATCGATGTCAGTGGATTCACTTATCGTTATGGCTAGTGTACCCATAACGGATGAGAAGTGTCAGTAGATACGCTGAATGTTTACAAGATGGAACGATAAAAGCCAGTTTTCTAAGACTTAGATAAATATTGCGGATGTGGCAGTTTTGGGTAGAGGGGAAAATCCTAGAGCGGTGTTGGTGAATGAGTACTAGTACGTAGGAGTTGTGGAATTTATGCAGGATTTTCTAAGGATATGCCAAGTAGAGATGCAGCTATTTTTCTACATACTGGACAATATTACCTATTTTCGGAAGAATTTCACTAATCTTAAGGAAAAAAATCCGCTAACTTCTTTATAGCTTGCTCCGTATGTCTACTGAAGTGATTCGGATCATCAGGATAAAGAGATCGAAATCTCTGGTCTTTGTCTGGCTGACTTGTGAGGTCGGTAGCGCTATCTCAAATGCGCACTGCATCCCCTAGAATGCTGCAAAACCCTGAATTCATGCCTCTGGGGTGATGGAGATTGCTGAAAAAATATGCGAAAGAATAAGCATACCAAGCGGTTCTCTCCGAATTTATTCCAGCTATTCAACTTAATACATTCTTTATGGGCTTTGTTTCTGATCCATCGACTGCTGTCAAAATCCGTAAGATGCAGCAAAGAGTGCGCTGGCGTGACCCTCTTATCTTGGAGCGGCAGATTGATCAAACTCGCTTCGTTTTAGATGATGGGCAGGACGATGCTCCAGAATTTTCGTTTTTAGTCATTGGCGATAGTGGCTCGGGTCAACATCGTGGCTATAACCCTCAGCGTCAGATTGCCGAACAGATGCTGGAGCAAAGCAGCGGCTGTCGCTTTGTGGTTCATACAGGCGACGTGATTTATCTGGTCGGTTCCAGTGAGTACTATTCCAAAAATTTCATCGAGCCGTATCGAGATTTTTTGGTGGGAGGCGATCGCCCCCGTGCGATCGCTTATGACAAGATGGTGTTCAACCTGCCGATTTTGCCCGTACCGGGAAATCACGATTATTACGACCTACCGTTTTTCTACGGTTTAGCGGTGCAAACTATATCTCCCTTGCGGCAACTACTGCAATCGCGGTTGGATTTCGATGTAGGTTGGCATGGGTCGTTTCAGGGAATGGCTTATGCACGAGCGTTCCTCGACTATCTAAAAGATATTCCCTCTAAAGATGCCTTAGCGCATCACCTGGATCAGCACTATACTGCTCAAACTGATACAGGCCGCTGTTTGCGCTACCAACCCGGTGTGTTTACCCGGTTGCCCAACCGCTATTACACGTTTCGCGTGGGGGGCATTGACTTCTTTGCCCTGGATTCCAACACGTTTAATGTGCCATCTCCCTTACCGAAAACTGTTGAAGGGGATGAATATCGGCTGGTGTTGGAGAAACGGTTGCAGGAGATTGAGCAGGAGAAGCTCAAGATTGCAGCTAGTTTGACTTCTCTGAAGCCTAAAGGGCCGGACGAGGCAGAACAGATTGATGATCTGAAAACCAAGCTAGAGCAATTAGACGAGGTGGAGCTTGATATTCGAAAGCAGCTTCAGTCTGACCAGGGAATTGTGATTGATGGAGAGCAATTGGACTGGCTGGCACAACGATTGATTGAGTCCTGGAATACTCAAGGCGTGCGAGGTCGGATTATCTACTTTCATCATCCGCCTTATGTAACGGAAGCGACCAAATGGCATCAGGCTCAAACGCTAACCATCCGCCGCCGCTTACGCAATGTGCTGGAACGTGTGGCGAAGACGTTAGGCCCGCAAACGGAGGGGCGTCCTTTAGTAGACTTGATTCTAAACGGCCATGCTCACTGTTTGGAATATCTGCGGACGGAGGATACGGGGTACGCAGATGCCAATCTGAATTGGATTATCTGCGGTGGCAGTGGTTACAGTCTCCGGCGTCAGCGGCAAGAAGGCCCCGATTTGATGGAGGTGTATGAGGATGGTCGAGGCAGTCATCTGGTGGCGCGATCGCATCTTTATGTGGGGCGTCAGGGCCATGGATCGCAAAAACATCGCCCTTATTCTTTCTTGCGGATCGATGTGAAAGAGGGATGCCCACCTAAATTCGTCGTTACCCCCTATATTGCAGATCGATTTCAGCAGAAGTGGAATAAGAGCCAGCTTACTCCCTTGAGTATTTGATCAAAATGTGAATTGCTGTAGCTTAATATCCCAGCGTGATTTCGTCCGCTTCTGCTCTGGCAGATTTCTCATTGGGGAGAATAGCTCCTTTTAGATCAGCCTCATCCAGGTTGGCACCTTTCAGGCTGGCTTCCGTCAGGTCAGCATTATGCAGACAGGCTCCTTTCAGGTCGCAGCCGTTCAAATTGGCCCCACTCAGTTTGACACCAAATAAATAAGCTTCTCTAAGAGCGGCTCCATTCAAATTGGCTCGACTTAGATTGGCGCGGCTGAGGTCAACGCCAATCAGATTGGCTCCTGTAAAATCAGCTTCGATGAGGTTCGCAAAGCACAAATCTACCAGGCTGAAGTTAGCCTCCTGGAGTTTGGCCCGACTGAAATCAACACCGAGCAAATCTGCACCTCTTAGATCGGCTCCTTTCAGGTCGGCCCAACTCAGGTTGGCGTCTATTAAGATGGCTTCTCGCAAGATAGCTTCGATCAGGTTGGCATTTAATAATTGCGATCGCAGCAGGTTTGCCTTGGTCAGGTCAGCTTTGGTCAGGATTGCGCCATTCAGGTCAGCATCTCCTAGATCGGCTTCTACTAAGGAGCATTTGCTCAAGTCAGCTCCTTTGAGATACGCGCCATTTAGAAGAGTTCCGCTAAGGTTAGTACCGCTGAGGTCAGAGCGGGTCAGGTCAATCAAGCGCAAATCAAGCTCACTCAGGTTGATGCCGCTCAGATCAGGTTTTACTCGCTGCATCTGCCGCCATTCGTTCCAGGCATTGACGCCCTGCTCCAGCAGAGTGAGGTGCTCCTGATTTGCCATAATTGTAATGTTTTATGTAGTTGCGTTTAATATCGGACGGGTTGCCTGTCCAATAGACCCAGAACGTAATCATTTGCTGCTAATCTCACTATTCGCCACCATCTACCCCAATCCGGACGGGATTAGGACGAAGCGTTTGGGGCGATTGGTATTATCTGAATCGATAGGTTGATGTAGTTCTGCCGTAACTAATCTAGGAGTGATAGTGAGGTGTCAGGTACGGCTGTACCTCATCTCATGACCAATCCTAAAAAATTAACAGAACAAAATATGCTGCTCGGCATTGATTTAGGGACGGGTTCCGTTAAGGTGCTGCTGCTGAGCGTGGATGGGCAGGTATTAGCCGAGGCGTCTAGCGCTTATCCGGTTCGATCGCCCCATCCAGGCTGGGCTGAAACTGATCCTATGGATTGGTGGAATGCTGTGGCGATCGCCATTCATCAGCTTCCAGAACAGGAGCGATCGCAGGTTCAGGCGATCGGGCTATCGGGCCAGATGCACGGCGTCGTTTTGGCCGCAGAATCTGGAGAGCCGCTGTATCCAGCTATTTTATGGGCGGATACTCGCTCCAGTGGCGTTTTAGATCGGTATCAAGTGCTTACCGCAGAGCAACAGCAGCGATTGGCCAATCCAATTACCGCTGGAATGGCAGGCAGCACTCTGCTGTGGGTGAAGCAATATAATTCTGCACTCTACGCTGATGCTCGCTGGATGCTACAGCCCAAAGACTGGCTGCGCCTGAAACTAACTGGAACGGTGGCAACAGAACCCTCGGACGCGTCTGGAACGTTGCTTTACGATGTGTTGGCGGACGACTGGGCTTACGAGGTATTGGAAGCTCTGCATCTGCGAACGGATTGGTTGCCCAGCGTGGTGCCATCCAGCCAAATCGCTGGAGCGTTAATCCCTGATGTTGCCAATCAATTGGGTTTACCAACTCATGTGCCTGTCGTCGCAGGAGCTTCGGATACGGCAGCGGCGGCTCTGGGCAGCAGGTTGCTACAGCCTGGTTTAATTCAGCTCACGGTGGGTTCAGGTGCACAAATTATCACGCTTCAATCTCAACCCGTGGTCGAGCCACAGCGTCGCACACATTTGTTTCGGTCTGCCTTACCTGACCAGTGGTATACCCTGGCGGCTATCCAGAATGCAGGATTGGCTTTGGAGTGGGTCAGGTCGATGTTGGGCCTCACCTGGGCAGAGGTCTACGCGGAAGCCTTTCAGGTGCCGATGGGATGTGATGGCCTGACGTTTTTACCCTACCTGACGGGCGATCGCACGCCTCACCTCAATCCCCATGCGCGAGGGGCCTGGGTTGGTCTGAGCCTGCACCATACACGGGCACATTTGATGCGATCGGCGCTGGAGGGAGTTGCCTTTTCATTGCGGCAGGGGCTAGATATCGTTTGGCAAACGATGCCTTCAGCCGACCTTCAACCGATCCGTTTGGCAGGCGGAGGTACCCAGGAAAAACGTTGGCAACAGCTCATAGCTGATATCCTTCAAGTTCCGCTTTGGCCGATTGAAGTGCCTGCGGCATCTGCTCGCGGTGCAGCTATATTAGCTGGCCTGGGAACTGGTCTTTATTCCAGTGCTGAAGCGGGTCCGCAAGTTCTCGGTTCATCTGAAGGATTGGTTACCCCGAATCCGTCCCATGCCGAGTTGGAACGTGCCTGGCAAACAATTGATGCACTTTATGCCCCGATATTTGGGTTTTCCTGATGATCAAGCTTCAGATTCCTGGTTATATAGCAACCGTTGAGATGGTTAGGACAGGGGGTATGGGGGCTGCGTCCCCAGCCAGGGGTTCCACCCCTGCACCCCGTCCTAATACCAATTCAATATGAAGCTGCAACTTTATAAAAAGGGGGGTGGGGGTTTCACCCCCACGAAGGGGGCGTTGCCCCCTTCACCCCCTTCTCAATTCAGCGCATCTTCATATAAAAACGGTATAACCCGAATGAATACAGCTATAACGTGAATTTGACGAATACGTAAAAAGGTGTTCCGCGCGTCGCGCGGAACACCTTTTGCGCTATTTCAGCTGCCGTCGGGCAGCTGAAATAGTGCCATCGAATTCACGTTAGTTAACGGCGTAATCTTGAAGAGCTTTGACATCCAGAGGTTGAGTCTGAAGCGATCGAATGGCGGCAGCAGTTGCTTTGGCGGCGGCGATCGTGGTGATCGTCGGGATTTTGTAGGCCAAAGCGGTGCGGCGAATCATGCGATCGTCCAACTGAGCGGCTTCTCCAATCGGGGTGTTAAGGATCAGTTGAATTTTTTGATTCTTGATCCAGTCCATCACGTTTGGGCGGCCTTCGTGCAGTTTCAACACCAGTTCTACTTCCAGTCCCTGTTCGCGCAGCACTCGACGCGTACCTTCTGTGGCGACAACCTGTAGACCTAAATCCATCAGATCTTTGACCACTGGAACGGCGGCTAGCTTATCGCGATCGTTCATCGAGACAAACACCGTGCCGTTAAAGGGAAGCTTTTGATTGGCGGCCAGTTCCGCTTTGGCAAAAGCTTTACCAAAGGTGGTATCGATTCCCATGACTTCCCCAGTCGATCGCATTTCTGGCCCCAGAATGGTATCCGTGCCAGGGAACTTTTCGAAGGGCAGGACGGCTTCCTTAACCGAAATGTGACTGGGAATCACTTCATCGGTGTAGTTCAGCGACTCCAGGGTTTCACCAGACATGACGCGAACCGCCATCTTTGCCAGAGGCACTCCGATCGCTTTTGAAACAAAGGGAACGGTTCGAGAGGCGCGGGGGTTGGCTTCCAGGATAAAGACTTGATCGCCCTGCACCGCAAACTGGATGTTCATCAGGCCCACGACTTTGAGGGCTTTGGCCAGTTTAATCGTCCAGGTGCGGATGGTATCGAGCACCTCACTGGGTAGTGAAATGGTAGGAATCGAGCAGGCTGAGTCGCCAGAGTGAATTCCGGCCTGTTCAATGTGTTCCATAATGCCGCCAATCACCACCTGGCCTGACAAGTCGGCGATCGCATCCACATCCACCTCGATCGCGTTCTCCAGGAACTTGTCAATCAGGATGGGGTGATCGGGTTCGACCTGTACGGCATAGGTCATGTAGCGTTCCAGATCCGCGTCAGAATACACGATTTCCATCGCGCGTCCACCCAACACGTAGCTGGGACGAACCACGACGGGATAGTTGATTTGCTGCGCAATCCGCAGTGCTTCTTCAAAGCTGCGGGCAATGCCGTTGGGCGGTTGGCGAATATCCACTTCCCGTAGGATCTTCTCAAAGCGCTCGCGATCTTCCGCGATGTCGATGGAATCCGGCGACGTTCCCCAGATGCGGGTATTGGGCGTGGGATGCTCTCCGTCTTTACCCGCATTTTCCAGGTAATCTTGCAACGGCACAGCCAGCTTCAGCGGCGTCTGACCACCGAACTGGATGATCACCCCTTCTGGCTGCTCGGCTTCCAGAATATTCAGCACATCTTCTTTGGTGAGTGGCTCAAAGTAGAGGCGATCGCTCGTGTCATAGTCGGTAGACACTGTTTCTGGGTTTGAGTTCACCATAATGGTTTCAAATCCCTGTTCCCGCAGCGCATACGAAGCGTGACAGCAGCAGTAGTCAAACTCGATCCCCTGACCAATTCGGTTGGGGCCACTGCCCAAAATCATCACCTTGCGCTTTTGCGATGGCAGGACTTCACATTCCGTCGAAATGGCAGATTGAATGCTAGCCGAGTCAGAACTGATCGACAGCGACTCAAATGTGCTTTCGTAGGTGGAGTAATAGTAGGGTGTGAAGGCTTCAAATTCGGCAGCGCACGTGTCTACCGTCTTATAAACGGGCACAATCCCTAAACTCTTACGATACGCCCGGACTTCGTCTTCCGTCGTTTTGGTGGCATAGGCAATCTGGCGATCGCTAAAGCCCTGCTGCTTGATGGCAAACAGTTGATCCCGCGTCAGTTTCGTGAGCTGCAATCGCTTCAAAACCTTCTCGGTTTCCAGCAATTCCTGGAACTTGTCGAGGAACCAGGGATCAATGCTGGTCAACTCATATACTTCTTCCACGCTCATGCCCATCTGGAGGGCATGGCGAACGGTGAAAATCCGATCCGGATTGGGCGTCCGTAGCCCAGCGCGAATTTGCTCTAGACTGGGCAGCTTCTCGGAGCGATCGCATCCCCATCCGGCGCGACCTGTTTCGAGCGATCGCATGGCTTTCTGGAACGATTCCTGGAATGTCCGCCCGATCGCCATTGCTTCTCCCACAGACTTCATCTGAGTGGTGAGAACCGAGTTAGAGCCAGGGAATTTTTCAAAGGCAAAGCGAGGAATTTTGGTGACCACGTAGTCGATCGTCGGCTCAAAGCTGGCGGGCGTTTTCTTGGTGATATCGTTGGGAATCTCGTCCAGCGTGTAACCTACCGCAAGTTTGGCCGCCATCTTGGCGATCGGGAATCCAGTTGCCTTGGAGGCCAGAGCAGAACTGCGCGACACGCGGGGGTTCATCTCAATCACGATGAAGTGGCCTGTGACTGGATTCACCGCAAACTGAATGTTAGACCCACCCGTCTCTACGCCAATCTCCCGGATGATCTTGATCGACGCATCCCGCAGTCGCTGATATTCCTTATCTGTCAGGGTTTGGGCAGGAGCCACCGTGATCGAATCACCCGTGTGAATCCCCATGGGATCAAGGTTTTCGATCGAGCAGACGATCACCACGTTATCTGCGAGATCGCGCATCACCTCTAGCTCATATTCCTTCCAGCCTAAAAGTGATTGTTCGATCAAAATTTGCGATACGGGACTGGCATCCAGACCAGACTGCGCAATTTCTTCAAATTCTTCCTGGTTGTAGGCGATCCCGCCCCCCGTACCGCCCATCGTAAAGGCCGGGCGAATAATCAGAGGATAGGAGCCAATTTCATGGGCGATCACCTTTGCTTCTGCCATCGTCTCGGCTAGGCCCGACGGGCAAACGCTAACGCCAATTCGCTCCATTGCCTCTTTAAATAGCTTGCGATCTTCGGCCATTTCGATCGCCGGAAGCTTGGCCCCAATCAGCTCCACGCCATATTTGTCCAGCACGCCGTTTTTAGACAGCGCTACGGCTAAATTTAGGGCTGTCTGTCCGCCCATCGTGGGCAGCAGTGCATTGGGCCGCTCTTTCGCAATAACCTTCTCCAACAGGTCTGGGGTTAGAGGCTCAATGTAGGTGCGATCCGCCGTTTCCGGATCGGTCATGATGGTCGCAGGGTTGGAGTTGACCAGCACAACTTCATATCCCTCATCGCGGAGGGCTTTACATGCTTGAGTGCCTGAGTAGTCAAACTCACACGCCTGCCCGATCACGATAGGGCCAGAACCAATTAGCAGAATTTTGTGAATGTCGTCACGACGAGGCATAGGACAGCGCCAAAGTCAAAGTTCATAAATCCAAATCATTGTAGAGGCTTTCCCGCAGATCAAGTGTGTCATTGCATCCATCTTTAGATCCAATTCAGGATCAAAGGCCGATACGATGCCCTTTGACGATGTCTGTTCGATTTGCAGTATGTCTCTAATCGACCACGAAAGTATTAAGAATACGCTGAAGCCAGCCTTGCAGCCCGTCTTATACCGTTTCTCTTAAACTAATCGGTTCTGGTCTAATGCGGTGAGTGTGGATTGTGGAGAGGGGGCTGCACGTCTCCGCAACAATCACCACAGACGTAAAACATTACCCAGCTAATTATTTTTATTGCCAATAGTTCCCATCGAATTGAAATATTGACAGAGGGTTTCCCGCTCCTATATTGTCGAATGACAAGCAGCTAAATAGGAATTACTTGCAATAATTTCAAGTTTACTGCAAATTCAACCATGCAGGTGTCGATCAAGCGCCTGCCTTGGGCCATTCATTCATCTGACTAGGGAGAAAATCGCGATGACGTTTAGTAGACGTGGCTTTTTGGCCACTCTGGCTGGATTAACGATGCTGGTTGTTGTGGGATGTGAAACGCCAGAACCCACTGCCCAATCGGGTAATAATGCCACCTCACGTGCAACCAGTCAGGAAGTCAACGTTTACTCATCTCGCCACTATGAGAGCGACGACGCACTGTATAAGGGATTCACGGAGCGCACCGGAATTCGCGTCAACTTAATCGAAGGCAAAGATGACGAATTAATTGAGCGCATCAAGAGCGAAGGCCAGAACAGTCCAGCCGATGTGCTGATTACGGTGGATGCCGGACGCCTATGGCGGGCTGAACAGGAAAATCTATTTCAACCCGTTACGTCAGACACGCTGATGAATGCCGTGCCCGAAAATTTGCGGCATCCTGAAAATCATTGGTTTGGCCTGACTCGGCGGGCGCGAGTGATTGTGTATGACAAAAACAAGGTGAATCCGTCTGACCTATCGACCTATGAAGCGCTGGCAGAACCGCAGTGGAAAGGCCGAGTGTGCATTCGCAGTTCATCTAACATCTACAACCAGTCGCTTTTGGGTTCAATGATTGAATCGAAAGGAGCCTCGGCGGCTGAAAGCTGGGCCAAAGCGCTGGTCGGCAATCTGGCTCGTGAACCAGAAGGGGGAGACACTGATCAAATCAAAGCCGTGGCGGCAGGCCAGTGTGATGTGGCGATCGTGAATCACTATTACTGGGCGCGTCTCGCCAAATCTGACAAGCCAGAGGAACAGGCGATCGCCAACCAAATCGGCGTTTTCTTCCCCAATCAGAACGATCGCGGAACCCATGTCAACATCAGCGGTGCAGGTGTGATTGCAACGGCTCCTCATAAGGAAAGTGCGATCGCGTTCCTGGAATATCTGGTCAGCCCGGAAGCTCAAAAGGTTTTTGCCGAGGGTAGTTTGGAATACCCGATCGCATCTGGGGTTCCAGTTGATCCTGTCCTGGCTGACCTGGGTGAGTTTAAGACCGATACCGTGAACGTCAACGCCTACGGTGAAAACAACCCAGAGGCTGTACAAATCGCCGATCGGGCTGGCTGGAAATAAACCCCAACCATGACGACCGTAGAGACGTGCCACTGGCACGTCTCCCCCAAACCGCCGCATCCCAATAAGCGATCTGTATTTCAAAGATTTGCCATTTCAGCGATCGGTTCTGGTGCGATCGCCCCCAACCAAATTGCATTCACCAATCTGTCATGCAAAATCCATAATGCAAAATGGCTTTGTTGCATGATTGCCAAAAAGACAGGTTTAGACTTGAGAGAGACCTTAATTAAACCTCAACTTCATAGCTATCCGGTTTGCAGCTCTGAATCATGCGGTTGAGTGCTGCACACTTGATGAACAGTTCCACCGCTTGATTGTTAAATTTACGTGAGCTTAGCCTGTCACCAAAGATGGTTTTGAAGCGAAACATTGTTGTTTCTGCGAGGGAACGGCGATGATAAT
>DATNPS010000129.1:0-7687 GCA_036703095.1 Crinalium sp. | reverse complement strand
CCTCCGCGCCGTTGGTCAACAAAAAGCCCTCACCAAAACTGCCGAACCTGAAGAGTGGATTCGAGAAGCGATCGCCTGGTTAAGTCGTTAAAGCCAAAGCTTGGAGGGAATTTGCGGCGATCGCTGCAAATTCCCTCCAAGCTTTGGCTTGATCTAACACCCAATCCCCTGTGATATGATTGTTGATTGTATTGATAGGGATTAGTACCAGACATGGCACTGCTGCAAGAGCGCAAACACGAAATCATTAACGAATACCAGATTCACGAAACCGACACTGGATCAGCAGACGTTCAAGTGGCAATGCTGACTGAGCGGATTAATAAGCTAAGTGCTCACCTGAAAGGAAATAAGAAAGACCACGCCTCTCGTCGTGGTTTACTCAAGATGATTGGTCAACGCAAGCGTTTGCTGGCCTACATTCTGAAGCAAGATCAAGAACGCTATCGCGCCCTCATTACTCGTCTGGGAATTCGGGGTTAGAGATTGCCCTATGCCGTCTGACTCCAAATCTGACTCTTCAAAAAGTGCCTCCAGCCGCGATCGCCTACCGTTTGAGCCAGCCAAGAGCAAAAAGCCCTCTGAGAAAAAGGGCGAGAAAAAAGCTCCTGCGCCTGTAGCAAAAGCTGAGAAAAAAGCGGCTGCTCCTGCCGCGAAGGATAACGTCGCGAAGGAGTCAAAAAATAAAGCTGAGCGCAAGCAGAATAGACCTGCTGCGAAAGCATCGGGCGTGCCGGAAGTAGTGAGTCGGCGGATGATTCGGCGGATGGCTCTCTTTTGTGGCATTCCAACTTTCTTGGGAATGTCTACCTTCTTTGTCAGCTACTTTTTAGTCACCAAAGAACTGGTCAATCTTCCCAATGTCGCTGTCGTGCTGGTTAGCATGGGCTTCTTTGGTCTGGGCGTTTTGGGTTTGACCTATGGTGTTTTGTCGGCCTCCTGGGATGAAGAACATCCCGGTAGCACATTAGGCTGGGCAGAATTCACCACCAACTTTGGGCGGATGAGAGAAACGTGGCGATCGCCAGATAAAAAGTCTTAAGTCTCGTCAGTACAAAAATCGAGTATGGGAAGCACCCTCAAGCGGTGCTTCCCATACTCGATTTTTGGGTTTTAATGAATCAATATTCTGATCCACATCCATCACCATAACAAGGACGTTAATTTATGATTGTCGTTATGAAAATCGGCACTCCAGAAGCCGAAGTTGAACGCTTGAGCGACGAATTTCAAGCCTGGGGATTGGTTCCCGAAAAGATTATCGGCAAGCATAAAACTGTCATTGGTCTGGTGGGCGATACGGTCGATCTGGATGCCCTGCAAATTCAGGATTCTAGCTCCTGGATCGAGCAAGTCTTGCGGGTAGAAAAGCCATTCAAGCGAGTCAGCCGAGAATATCGTAACGGGGAAGCCAGCGAAGTGATCATCGCAACGCCCAACGGCCCCATTACCGTCGGTGAACACAGTCCCATTGCCGTCGTCGCTGGCCCTTGCTCGGTTGAAAACGAAGAGATGATTGTTGAAACCGCCCGTCGCGTCAAAGCCGCAGGTGCTCATTTCTTGCGGGGTGGTGCTTACAAACCGCGCACCTCACCCTACGCGTTCCAGGGACATGGCGAAAGCGCGTTAGAACTGCTCGCGGCGGCTCGTGCTGCAACCGGGTTGGGGATCATTACCGAAGTGATGGATGCCGCTGACCTGGACAAGATTACTGAAATTGCCGATGTGGTTCAGGTTGGCGCTCGCAATATGCAAAATTTCTCTCTACTGAAGAAAGTAGGCGCACAGGATAAACCAGTCCTCCTGAAGCGAGGCATGTCGGCCACGATCGAGGAATGGCTGATGGCCGCTGAATATATCCTGGCAGCGGGCAACCCAAACGTCATTTTGTGTGAGCGGGGCATTCGCACGTTCGATCGCCAATATGCCCGCAATACCCTTGATCTGTCCGTGATCCCCGTGTTGCGATCGCTCACTCACTTACCCATCATGATTGACCCTAGTCACGGCACCGGACGGGCTGAATATGTGCCTTCCATGGCAATGGCAGCGATCGCCGCAGGTACTGACTCCCTCATGATTGAGGTACACCCTAATCCTGCCAAAGCCCTATCGGATGGCCCCCAATCGCTAACGCCGGATCGGTTCGATCGCCTTATGTTAGAACTTTCCGTTATTGGTAACGCCGTTGGCCGCTGGGAACAGCCCACCCCTGCCCTCGTAAGCTGATCGGCACCAGACACCGGGTGTCTTCTGTCAGATTGCAACATTATTGCAACACGAATTCGATTGCGCCATTTCAGCCGCGCGACGTGCGGCTGAAATGGCGCAAAAAGTTGCCCCGCGCAATGCGCGGGGCAACTTTTTGCGCATTCGTCGAATTCACGTTATTGCAAGGCACACCAAAAGACACCCGGTGTCTGAAGGCTCTAAGCCCCCATCCCGGAATAAGGCACACCAAAAGACGCCCGGTGTCTGAAGGCTCTAAGCCCCCATTCCGGAATATTGCTTCAGACCTTTATGCCACAGCCAGCGATTGAGTCCAAAGGACAGCACAATCCAACCTAACGTCACAGCTAGCCCTTTCCCGATGTCAACGGGTAAGCCGACCAGAACGCTGGCCGGAAAATTAATCATGTAGGGAAAAGGCGTCCATTCCACAATCTGCCGCACGACAGGCGGAAACAGTTCCAGAGGGGCAATCATGCCGGAGAGAAACAGGTAGAACAGAAAGAAAAACTGTTCGAGTGCGCTGGCTCGCTCTGTCCAGAAGGCAAACATAGCGAAGGTGTACTGGATGATAAACCGCAGCGTAAATGCCAGGGAAATTAGCAGAACAGACAGCAGTAACGTCGGAATGCTAGGAATCCAGATGGCCTGAGGATACAGCACGAAAAACAGGCCGATCAGGATAAAAGCAAACGGTAAACGGGCAAACCGTTCGGCAAAGTGGGAAGCGAAGTGATGCCATCCGGGATCAAGAGGCTGTAGGAGGCGTAGCGATAATTTACCCTCCACGATCTCTCGCTCAAAATCCCAGATCACCCACACTACGCTAAACTGGCGCACCACAAACACAGCCAGAAAATATCGAATAAAGTCGAGCGGCGATAGACCAAATTTTCCCTGCTGCGACGCTTCTACCCAGACACCCATCAGAATTAGAGGCAGTGTACCCGACAGCACCCAAAACAAAAGTTCTGCCCGATATTCCACCATGTAGGCGTAGTACACCGAGATCAGCGTTCCAGCTTTGCGGAGGGTTTCCCGAATAGGCCGCCTCATGACACCACTCCCGCCTGAAACACCCGTCCAATCACCTCTTCCACCGGGGGATCAGTCACCGTCATGTCTACTACGTCTAAATTATTCAGAATGCGTGACAGCGTTTGAGGTAACGCTTCTTGCGGCACAATAAAGCGAACCATGCGGCCATCTACAGACTCTAGTTCACCATAAGCTTTGAGGTCAGCGGGCGATCGCACCTGAGCCAGCTCCACCGTAATTTCACGACAAGGCGCAAAGCGATCGAGCAATCCTTCTAAACTGCCGTCATAGATGAGTTGTCCCCGGTGAATCATCAGCACCCGATTGCACAATGCGGTGATATCGGCCATGTAATGACTGGTCAACAGCACGGTCGCCTGATAGCGCTGATTGTATTCCCGCAAAAACTCCCGCACGCTCACCTGTGCGTTTACATCCAGGCCAAGGGTTGGTTCATCTAAAAACAGCACTTTGGGCCTATGAATCAGCGCCGCCAACAGCTCGGCTTTCATGCGCTCCCCTAGCGACAGCTTACGAACTGGCTGATTTAGCTTTTCGTGCAGAGCCAGCATGTCGGTGAGTTCGTCCAGGCGATAGCGAAACTCGCGATCGGGAATACCATAAACTGCGGCGTTGATTCTGAGCGAGTCCAGGGCAGGCAAATCCCAGATCAGCTGCTGCTTTTGTCCCATCACCAGCGTGATTTTTTGCAAAAATGCGGCGTCTCGCTGGAATGGTACATGTCCCGCCACGGTTACCTGCCCACTGGAGGGGTGGATCAGCCCGGTCAGCATCTTTAAAGTAGTCGTTTTTCCGGCTCCATTTGGCCCCAGGAACCCAACAATTTCTCCGGCGTCAATGCTGAAGGATACATTTTGAACGGCTGGCACTTGGCGGTAGGTGCGGCGCAGGAAGTGGAGCAGCGTTCCTTTTAGACCAGGCTCCTTCACTGCAACAGGATAAACCTTGCTGAGGTCTTCGACGGTGATGATTGACATACATCTCAGTTTAGGCGATCGCCCTTACAAACGTGGGGATCACGCCATTCTTCTCACGAAAATGGTTCTGTAGCATGAGCAGCCCTAAGAATAAATCCTAAACGCATGTTTCTGAAAACATCAAAAAACGCAAAATCTTATTTCAAAATATTAATTTCCTGATGCGGCTATTTAGGCTCAGCTTTAGTTTAAAGAACAGAAATTTAATCATTGTTTAAGATGATTACGCATTGAAACAGTCAACCCGCTCTAGCCTGTGATCCCCATCGTGATTTCTTCGTAGCTATATCTTCCGAATGAGATAGGCTGAGCGATTCGACGGATTTTCCTTATTTCAAATTTAGGCTATTGTGCAGAACAGAGAACTTTTTGCATGGACTAATTATTCTGTGCTTTCAAAATCCATCTGAGATCATTTCAACTCAAATTGATCCCCATTCAGCATTTTGATTTCTATTCAGTATTAAGAAAATTGCATCTTCTTTGATTGCATCTTAGTTAGTCTTTCAAGACTGGCGTCGATGCAACCCGCATGCTCCTCACCTTTCTCCAAACGGAATCCTACCTGCATGACCATTCTTCCCGATCCACTAGACTCTCCGACGGCATCCGCTACGTCTACACTCCGTCCGGTTCAGGGGAGTACATCAATAGTTGATCCCAGCACAACGGATACTCGATCGAGTTTGATCCCCGCCTCTCAGGTGTCTGATCCCATCGCAGTTGCAGCAGGGGTTTACGTCACAGTACACGGCCATTTCTATCAACCGCCGCGCGAAAATCCTTACCTGAATGCGATCGAACGTCAGCCCAGCGCATCTCCCTTCCATGATTGGAACGAACGAATTCATCACGAATGTTATCGGCCCAATGCTTTTGCCCGCATTCTGAATGAGCACGGCGATCTCGTGGGGATCGTCAATAACTTTGAATACCTCAGTTTCAACATCGGCCCCACGCTGATGAGCTGGCTGGAGCACTATGACCTGGAAACCTATCAGCGCATTCTGGATGCCGATCGCAAAAGCTGTGAGCGGTTGAATGGTCACGGAAATGCGATCGCCCAGGTCTATAACCACATCATTTTGCCCCTTGCCAATGAGCGAGACAAATACACACAAATTCGTTGGGGTAAAGCAGACTTCCAGAAACGATTTGGCCGTGCTCCCGAAGGAATGTGGCTGGCGGAAACTGCGGTTGATTACACCACGTTGAAGGTGTTAGTGAACGAAGGAATCCGCTTCATTGTCCTCGCACCGTCTCAAGCTCAGCGATGCCGTCCGTTGACCGATGGAGCAACTGATCCCCAATGGATAGAAGTTGGAGGGAGCCAGATTGATCCCATCCAGCCCTATCGCTGTTTCTTGCCGGGGGGCGATCGCACCAAAGACTACATCGATATCTTCTTCTACGACGGCCCCATCTCACGCGACATGGGGTTTAACGATGTCCTGAGCAGCTCTCAACATTTTGCAGGGCGCATTGGACAGGCTGTGCGTGGGGATCATCGTCCCTCTCAGCTCATTTCGGTGGCGACGGATGGGGAAACCTTTGGGCATCACAAAGGTGGTACCGAAAAAGCGTTGGCTTACGCGTTCACCAATGAATTCCCCAGACGCGGCTGGACAGTTACCAACTTTGCGCACTATCTCAGCGTTAACCCACCCACCTGGGAAGTTGAACTTAAACCCGTCACGGCCTGGAGCTGTTCGCATGGCGTGAACCGCTGGCAGGATGACTGCGGCTGCGGTGGCGGCGGTCTGTGGCATCAGAAGTGGCGGCGTCCCCTGCGAGATGCCCTGGATTGGTTGCGGGATCAACTAATTAAAGTGTTTGAGGACTCTGGCAAAAAATTCTTCCAGAATCCCTGGCAGACGCGAGATGAATATATCCAGGTTGTGCTCGATCGCTCTCCCAGCACCATCAACCAATTTCTCGCTCATCATCAATCTCACAAACTCAGTGCCGTCGAGAAGATTGATGCCTTGCGGCTGCTCGAAATGCAGCGTCACGCCATGCTGATGTACACCAGCTGTGGCTGGTTTTTTGAGGAGGTGTCTCGTCCAGAGGGCACGCAAATTCTCCGCTATGCCGCTCGTGCGCTGGAACTGGCAGGTGATGTAGCTGGAATTCAGCTCGAAAAGGCCTTTATCAAGCGATTAGCCGCGATCCCCAGTAATGTAGACCTGTTTCAAACCGGGGCTGAGGTGTATCGTCAACTGGTTGTTCCTGCTCAAATCACGCTCAATCAGGTAGCGGCACACTATGCCATCAGTTCCCTATTTACCTCCTACTCAGCCGAAGATCGGGTGTATTGCTACACTGCGCATCAGGCAGATTATCAGTTGCGACGGCTGGGATCGCTCACTCTCGCGGTAGGTCAGCTTCAGTTGACGTCTGACATCACGCGGGAAAGCGCTCATCTCACGTTTGCCGTTCTGCACCTGGGGGGTTGGGATTTTCATTGCTGCATCCAGCCCTTTGAAGGGCGACGGGCTTACTCCCAGACCAAAGAGGCGTTGTTTGATGCCTTCAAACTGGGCAGCGCGGCACAGGTAATTCTATCCATGAGCCGGATTTTTGGGGATCAGTCCTACAATCTGCAAAGCCTGTTTGCCGAAGAGCGGCAGCGGATTATGAGCCTGCTGAGCCAGGAAACCTTAACCCGCTTGGATCAGCTTTACTTGCAGGTCTATCGCGATAACTATGGTGTCCTGATGGCGTTTCATCGAGATGAACTGGATGTTCCTCAGGAACTCCAGGTCGCTGCCGAGATTGCGATCGGGCATCGGGCGTTAGTCTCACTACAGGCACTAGAACGCGAAACCAGCGATTTTCCCTTCAGCAACCCTCAATTGTGCCTGAGTCACCTATCTGAACTGGAGGCGATCGCCGCTGAAGCCAATTATCTCCGCTGCCAGTTCAAGCAGCCGCAGATGCGGCAGATTTTGGAGCGACTCGTGGCGCGATCGCTCTGGACCTTGCTGCATAATCTCGATTCAAATACGATTCAGTTCAACATTCAGTGGGTGAAGCGGCTGATTGATCTGGGGAACGAGCTGCGTTTAGGCATGTCGTTAGCCCATGCTCAAGAGCTGTATCTCAAGAGCCTGCACATTCACATCCTGCCCCAGCTTGCCAGGTTACAACAGCGTCCCAACCCGGCTTACCCTAGCCCCACCAGCGGGGCCGCTCAAGCAGCCACTAAAGCAGAACCCGCTATCACAATGGAACATGTTCGCCAACTGTTGGGGCTGGGACAAAAGCTAGCCATTGATGTTGATATTTGGGTGGGTCAACTGGGATAGGATGGTGAGTTTAATCAAACCTGAAACTTAATTTACTCCCTATACCGCTAAAAGGTTGGGGATAAGATTTTGAATTTTGCGCCGCCGAAGGCGGCGCAAAATTCAAAATCTTAT